>NZ_JBFOCU010000023.1:0-315737 GCF_040907945.1 Aeromonas sp. s11 | reverse complement strand
CGGCCCTGAATGCCATAACGCACCTGAGCCTGTTTGTAGGTGAGCTCGCCTTTTTCAATCTGCTCGACCAGCGCCAGTTTAAAAGTCAGCGAGTAATCGCGCTGTGTCCGTTTCACACCTTGTCCCATCGGGCTCTCCATTTATTGGGGGGAAAGGTGTAAACCATATTCAGGACGGGACAAAGCCATAAAAAAAGCCGCCTCTTGCGAGGCGGCTTCTTCATTCAACTTGGTAACCGGAGTTATCAGGCAATCAGCTTGTAGATGATACCGGACATGGCGATCAGGCCGATGATGGTCACGAAGCCGTTGCTGATGTTGCCAGCGTATTTGCGCATGGCCGGAACCTTGGTGATGGCGTACATCGGCATCAGGAACAGCAGCATTGCGATGATCGGGCCGCCCAGGTCTTCAATCATGCCGAGGATGCTCGGGTTGATGGTAGCGATGGCCCAGGTGGTCAGGATCATGAACACGGCAGTAACTTTGTTCAGTTGCTTGGTGTCAACGTTCTTGCCCTTCTCGCGCAGCGCCTTGGCCATCAGGCCGTTCATGCCTTCTTGCGCACCCAGGTAGTGACCCAGGAAGGATTTGCTGATGGCAACCATGGCGATCAGCGGAGCCACAGTACCGATAACCGGGTTATCGAAGTGGTTGGCCAGGTAGGACAGGATGGAGATGTTCTGTTCTTTGGCAGCAGCCAGGTCAGCTGGGGAGAGGCTCAGTACGCAGCTGAATACGAAGAACATAACGGTCATCACCATCATGACGTGGGCGCCCAGCAGGATATTGCTGCACTTCTTCTCGGCACCTTCACCGTAACGACCTTTGTTGTCCACCGCGAAGGAGGAGATGATCGGGGAGTGGTTGAAGGAGAACACCATTACCGGGATAGCCAGCCACAGGGTCTTGATGAAGTCACCGTTGAAGGCGTCGGACAGGGCCGGAGCTTCAGTGATGATGGCACCGTTCCAGTGCGGGATCAGGTAGAACGCCAGACCCATCAGGGTGAGCACGAACGGGAATACCAGCACGCTCATCGCTTTGACGATAACCTGGCCGCCCAGACGAACAACGGCCATCAGACCGAGGATCAGGGCCAGTGACAGAACGGCACGGGGAGGTGCAGACATGCCCAGCTGGTGAACAATCACGCTCTCGACGGTGTTGGTGATGGCGACTGAATACATCAGCACGATCGGGTAGATGGCAAAGAAGTAGAGCAGGGTGATGAATTTGCCTGCGGTCTTGCCGAAGTGCTCTTCTACTACTTCAGTGATGTCGCCATCACGGGTAGAGCCGGACAGCACGAAGCGGGTCAGACCACGGTGAGCAAAGAAAGTCAGCGGCAGCGCCAGGATCAACATGGCAACCAGCGGCCACAGGCCACCTACACCGGCGTTGATTGGCAGGAAGAGCACACCGGCACCGATCGCGGTACCGTACAGACCCAGCATCCAGACCACATCGGCCTTGTTGACGCCGCGGGAGGTGTTGCTGGCTAAACGACCATCAGCTGCAATATTCATGTCAGACATACGTTGTTCCTGTCATCTAGGAAAATGGGATTCTTGTTTGGTCGGGCCTTGGCCCGGTTCCATCTCCCTGGAACGCCTGCTGTCCGTCCTTGATATTAACCTCTCGCCCCCCGGCAACCTGGCCATCACTCCTTGTGACAACAGGATTGCAACAAACAACAGTGCGAGATTTTGACCCTGAGGGTCGGCGCCCGTCTCACTTAACAACCGATTAACGTGCGCCACTCTTGATGGGCTGACTTTAATTAAATGCCCTTATTAATCACAGCGTTTTTTTGAATTAATCAACCAAAGTTTGATTTTGGTCGCCTTTCGGACGACCAAGATCACACTCAAAGCGCCTTATTGTGAGTTTTTTTTAACAATCCAACTTAGTTTCACTGGAATCAATAGCCTGCGAGCAGCTACATATTTGCAACAAGCCACCCGTTTAGCGCGGATTGTGTGCAGCACGGCCTTGGCGTACCCTTGTGACTTACGCCTTTTTGTTGATTGATGATGACCATTACCCGTACCGATCTCGCCGAACTGGCGGTGTTTGCCGCCGTCGCCCGTCACCGCAGTTTCAGCAAGGCCGCCCTCGAACTCGGGGTCTCCGCCTCCGCCCTCAGCCATAGCCTGAAGGGGCTGGAAGCCCGTCTGGGAGTACGGCTGCTCAACCGCAGTACCCGCGCCGTGGTGCCGACCGAAGCGGGCCAGCGGCTGCTCAAGCAGCTGCTCCCCACCCTCAATACCCTGGAAGAGGCGCTTTGCGAGCTGGCCCGCAACAGCGATGAACCGGTGGGTCGACTCAAACTCTGCGCCCCCCGCGGCGCCATCGACAGCCTGCTGGCACCTGTACTCATCGACTATCTGGCCCGCTATCCGCGGATGCAGGTGGAGGTAGTGGAGCAGGAGCTGATGCCCCGGCTGATTGAAGATGGTTACGATGCCGCGCTCTTTTATGGCGATCTGCTGCCCAAGGAGATGATCGGCATCCCCCTCGGCCCGCCCCAGCGTTATCTGGTGGTGGGCTCCCCGGCCTATCTGGCGGAGCACGGTACACCGGAGCACCCGAGCGAGCTGAGCCGCCACGCCTGCATCGGCTATCGCCTCACCCCGCACCACCACTATCGCTGGGCCTTTGCCGCCGACGGCACCATGCTGGAGATCGAAGTGACCGGGCCACTCACCACCAGCACCCCGGCCCTCTATCTGGGCGCCGCCGAGGCGGGGCTGGGGCTCGCCTACTGTCTGGAAGAGGAGGTGAGCCAAAAGGTCGCGGAGGGGAAACTGCTCACCGTGCTGGAGCCCTGGTGCCCCACCTTTGCCGGCTTCTACCTCTTCTATCCCAGTCGGCATCAGCTGGGCAGCGGGCTGCGCATCCTGATCGACATGCTCAAGGCGCACTACCAAAACCCCGGATTAGTGAGCAATACTCAGCAATTCATCAAGTGAAACCCTGATTATCACCAAATAAGTATTAATCTAGACTATCTGTTCGATAATCGAACTCCCCGAGAGAACAGATATGTCTGCCTATTTAACACTGCGGCAACGGGCCATGACCCGTCGCTTCTGGGCTTACGCCCTCCCCTCCATTCTTGCCATGCTGGTCTCGGGGGCCTACTACCTCATCGACGGCATCTTCGTCGGCCACTATGTCGGCGCCGCTGGCCTCGCCGGGATCAACCTGGTCTATCCGGTCATCATGGTGCTGATCGGTCTGGCCGCCATGATCAGCATGGGGGCGGCCACCGCTATCTCCTTCCAGCAAGGGGCGAAAAACGACACACTGGCCCGTCAGGCGCTGGTCAACGCCCTCTGGCTGCTGGCCGGACTCGGGGGCGTTGCGCCGGTGCTGCTCTACTACACACACACCGATATCCTGCTGGGGCTGGGGATTGAACAGGGCACAGAGACCTGGAAACAGGCAAGCGATTACCTCACCTGGATTGGCGGCGGCACTCTGTTGCTGGCCAGCAATCTGGCGGTCCCCTATCTGCTGCGCAACGATGGCCGCCCGAAACTGGCCATGGTGCTGGTGAGCAGCGGCGCCGTGCTCAATATCATCCTCAACTACATCATGGTGGGTCGGTTGGGGCTGGGACTGATCGGTACTGCGCAAGCCACCCTGATGGCAGAGGGTGCGGTGAGCCTGATCGGTCTTGGCTACTTCTTTACCCCCTGGGCGCGGCTTCGCCTCAGCTGGCGGGATCTGGTACCCAACCTCCCCGCCATGCCGCACCTGCTCTTTACCGGCCTGCCGAGCCTGATTGCCCAGTTCAACCTCGGCCTGCTGCTGATGCTGCACAACAGCCAGCTGATGGTGTATGGCAATGTGAAGGATCTGGCGGGTTTTACCGTGGCCGGTTACACCGAAGCGGTCTTTATCGTCATTCTGCAGGGGCTGGCGTTCGGCATTCAGCCGCTCATCAGCAAGGCGGCAGGGGCCAAGCGCCATCGCAACCTCAAGTACCTGATGGAGATGGGGCTCAAGTTCACTTTTATCTACGGCATGCTGGTGTGGCTCACCATCCAACTGCTGCCGGGACAGGTCGCCATGCTCTATACCGGCGACAAGGATCCCGAACTGCTGGCCGCCGCCATCAGCAGCCTGACCCTCAACCTCGGCGCCATTCCGCTGGAGGGGATCATCATGTTCGGCATCGTGTTGCTGCAATCCATGGCACGTACCCGTCAGGCGCTGGTCATCTCCATCGCCAAAACCGTGTTGCTGCTGCCGCTCATCTTCCTGCTGCCGCAACTGTGGGGCCGTGATGGGGTGCTGATGGCCCAGCCCGCGACCGTGCTGCTGCTCACCCTGCCGCTCTGCTGGCTGCTGTGGCGCGAGTGGCTGCGCCTGAAGATGGCCTGCGCACCAAAAAACAAGCGTCGCCCACAACCGGCCCGCGCACGCGCCGCCGTCCAGCTGGCCCGTTAAGGCCACCCATCCCGCGTAGCAATAAAAAACCGGCATCCATTGATGCCGGGTTTTGCTATATGGGCGGGTCTGCTTGCGCTTACACAACAAGCCAGGCCAACACCGCGGCCCACACTATGCCAATACTTCTGGCCTGAGCTGGGCCATCAGCCCCGGGTTGTCGGAGTAATCCACCGGAATGGCCACCACAGCTGGCCCCTCCACCGCCAGCGCGGCCCGCAGGGTGGCGCGCAGCTCGTCGGCAGAGCGCACCGCGAAACCGGCCGCCCCGAACGATTCGGCATAGCGTTTGAAGTCGATGGGACCAAAAGAGACGCCGGAGGTGCGACAATACTTCTGCTGCTCCTGCATCGCGACCATGTTGTAGCCGTTATCGACCCAGATGATGTGGACGATATTGCTCTTGAGCCGCACCGCCGTCTCCAGCTCCATGCTTGACTGCATAAAGCTGCCATCCCCCGATACCGAGATCACCTTCTCCCCCGGCCGCACCAGCGCCGCGCCGATGGCCCACGGCAGTGCCACCCCCATGGTCTGCTGACCATTGGAGATCAACACCTGACGAGCGCGGAAGCTGTAGAGGTAGCGGGCAATCCAGATATGGAAGCTGCCCATGTCGACGCAGAGGGTCATGTCGTCGCGCACCAGATCCTGCAGCTCGCGCACGATACGCAAGGGGTGAACCGGATTGCCGTGCAGATCGTCGGCCCGCATTGCCAGTCGCAGTCGCTGCTGGCGTACCCCTTGCAGCAGCCGATCCACCTCGGGGGGACGGATTTTCGGATTGCCCATGATGCGGGTCAGCTGCAACAGGTTGGCGCGGATCGACCCCACCAGCTCGGCGGTCGGGCAGTAGCTGCTGTCGATATCGGCAGGCAGCACGTCGATATGGAGGATGCGCCGTTCCCTGTCGCCATTCCACAGCACGGGGTCGTACTCGATGGGGCTGTAGCCGATGCAGATCACCAGATCGGCCCCCGCCAGCAGCTGATCCCCCGGCTGGTTGTTAAAGAGCCCCACCCGCCCGGCAAAGTCATCGAAGTGGCAGCTGTCCACCACCCCGGCAGCCTGATATGTACCGGTCACCGGCAGCCGCGCCTTGTCGAGGAAGGCGCGCACTGCCTCGGCATTTTCCGGCCGGCTCGCCATCAGGCCGAGCAGCACCACCGGATTCTCGGCGTTGCGCAGCAGGGTCAATGCCTGCTCCATATTCTGCTCATCGGCGCAGCCTGGCTCCGGCACTTCCCGAGGCACCAGCACATTACCCTGCACCGGCTTGTTGATGATATCCATCGGCAGGCTGACAAACGCCGCCCCCGGCCGCCCCAGCTCGGCGGCGCGGAAGGCGTTGGCCATCACTTCGGAGATCGCCGCCCCGCTGTTGACCTGGGCACTGAACTTGGTGACCGGACGGCAGAGATTGACCGTATCCATGCTCTGGTGGGTGAGCTTGAGACCATCGGCACGGCGCACCGCACCGCCCAGCGCCACCATGGGGTCCCCTTCCGAGGTGGCGGTCGCCAGCCCGGTAATGAGGTTGGAGCAACCGGGGCCCGAGGTGACCAGCGCCACCCCCGCCTTGCCGGTGAGACGCCCCACGGCGGCCGCCATAAAGGCGGCGTTCGCCTCGTGGCGCACCACTATGGTCTCGATGGGGGAGTCCTCCAGCGCATCGAACACCCGGTCAATCTTGGCCCCCGGGATCCCGAACACCTGCTTGACCCCTTGCGCCTCCAGATGACGAACCACCAGCTCTGCACCGCACTTCCACTGTCTGTTTTCCATGATATTGCTCCTTGTCTATCAGCCTTCGGCGGCCTGAATGGCGCGATCGAGATCGGCGGGGTTGAGGTCGGCCTGCCGGAAAGCGGGATCCGATGGCAGGGCCAGATTGAGGTGACGCACCACAGAAAGTCGCAGGGTGCCGTGGGCCATGGTGTAGTCGAGCAGATGACCGCCCCCCTTGCGATCGGCGGTGATCATGTGCTCGTGAAAGCCCGCCACATTGACCCCCTGCACGAACGGCGGGCAGCGAAAACCCACCAGAGTCCCCGCCACTGCGGCAAAGCGGAACAGCGGCTGCTGTTCGATGGCTTCCAGCATGGGGCGATAAGGGGGCTCCTGACGCGGCACGGTTCGTACCTTGGCCGTTTCAAACTGGCCGTCGAGGCGCAGGGCGACGAAAACGTTGTCGGAGCCCACCAGCCGATCCACCCACTGGTGGATCTCGTCACGGCTCAGGGGGTGATCGAAGCGACGCTCCAGACAGGGGCGAAAATGGGTCATCACCGCGAAGGGGGTCTTCTGATCGGCGCGGGCGGGCCGGGCCGAGCCATCGGAGCGCAACTGGTGGATCTGGCGCTCGAAGGCGATCAGCTCGCCATCGAGGTGGTTGAAGGTGCCAAGGCCAAAGTCGCCGTGGCGCAGCAGTTCGCTCATGGTGGTCTCCCCTTCGTAGACCCCCGCCAGCAGGGCGCTCATCAGGGAACTCTGGTAGATCTCGCCACCATCATGCTGCCTGCGCCAGCGGGAAAACTGCTGACTCACTTCGAGGGCACAGCTGCACCCGGCACTGTCAGATGTTGCAATATGTTCCATTCGGGTTTCACCTCCACCCTGAATCCTGTTAGCGTTCGGCTCCAATGGTGACTTGGTTCACATTTCAACACCAATACGCTGATCCCATGACTTTGAGACTCAATCGATATGGAACTTCGTACGCTCCGCTACTTCATGGCCGTTGTTGAAAAGCAGAATTTCACCCGCGCAGCCGAATCACTCAACATGGCCCAGCCGCCCCTGAGCCAGCAGATCCGCAAGCTGGAGGAGACTCTGGGCACCCCGCTGCTGCGCCGTTTGACCCGCAGTGTCGAGCTGACCGAGGCGGGCGAGAGCCTCTATCGGGATGCGGCGCAGATCCTGGCGCTGGCCGATGCGGCAAAACTGAAGGTAAAGCGGATTGCCCGGGGCGAGCAGGGGGCGCTGCGGATCGGCTTTGCCGGTTCCACCGTGCTCCACCCCGCGGTGCTGACCCTGCTGCACGACTACCGGGAGCGCTACCCCGAGGTAGCCCTCAGCCCGCAGGAGGGCACCATGCCGGCACTGGTGGAGGCGCTGCGCAACGATCGGCTGGATGCCGCCATCTTGCGGCTCCCCTGTCGGGGTAGCGAGGGCTTTGCCCATCACCTTATCGAGCAGGAGCCGCTGCTGATCGCCCTGCCGACCAGTCACCCCAAGGCCAAGCCTGGCCCCTTGCCACTGGCCAGCCTGAAGGACGAGAGTTTTATTCTGTTTCCCCACGCCATCGGGCCCGGGCTCTATGACGGCATCGTGGGCCTCTGTCGGGAGGCGGGGTTCGAGCCGATACTGGGGCCCGAATGCCCACAGGTGATCTCCACCGTCGGCATGGTGCAGGCGGGCTTTGGCGTGACTCTGGTGCCCAGCTCGGTGGCGGCGTTGCGTCCGCTCGGGGTCAGTTACCACCCCATTGAGGGCAACGGCATGATGACCAGTATCAGTCTGGCGACACGGCCACACCCAAGCAGTGCCGTGCTGCGGCACTTTATCGCCCAGATCCGTGCCGCCCAGATACGACAAGGCCTCCCGAAGGAGGCCCTGTTGAACAAGCTTGAACCGGTTTGATGACCAGCTTGCCTGATGCGACGGCTTATTTGACGGTACTGCTTATTTGACAGTCACCCGGGCAAACTTGCGCTTGCCGACCTGATAGACGGCGGTACCGGCACCGATGAGTGCCTTGCCATCTTCCAGCTTCTCGCCATCCACCTTGACTGCGCCCTGCTTGATCATCCGCAGCGCTTCGGAGGTGGTGGCCACCAGATCGGCCTCTTTCAGCAGGTTGGCAATGGCCAGCCCTTCGCCTTCCAGTGCCAGCTCGATTTCCGGCATCTCGTCCGGAATGGCGTTCTTGGAGAAGCGCTGGGTGAAATCTTCGTGAGCCGCTTCGGCCGCCGCTTCGTCGTGATAACGGGCGATGATCTCTTTGGCCAGCCAGATCTTCACGTCGCGCGGGTTGAGAGTACCGGCAGCGATGCCTGCCTTGAACTCTTCGATTTCGGCCAGCGGACGGAAGGAGAGCAGCTCGTAGTAGTTCCACATCAGATCGTCGGTGATGGACATGATCTTGCCGAACATCTCGCCCGGAGCGTCGTGAACGCCGATGTAGTTGCCTGCGGACTTGGACATCTTCTTGACGCCATCCAGACCCACCAGCAGCGGCATCATCAGCACACACTGGGTCGCCATGCCGGCATCTTTTTGCAGCTCTCGGCCCATCAGCAGGTTGAACTTCTGGTCGGTACCGCCGAGCTCAACGTCCGCCTTCAGCGCGACCGAGTCATAGCCTTGCAGCAGCGGATAGAGGAATTCGTGAATCGCGATGGATTGGCCGCCGGTGTAGCGCTTTTTGAAGTCGTCACGCTCCATCATGCGGGCCACGGTCTGCTTGGCCGCCAGCTTGATCATGCCGGTCGCACCCAGCTCGCTCAGCCAGGTCGAGTTGTACTCGATGCGGGTCTTGGCTGGGTCGAGGATCTTGAACGCCTGCTCGGCATAGGTGAGGGCGTTGTGTTTGATGGCCTCTTCGGAGAGCGGCGGACGGGTGGCGTTCTTGCCGGAGGGATCTCCCACCATGGCAGTGAAGTCACCGATCAGCAGGATCACTTCATGGCCCAGATCCTGGAAGGTCTTCAGCTTGTTGAGGATCACGGTATGACCCAGGTGAATGTCGGGGGCGGTCGGGTCCATGCCCAACTTGATGCGCAGCGGGCGCCCTTCCTTCAACTTGGCGACAAGTTCTTCTTCAACCAGAATTTCTTCCGCTCCGCGCTTGATCTCGGCTAGCGCCACCTCGAGCTGGGACATTTTTTGACTCTCCATCACGATTCCACAGGGCCAAACATATTACTGGAATGGCGGGCCAATTGGAAAGGCTGTAAAATCCTTCCATTCTGCCCGACTTCATCTGCTTCTCATGGTTATTTGGCACGCCTTCAACGCACTCCCCCACTGGCACCGCAAGATGGTGCTGATCTTGAGCATCATGATCATGATGCTGGCTGCCTGGCCCAGCGAACAGGCAGTAGCAACACGGGTCGATGAAAACGGCAACGAAATTGCCCTGCGGGAACCGGCTAACGACAACACACTGAACGACGAGCTGACGGCCGAAGCCGCCCAGCCCGTTACCCCGCCCAAACCGCGCTACATCACCAAGCAGGTGAAGGTGCGCCGTGGCGACAACATGGGGGTGATCTTCCAGCGCATTGGCCTGAGCACCACGGATCTGCACCTGATCGACCAGCTCGAGGGCAGCGATCCCCTGCGCATGCTGCAACCTGGGCAGGAGCTCACCTTCAAGCTGACCGAAGATGGCCAGTTGCACAGCCTCTATTACCCCCACAGTCTGGAGCAGGCGCTCAAGGTGAGCCGCAAGGAGGAGACCTTTGTCGCTCGCAACGTCAAGATCGCCCTCGACACCCGCGAACAGGTGAGCAAAGGGGAGATCCGCTCCAGCTTCTGGGGCGCCGCGGTGGATGCGGGGATGACCGAAGATCAGATCATGGACTTGGCCGCCATCTTCGGCTGGGACATCGACTTTGCCCAGGACTTGCAGCCGGGAGACAGCTTCCGGGTGGTCTATGAAGACAAGTTCCGCGACGACGAGCGGGTCGCCTCTGGCGATATTCTGGCGGCCGAGTTCGTCAACCAGGGCACCGCCTACCGCGCCGTGCTCAATGAAGATGGCAACTACTACACCCCGGAAGGGAAGGCGATGCGCAAGAGCTTCCTGCGTGCGCCGGTCAACTTCAAATACATCAGCTCCAACTTTAACCCGCGCCGCCTCCATCCGGTGACCGGCAAGATCCGCCCCCATAACGGCATCGACTATGTGGCGCCGGTGGGTACCCCCATCATGGCGGCGGGCTCCGGCAGCGTGGTGGCCGCCGGTTACAACCAGTTCAACGGCAACTACGTCTTTATCAAGCATGCTGGCAACTATGTGACCAAGTACCTGCACCTCTCCAAGCGCACCGTCAACAAGGGGCAGCGGGTGAAGCAGGGGCAGACCATCGGCACTCTGGGTGGCACCGGCCGCGTCACCGGCCCGCACCTGCACTACGAATTCGTGGTGGGCGGCATTCACAAGAACCCGCGCACCCTCACCCTGCCGCAGGCAGAGACCCTGAGCGGACGCGAGCTGGCCAACTTCAAAAAGCTGGCGATGCCGCAACTGGCCAAGCTCGACAACCCCGAGCTGCAGCTGGCCCAGAACAAGCGGGATGGTCGCGGCAACTAAGCCATCAGGGCTGGCAGGGTGAAGGCCCTGCCAGCCCATTTTATTGAGCTCGCGCCAGGCAACCGGATTGAAATGAGTCCGCCTTAGGACATAAGATGAGATGGAACACCGGGAGCGGCATGTGGCACAGGCGTAAGGGCTTATCTATCCTGTCTCTCTCACTCTTTTTCCGGTCCGCATTGAGGATGCCCCATGGTTGAGCGTTATATCGGTCTGATCTCAAAGACCACGCCATGTGGCATGGGATGAAAGCCGTTCCCCTCTTCACCCTCTCTGCACACCGCATTTTCAAGCAGCAATGTAAGGAGACACATGGCTGAACGCTATATCGGTCTGATGTCGGGAACCAGCATGGACGGCATTGATGCCGTGCTGGTGATGATCGCCGGGGATGAACTGCGGGTCGAAGCGGCGCTTTGCCACCCCTGGCCGCAAGAGACCGCCCGCACGTTGCATGCCCTCTGCACCCCGGGCGACAACGAAATCGACCGCATGGGGGTAGCCGATAATCTGGTGGCGCGAGAGTTTGCCGCCGCCACCCACGCGCTGCTGACCAAAGCGAAGCTTGAGCCCAAAGATATTCGCGCCATCGGCAGCCACGGCCAAACCATCCGCCATCGCCCCCAGCTTGGCTTTACCCTGCAGATCGGCAACGCCGCCCTGCTGGCCGCCCTGACCGGCATCGACGTTATCGCCGATTTTCGCACCATGGATATGGCCCTCGGTGGTCAGGGGGCGCCGCTGGTGCCCGCCTTCCATCAGGCGCTGTTTGCCAAACCCGGCGCCCTGCGAGTGGTACTGAACCTCGGCGGCATCGCCAATATCTCGGTGCTGCCGGGCAATCCGGGCGGGGTATATGGTTTTGATACCGGCCCGGCCAACACCCTGCTCGATGGCTGGTATCGCCGCCATCAGCCCCACGGCGGCAGCTATGACGCCGGTGGCAAATGGGCCGCCAGTGGCAAGCCTATCCCGGCCCTGCTGGAAAAGCTGCTGGCTCACCCCTATTTCGCCGCCCCCGCCCCCAAGAGCACCGGACGGGAGATGTTTACCCTCGATTGGCTCGATGGGGAGCTGGCAGGCACTTCATACGCCCCCGTGGATGTGCAGCGCACCCTGCAGGCGCTCACCTGCCACAGCATCGCCCGCCAACTGCCCGCCCGGCCCGAATCAGTCGGTGCCAGCCAGCCGAAAGCAGAGCTCTTTGTCTGCGGCGGCGGTGCCCATAACGCCCCCTTGCTGAAGGAGTTGGCCAGCCTGCTGCCTGCATGGCGCATCGCCAGCACTGCCGAGCTGGGCCTTGCCCCCGACTGGGTGGAAGGGGCTGCCTTTGCCTGGCTGGCCATGTGCTTTGTTCACCGCAAGCCGGGTAACCTGCCCGCCGTCACCGGCGCCAGCCGTCCGGCTGTGCTGGGTGCCCTCTATCCCGCCTGAGTGATGACAAGGGGGCTGCGGATCAGTGTGCCCCCTTGAACAGACGTACAACCTGTTGCCGGATCGGTGCAAACAGCGGGGGCTTTGGCGGCTCCAGATTGATATGGCGCCGCCCGGCACGGGTTTCACAGCGAAGCAGATTCTGGATGTAGTGGTGGTGGGAGCGATGGATCAGCTGTGAGGCTTGATACGCCCACTGTCTGGGAACGCCCCACAGAGTGCTGGCAATCGCCCCGACGATGCAGAAGAAAGCGGGCTCCTGAATTCCCATCCGGCTGGCATTCTCCAGCGCCTCCTTGAGCGAGTTGGAGTGAGCAATACAGGTCATGATATTGACCATGAAGGCGTAGTAATCATCCTCCCCACCCTTGCCAACACGCACCGTCAGGGTCGCCGCGGGCTGATAACCAAACTGATGGCCGATATTTTCCAACACCGTATTCCGCTGGCGGATCACCTTGCCATAAAACATCAGCATCACCATGCAGTCGATCGCCTTGCACAGCGCCTCGTAGTGGGGATGGCTCTTCTTGGGACGCGGCGCCGTGGCGAGGGCCAGCTCTTCAGAGATGGCCAAGAGGCCCACAGGTACGGCGGTGCTGACAAACGAGAGGTCAATCGACAGTTCCAGCCCCTCCTCCCCTTCCATGCGGGCCACAATCACATGTTCGCCAAACAGCCGACGCTGGCGCTCGATAAAGGCGCCAAAGACCAGATCACGAAACTGCTTTTGCGGATAAGGGGTATCGAGCAGGCTCTCGATGGTCATGATGGCGGCGGATACCCGGCCGCGCAGTCGGTAATCGGCAGGAATGGGAAAGCTCTTTCCCAGGCGAGGAGGTAACCGCTGTCCAGATGTTTGACAATACATATCGCCCAGAACGAAACCCAGCATAAATCCTCCACAGTCAGGTAATGATGATCGCGACGCGATCTCGCTTGCCAATCCTGGGCAATGGCCTGCCGGTGCATCGATGCTCTCCGTCAGGGCTCCTTGATTACCTTATTAATCATACGATTAATAGCGATTGAAAAAAGCGACCTGACTCGCAATCACGCCACTAATTAACAGTTTCATCAAGAAACCATAGAAAGCGGTCGATAAATCCATTTTTTGACGCATTTTCCTTTAAAAACAGTACATTGAACTTTATTCCTGCGAAGTCACCTGAGCTGTTCCCGAGCCCTGAAAACCATCCCAATCATCACAACCAGCCACCGATGAGGGGCAGATAGGACAAACTCTCAAAAAGTGGAAAAAGCGACGACGCGGGGCAACCCCACCCATCGGGTGATGCAACCGGAGTGAAGAGACGCGTATTGCCACCACCGCCCCTCATCCAACGCTACCTCTCATCCAGCACCACCGCTCCCGCACAGCGTCACGCCAACGCCAACGCCAACGCCAACGCCATGCTCCCCACTCCTGTGCAGCAGGAGCAGATCCGCCGTGCAAATTCATGGCATAGCATTTTATGGCGCTAATAACAGATCCCGGCTGCCAGCAAGGTGTCATCGAGTATGCCGGAATAATCATTAACAGAGAGGAATGCAAAAGCCGTGAATTATATTCCAGAGGTATCTTTAATAAGGTGGATATGCATATTCACGGGAATTTTCATAGCCCCTTAAAAAATCTGAAAACAGATATCCATGCACCATAATATGCATTATTTGCACATCGGTGCATAATATTAACCCTTTATTCACACGCCAATACCCCGAAGAGGGGGAGGGCAAACCCAGTCAGGACAAGGCTGTCCGCCGGTTCGGCACCATTTGCACACAAATTGGCTCCTATTTCGGGTGAATTGAATAGCAATATGATTAAATTTGCGCCCATTGAGCCATCTCATAGAAATGCAATCAGCGGTTTGCAACCCCTGATAGCCACTCATAGAATCGCAGCGTCTGAAATATCTACCCTGTCCTCTTCTCCCTTATTCCTCTCAGTAATTGAGTGGATCACAAATAATAACCGGGGATGCCGTCGCTGGCGTAGTGGCCGTGGCGCACAACAAGATGGGGTAAACCTGTACCTGAATGAACAACAAATATTAAAAAGAGGCATATCTATGAATGGCACCATCATCAAGTCGGCAAGAAATACCCCCCATGCACCCCAGGATCTGGGCCCCTGCACCCAAACGGTGGCGTTTTCTCATTACAACAATATCTCCGCCCAGCTGCCGGTCGATCCCGCCACCGGCAAGATGGTGAGTGGCGATGTCACCGCGCAGGCCAGACAGTGCCTGAGCAACCTCAAGGCGATCATCGAGAGCATCGGCCATGTGATGGACGATATGGTGAAAGCGACCATCTTCCTGAAAGAGATGGCGGATCTTGAGGCGGTCAACGCCGTCTATCGCGAATTCTTCCCGGGCTATCTGCCGACCCGCACCACCCTCGCCGTCGCCGCCCTGCCGCTGGGCGCGCTGGTGCAGATCGATGCCATCATCTCCAACGGCGAAGGTACCTTCCCGCAAGATCCTTGCCCGCTGATTAAACTGGCCCGCAACAGTGACAAGGCGCCGCACAATCCGCTCTCCACCCACACCGTGGCCTTCTCCCACTACAACAATATCGGCGCCCAGCTGCCGGTCGATGCCGCCTCGGGCCAGCTGGTTGCCGGTGGCATCAAGGAGCAGGCGGGCCAGTGCCTGCGCAATATCAAGGCGGTGCTGGAGAGCATCGACGTGCCGTTTGACGATATCGTCAAGGTTACCGTCTATCTGACCGATCTGGCCGATCTGGAAGCCGTCAACGAGGTCTACACCACCTTCTTCCCCGACTCCGCCATTGCCCGCGCCGTCGCCTATCTGCCCGCCCGCTCGGTGGTCAGTGCCGCCGCCCTGCCCATGGGGGCTCGGGTGCAGATGGATGCGGTCATCTCCCACGGTGACGGCACCCCGCCGCAACTGGTGGAAGACCGTCACAATCTGGTGATCCGTGCCCGCAATACCGACAAGGCACCGCGCAGCCCGCTCCATTGCCAGACCGTCGCCTTCTCCCACTACAACCATCTCTCTGCCCAACTGCCGATTGACCCTGCCACCGGCAAGATCCTGGCTGGCTGCATCAAGGAGCAGACGGCCCAGTGCCTCAGCAATATCAAAGCGATTGTGGAGAGCATCGGCCATGTGATGGACGATATCGTCAAGGTCAATATCCAGCTCGGCAATATCGCCGATCTGGATGCGGTCAACGCCATCTACACCAAATACTTCCCGGGTTATCTGCCTGCCCGCACCGTATTCGGAGTCAGCGAACTGCCCGCCGGTGCCCTGGTGCAAATTGATGCTGTGATGTCCAATGCGGAAAGTACCCCGCCGCAGGCGTAAGGGTTGCGATAAATAAAAAGAGACCGGCTAAATGCCGGTCTCTTTTTAGGTAACAGGAAGGGATATTATTTTTATGGCATTGTCTTAAAGAACGCGAGCGTCCGATTACGCTTCACCAATCTATTCTACAAATTAACTTTGTTTATCTATTTGGGATTTTTTCCAAAGCCCATTTACTTGGCTCAGCTACAGCTAATATAGGTGCGCAAGCTCTAATATCAACATGAGACATTAAACCATAGAATAAACAGTCTAAATTTTTATCATTCAAAAAATAAACTACAAACATATCTAAAGAATTGAATTTGTTTTTAAATGAAAACTTATCAGAAATACTGTGGTGATTTACCAATGCTTTTAAAAAAGTATACTTTTTGTAAACATCAATTACTTTTTCTGATTCCTTTTGAGCATCAACCATAGCTAAATCTAATTCTTCGTCACTTATCGATGATTCGTTTCTAATAATTACTATAGGGTCTATCTCATTGAAAGCTCGTCGTAAATAGTTAAAATGCATATCTTGCCATTGCATTCTCACGATTGCTTTATGAATATCCTCCTTCATCGCACTATATAGTTCATCGAAGTTATTTGCTATGTTTGACAACTGAGTCATTGACTGGTCAAGATTAATTAAATTGCTGTCATTACCCACTTTGATGTTTTCAATAACCACGACCATTTTATCTATTTGTACTCTTGCCTCCGAAGCAATAATAAGCTGTCTTTGTTGAATGACACTTTTTCTATATTGCAGCAATGCTAATCCGAAAGCTAATGAGGTCGCTATTTGGGCAAAACCATTAATAATGTCCAAGAATGTTATTTTATAGCTACTGTCAAAGGTACCAACCAAACCATAAACTACACAAACGCCATAGGTTATATATGCCGTTGCAATGACAACAACTAGAAATAAACAAACAGTATCTAAAGAAATAGGTCTTTTTATATTAGGTTTTTCAAATAACACTTAAATCCTCCCATCTTATGCTCCTGATCTAACAACACAATATTACTAGAGGTCAAAAAATGGAAATACTATACAGATTTTTAAACAAAATAAGCATGACTTTCTTCAAGCCAATAAAATGTAGTAAGAAATAAAAACGCCCCCCATCTTGCGATGGAGGGCGCTTTATTTTCCGGCTATTGGGCCAGAGTGGCCCAATGGTCAGCTATTACAGGGACTCTGCGGTCGCAACCACGTTTTCCACGGTAAAGCCGAATTCCTTGAACAGCAGCTCGGCCGGTGCGGACTCACCGAAGGTGGTCATACCGATGATCTTGCCGCCGAAACCGACGTACTTGTACCAGTAGTCAGCGATGCCGGCTTCGATGGCCACACGCTTGGTGACAGAGGCCGGCAGGACGGACTCTTTGTACTCGGCAGACTGGGCATCGAACACGTCGGTAGACGGCAGAGAGACCACGCGCACGGCACGGCCCTTGGCAGTCAGCTGCTCATAGGCGGCAACGGCCAGTTCCACTTCGGAACCGGTGGCGATCAGGATCAGCTCCGGAGTACCGGCGCAATCCTTCAGCACGTAGCCACCCTTGGCGGTATCGGCCAACTGCTGGGCAGTACGGTCCATCTGGGCCAGGTTCTGACGAGAGAAGATCAGAGAGGTCGGGCCGTCGGTACGCTCGATGGCGTGTTTCCAGGCGATGGCGGATTCAACCTGGTCACACGGACGCCAGGTGCTCATGTTCGGAGTCAGACGCAGGGAGGCGATCTGCTCAACCGGCTGGTGAGTCGGGCCATCTTCACCCAGACCGATGGAGTCGTGGGTGTAAACGAAGATGGCGCGCTGCTTCATCAGGGCGGCCATGCGCAGAGCGTTGCGAGCGTACTCCATAAACATCAGGAAGGTGGCGCCGTAGGGGATGAAACCACCGTGCAGGGCGATACCGTTCATGATGGCGGACATGCCGAACTCGCGTACACCGTAGTGGATGTAGTTGCCGGAGGCATCGTCGTTGGTCAGAGACTTGGAGCCGGACCACATGGTCAGGTTGGACGGAGCCAGGTCGGCAGAGCCGCCCATGAACTCCGGCAGCAGCTTGCCGAACGCTTCCAGAGAGTTCTGGGACGCTTTACGGGTCGCAATCTTGGCCGGGTTAGCTTGCAGGGTTTCGATGATCTTGGCGGATTCGGCAGCCCAGTTGGCCGGCAGTTCGCCAGCGGTGCGGCGCTTGAATTCGGCAGCCAGAGTCGGGTGAGCGGCTTCATAGGCGGCGAACTTGGCAGCCCAGTCGGCTTCCAGTGCAGCACCCTTCTCCTGAGCGTTCCACTCGGCAGCGATATCGGCCGGGATAACGAACGGCGCGTGGTCCCACTTCAGGAACGCGCGAGCAGCGGCGATCTCGTCGTTGCCCAGCGGTGAGCCGTGGCAGTCGTGAGAACCGGATTTGTTCGGAGAACCGTAACCGATGATGGTGCGGCAGCAGATCAGGGTCGGCTTGCCGGTCTCGGCCTTGGCGGCTTCGATGGCGGCATTGATAGCTTCCGGGCTGTGACCGTCAACAGCCGGGATAACGTGCCAGCCGTAGGCTTCGAAGCGCTTGACGGTGTCGTCGGTGAACCAGCCTTCTACGTGACCGTCGATGGAGATACCGTTGTCATCCCAGAACGCGATCAGTTTGCCCAGTTGCAGGGTACCTGCCAGAGAGCACGCTTCGTGGGAGATACCTTCCATCAGGCAGCCGTCGCCCATAAAGGCATAGGTGTAGTGGTCAACGATGTCGTGGCCCGGCTGGTTGAACTGCTCAGCCATGGCTTTTTCGGCGATCGCCATACCAACGGCGTTGGTGATGCCCTGACCCAGCGGGCCAGTGGTGGTTTCAACGCCCGGTGCATAGCCGTACTCCGGGTGACCCGGGGTGCGAGAGTGCAGTTGGCGGAAGTTTTTCAGATCGTCGATGGAGAGGTCATAACCGGAGAGGTGCAGCAGGGAGTACAGCAGCATGGAGCCGTGGCCGTTGGAGAGAATGAAACGGTCGCGGTCGGCCCACTTGGGGTTGTTCGGGTTATGTCTGAGGTGGCTACGCCACAGCACTTCGGCGATATCCGCCATTCCCATGGGGGCGCCCGGGTGACCGGAGTTGGCTTTTTGAACGGCATCCATACTCAATGCACGAATGGCATTGGCAAGCTCTTTACGAGAAGGCATCTGAATCTCCTGCGATTGCTTCATTTGATGGCCAAGATTAAGGCGCGTTATTGTCCCAGCAGGGCGCGCGGCGTGCAAATATTATCTGGATGAATAAAGTGGCTTTGGGAGGACAATCGCTTTTCTTGCCCTCTATTGACCAAAGCAACCAGAGAAAAACGTTTGATTCCCATCCCTTTCGGGATAGGAGAGCACCGCTTGTGACCCATTGGACACTGCGCGACAAAATAGTGCTGGCAATCACGGGGGGCGCTAATTAAAATAGACGTCCAGATGTAGATACCTCTACACCATCCCATTCATCCGGTTATTGCTGTGGCGATAACCCAGACAAGCTGAGACTCTTATCATGGCAAAGCTGTTTACTTCCGAGTCGGTCTCCGAAGGCCATCCCGACAAGATTGCGGACCAGATCTCCGATGCGGTACTGGACGCCATCCTCAAGCAAGATACCAAGGCCCGTGTCGCCTGCGAGACCCTGGTCAAGACCGGTATGGTCATGGTGGCCGGTGAAGTAACCACCTCTGCCTGGGTTGATATCGAAGAGATCGTGCGTGATACCGTGCGTGAAATCGGCTACACCCACTCCGACATGGGCTTCGACGCTGACTCCTGCGCCGTGCTGAACGCCATCGGCAAGCAGTCCCCGGACATCAACCAGGGCGTTGACCGCAGCGATCCGCTGGAGCAGGGCGCTGGCGACCAGGGCCTGATGTTCGGCTACGCCACCAACGAAACCGACGTGCTGATGCCGGCCCCCATCACCTACTCTCACCTGCTGGTGAAGCGTCAGGCTGAAGTGCGCAAGAACGGCACCCTGCCGTGGCTGCGTCCGGATGCCAAGAGCCAGCTGACCTTCGCCTACGACGACGCAGGCAAGATCATCGGTGTGGATGCCGTTGTACTGTCTACCCAGCACGCCGAATCCATCAGCCACAAAGATCTGGTTGAAGCGGTACGCGAAGAGATCATCAAGCCGGTGCTGCCGGCCGAGTGGGTCAACAAGGACACCAAATACTTCATCAACCCGACCGGCCGTTTCGTTATCGGCGGCCCAATGGGTGACTGCGGTCTGACCGGTCGCAAGATCATCGTCGACACCTACGGCGGCATGGCCCGTCACGGTGGTGGCGCCTTCTCCGGCAAGGATCCGTCCAAGGTTGACCGCTCCGCTGCCTACGCCGCCCGCTACGTTGCCAAAAACATCGTTGCCGCCGGTCTGGCCGATCGCTGTGAAATCCAGATCTCCTACGCTATCGGCGTGGCCGAGCCGACCTCCATCAGCGTCGAAACCTTCGGTACTGCCAAGGTCGCCGAGGAGCTGCTGGTCAAGCTGGTGCGCGAGCACTTTGAACTGCGCCCGTATGGCCTGATCGAAATGCTGGATCTGAAGCGTCCGATCTACCAGGCTACCGCTGCCTACGGTCACTTCGGTCGCGACGAGTTCCCGTGGGAGCAGACCGACAAGGCCGAGCTGCTGCGTTCTGCCGCTGGCCTGTAAGGCTCGCTGTTGTGATAAAAGGGGAGCCTGGCTCCCCTTTTGCTTATCCGCTATCTGACGAGATGTTGATGTCTGCCACCCCTTCCCAGCTTGTCGCCCTGCTGCAACAACGCGTAGAAGCCTGCTTTGTGCAGGCCGAGGCGCGCCTTGGCCGCACCTTCCCCCGCCCTCGGATCTACTGCAATATGCGGGGCCGGGCGGCAGGATCGGCGCGGCTGCAAACCTGGGAGCTGCGCTTCAATCCCGCCCTCTATCAGGCCAACCAGCAGGCGTTTCTGGATGAGGTGGTGCCCCACGAGGTGGCCCATCTGCTGGTCTATGCCCTGTGGGGTGAAGGTCGCGGCAAAAGCCGGGTCTTGCCCCACGGCCGCCAGTGGCAATCGGTGATGCGGGAGGTGTTCGGCCTTGAGCCCAGAACCACCCACAGCTTCGATCTGGCGGTACTGGCCCAGCGCACCGTGCCCTATCGCTGTCACTGCCAGCAGCATCAGCTCTCTATTCGCCGCCACAACAAGGTGGTGCGCGGCGAGGCCCGCTACCACTGCCGCCGCTGCAAGCAGCCGCTGGAGCGGGAACGGCCGGAGCCAGAGCAGTAAGCCAGCTTGTGTCGCGCCCCTGTGATAGGGTGCCCGCCATCGTTCGTCAATCACCCCGTTTTGCAAGGAATCCCATGCGTTTCATCTCCTCCCTCGCCCTGACCCTGCTGGCCGGTTTGCCGCTGCTCAGCGCCCCCCTGCACGCCCAGACCTTTCGTGAAGCCAAGCAGGATCTGGTGAAGCTCTATCGCAGCCAGCCTGCGGTCACCACCTTCTACTGCGGCTGTGACATCGACTATCAGGGCAAGAAGATGAGCCCGGATCTCGCCAGCTGCGGCTATGAGCCGCGCAAGCAGGCCAAGCGCGCCGCCCGCATCGAGTGGGAACACGTGGTACCGGCCTGGGAGTTCGGCCACCAGCTGCAGTGCTGGCAGGATGGCGGTCGCAAGAACTGCGAAAAGGCGAGCCCCGAGTTCAACAAGATGGAGGGGGACATGCACAACCTCTTCCCCGCCATTGGCGAAGTGAACGGCGATCGCGCCAACTACCGCTTCTCCGACTGGAACGGCAAGCCGGATCAGTACGGTCAGTGCCAGATGCTGGTGGATTTCAAGGATCGTCGGGTGCAACCACCCAAGGGGCCGGTACGGGGCCAGATTGCCCGCGCCTACCTCTACATGAGCCAGCAGTATGGGCTGCGTATGGCAGCGCAACAGCGTAAACTGTTTGAAGCCTGGGATCGCCAGTACCCGGCAGAGAGCTGGGAGTGCGAGCGCAATCGCCGCATCGGCAAGCTGCAGGGCAATACCAATCCCTTTATTGAAAAGCAGTGCCAATAACCCCATTTGACCGGGGAGGGGGAGCGCCCCTCCTAATCATGAAACCCTTCCCTACTGCCGCGTGAGCCTTGCTCGCCGCAGGATATAAAGGGTTTCCAAGCAAGAGACTGACAAGCAGCCATGCGCATTCCACGTATCTATGAACCGGCCACCCTGCAAGTTGGCCAGACCATCGCCCTGTCGGAAGACGGCGCCAACCATATAGGCCGGGTACTGCGCATGCAGCCGGGCCAGCAGCTCGAGCTGTTCAACGGCGATGGCAATCAATATCCCGCCACCATCGCCAGCGTCGGCAAGAAGTCGGTGGAAGTGACCATCGACAGCTGCGATACCCAATCGGTGGAGTCACCGCTGGCCATCCATCTGGGTCAGGTGATCAGCCGTGGCGACAAGATGGACTTCACCATCCAGAAATCGGTGGAGCTGGGCGTCACCTGCATCACCCCGCTCTTCTCCGAGCGCTGCGGCGTCAAGCTGCCAGCCGATCGACTGGAGAAGAAACGCGAGCAGTGGCAGAAGGTGGTGATCAGCGCCTGCGAACAGTGCGGCCGCAACGTGGTGCCAGAGGTGCGCATGCCGATGGAGCTGGACGCCTGGCTGGCAGAAGAGACCAAGGAGCTCAAGCTCAACCTGCATCCGCGGGCCGAGTACAGCATCAACACCCTGCCCGTTCCCGAGCACGGCGTGCGCCTGCTGATTGGCCCGGAAGGGGGCTTGTCGAGCGACGAGATCGCCCGTACCGTGCAGGAAGATTTCAAAGAGATGCTGCTGGGGCCGCGGGTGCTGCGCACCGAAACCGCCGCCCTGACTGCGATTACTGCGCTGCAGTGCCGCTTCGGCGATCTCGCTTGATACTATCGGCCGCATCAATCAACCCTATGGCTGCATCGACGCAGCCGCAAGCGGCCGATTACGCTGCGCTAATCGACCCTACAACCCTATCGAGCCATTAAGAAGGAACAGCGGATGACCATTAAACTCGGCATCGTGATGGACCCCATCTCGGCCATCAACATCAAGAAAGATTCCAGCTTTGCCATGCTCGAAGAGGCGCAAAAGCGCGGCTATGAGCTCTTCTATCTGGAGATGAAGGATCTCTACATGGAAGCCGGTCGCGCCTTTGGCACCATGCGCCCGCTCACCGTCAAATATGACTATGCCGACTGGTACACCCTGGGCGAGGTGGTGGATCAGCCCCTCTCCAACCTCGATGTGATCCTGATGCGCAAGGATCCGCCGTTCGACACCGAATTTATCTACGCCACCTACATGCTGGAGCGGGCCGAGGATGAGGGTTGCCTCATCGTCAACAAGCCGCAGAGCCTGCGCGACGCCAACGAGAAGCTCTACACCGCCTGGTTTGCCGAGCACACCCCGACCACGCTGGTGACCCGCCGCGCCGACAAGCTGCGCGCCTTCCACGCGAAGCACAAAGACGTGATCTTGAAGCCCTTGGATGGCATGGGCGGCGCCTCCATCTTCCGCATGAAGGAAGATGACGCCAACGTCGGCGTGATTATCGAGACCCTGACCGCCCACGGCAGCCAGTACTGCATGGCGCAGACCTATCTGCCCGCCATCAAGGATGGCGACAAGCGGGTGCTGGTGGTGGACGGTGAACCGGTTCCCTACTGCCTCGCCCGTATTCCGGCGCAAGGCGAAACCCGTGGCAATCTGGCAGCCGGTGGCCGCGGTGAAGCGCGCCCCCTGAGCGAAGCTGACTGGGCCATCGCCCGTGCGGTGGGCCCGACGTTGAAAGAGAAGGGCCTTATCTTCGTTGGCCTCGATATCATCGGCGATCGCCTGACCGAGATTAACGTCACCAGCCCGACCTGCATTCGCGAGATTGAAGCGGCCTTCGATGTGCACATCACCGGCATGTTGATGGATGCCATCGAGCGTCGGCTGGACAAATAATCGCCAGGCAGGCTAAACCGGCCTGTTCAGGGGTAACCCGCCCCCGACAAGCCCCAAAACAGAGAGGGTGGCCCAGCGCCACCCTCTCTGTTTCAAGGCGATCCGGAAAGGGGCGGGATCTCGCCCAGCCCAAAAAGCGGTTTTTCCCATGGGGATCAACTGCCATAATTGACCTCAAATACCTTTGCACTATTTGGCCTCTATGCAAACACTGCAAAATCACTTCCTGCTTGCCATGCCAAGCCTGACGGATCCCTACTTCGAGCGCTCGCTGGTCTATCTGTGCGAGCACAACGAAGAGGGCGCCATGGGACTGGTCGTCAACATTCCGGTCGAGATGTCGCTGGAAACCATGCTGACCCAGCTCCAGCTCAATCCGCCCAACAACCCGGAACTCAAGCAGCCGGTGCTGCAAGGGGGGCCGGTTCACGCCGATCGCGGCTTCGTGCTGCACAGCTTCCGACCCGGCTTCAACTCCACCCTGCAGGTGGGGGATGAGATGATGGTGACCACCTCCAAGGATATTCTGGAAACTCTGGGTACAAGCGAGGCCCCTGCCCATTGGCTGGTGGCCCTTGGTTATGCCGGCTGGAGCGCCGGGCAGCTGGAGCAGGAGCTGGTGGATGGCGCCTGGCTGGTGATCCCCCCCAATCCGGCTCTGGTGTTCAAGACCCCCATTCACAAACGTTGGCAGCAAGCTGCCGCCAGCATAGGGGTGAACCCGGTTCACCTCTCCAGCGACATCGGCCACAGCTGATCGGCTGGCCCGCTCCGCTCTCTATTTCGAGGATTTATCAGTTATGTCATCACGCAGCATCATGGGCTTTGACTATGGCACCAAGAGCATTGGCGTCGCCATCGGTCAGGAGCTGACTGGCACAGCCCAGCCTCTGCGCGCCCTCAAGGCCAACGACGGCATCCCCAACTGGGACGAGATTGAGAAGCTGCTCAAGGAGTGGCAACCGGATCTGCTGGTGGTCGGTCTGCCGCTGAACATGGATGGCACCGATCAGGAGATCACGGTACGGGCTCGCAAATTCGGCAACCGGCTGCATGGCCGTTTCGGCAAGCCGGTGGAGTTCAAGGATGAGCGACTCACCACCACAGATGCCCGCGCCCGGCTGTTTGAGCGAGGCGGCTATCGCGCGCTGGAGAAAGGCAGTGTGGACGGGGTATCGGCGCAGCTGATCGTCGAAGCCTGGATGGAAGAGCAGTACAACTAAGCCATCAACAGCAAGGCAAGGGTCGCAGCCCTTGCCTTGTCTCGCACTATCCTCCCCTCATTACGCCTGTGATTGACCCGCCACCAGCCCCTCGACCTCTGTCGGCGTCGCATTCATCATCCGGTTGAGCCAGGGCACCATCAGCCCCATCACCACCGCAATCAGCAGGGTCGCCATCCCGATCTTGCCAAATACGCCGGTGTAAATGGGCAAAGTTTGCAGCGGATCCGTCACACCTTGCGGCACGGCGGTAAAGGTCGCCACATAGCCACCCAGCAGGGACGCCATCGCTTGAGTCAGGAACCACATTCCGAGAATGAAGCCCATCAGGCGTTGTGGCACCAGCGCGGCGACCATCGCCAGTCCCAGCGCACTGATCATCAGCTCGCCCAGACTCTGGAACAGGTAGATAAGCACCATAAACCAGGGGGAGGTTAGCCCCTGCTCATCGGCAAACCACCAGCCGGATGCTGCCGCCGTCAGAAAGCCCAGCGAGCAGAAGAACATCCCGAGGGTGAACTTGAGCGGCATGGTGAGATCCCGCCCCTTGCTGCCCATTCGGGTATAGATCATCGCGAGTACCGGGCTACCCACCACCACCCAGAAGGGGTTGAGCGCCTGGAAGCTGATGGGGTTGACGCTCATACCCAACATCTCGTGGTGCATGTTGTTGATGGCAAAGAAGTTCAGAGACGTCGGCATCTGGGCATACAGCACATAGAAGAGCACCGCCTCCAGCATCAGCACGAAGGCCACATACATCTTGTTGCGGTCCACTGTGTCGAGCCTGAATGCCTCGCGAAAGAAGAAGATCACCACGGCGATGGTCACCGTCATCAGCACCATATTGGCGATCACCACATGGTGCATCAGCCAGGCGCAAAAGAAGACCATGGCTACCGAGCCCAATATAACCAGCAGCAGCTTGCTGTAATTCAGTGGCAGGTGATCCGGCTCGGAGCCAATATCCTTGACCATATTGCGGCAGGCAAAGAAGGTGAGCAGCGCAATAATCAGCCCCACCCCGCACAGGTTATAGGTCACGGTGTAGCCGTAGTGATCGGCAATCACCGGTGCCAGCGAGAGGGAAATAAGGGAGCCGATATTGATCGACATATAGAACAGGGTAAACGCCCCATCCAGCCGCGGATCTTTTGGCTGGTAGCATTTTGAAAGCAGGCTGGCCGGATTGGCCTTGAACAGGCAGTTACCGACTGCAATGGTGCCCAGCGCATAGAAAATCAGGTCGGGATTGTAGATAGAGAGGCCGGTCATAAAGTAGCCTATCACCAGCACCACGGCCCCCAGCACCATGGTGCGCTTGGTGCCGAGCACATGGTCGCCGACATAGCCGCCGACCGAGATCAGGCCATATACCAACGCAGAGAAGGCACCGAAAGTAATAAAGGATTGCTCTTGGGAAAATCCCAGTTGTTGCACAAAGAAGACCGCCAATATCCCCTGCACGCCGTAATAACCGAAGCGCTCCCAGAGTTCGACGAAAAATATCATAAAGAAGGGTTTGGGTTGTTGTAACAACCCGGTCGGTGCTGTTGCTGGACGCATAGTAACCTGCCTTTGCTGAGATTTATTTTTATTAATCTGGTGGTGGCTGCCGCACTATTTTTTGCCCGCCATTGCCATAACGGGGAGCACAGTCAGCCTGCCAATCTGGCTATTTTCGGGTGCACGGGCCCCGTTCGATGAAAGGTGTCTTTCATCTAGCCGGTTTCAATTACGGGTTATCGGGGGATGGTGAGTGGCGTCTCCCAGTACAGTTGCCGGCTCCGGGTTCTACCTTTGCAGCATCCCTTTACTCAAGCCGGTCTATCAACCTTGATGCTTATTCCCCTCTGCTCCGTCACTCATGGCTGGTGGCCAGATAGCCGGGGCATGGCACGGCCACAGACGACCTGTGGGGCTGGCTCACGTCGCGCTCTACTGGCTATCACACTACACAGGCGCTATCTAACCCCGCCATTCCAAGGGGAGTCATGCTATATCACTGCAAATAAAGGAACTTAATGGTCGATCACACTTTAAAAGTGACCGTCAGTGAAGTTTTCTAATGAAACCACATGAGTTTTTTTCGTGAAAATAGCTTCACTCGAGACGTGCAACCAATGCCAATCTGTGCATAAAGAGAGTTGAATGGCACACAGCTTGAACCCATGCCCCCCGGACGCAGCACTTCAGTCGTGCCAAATCCCGCTCATCCGGGCGATGCGACAACAAAAAGCCGGAGCAAATTACTCCGGCTGATCGATGGGCACCGTCACGACCACATTAGCGTGGCAATTCGTCATTGTAGAGTCGCCGGATCTCGTTGCGCAGCCACATCACCTTGGCATCCTGATTGTGCCGTTTGTGCCACAACAGGATGAAGGCGATCTCCAGCTGAGCGTAGAGCTTTTCGGGTAGCGGCAGCGGCATGGCGATCAGATTGCAGTGATGCCGACTGGCATAACCACCGCAGTAGGAAGGAGTCACCGCAATCAGCTCGTGGCTCGACTGGGAGGCAATATGCAGCGCCTGCTCGAAGCTGGAGACCATGATGGGCACCTCCCGCTTCAGCCCCTCGTCCTCCAGCAGACTGTCGAGAGCCCAGGTATCGTTCGCTTCCCACACCATGCTGATCTGGGGGCAGGCCAGAAAGTTCTCCAGCGACCACTTCTGCTCGAGCAATGGGTGATCCTTGCGCAAAAAAACCACCGGGCGATCGGTGAACAGCACCTCGTGATCGATGTAATAAGGCAAGCGGTTGACCTTGGCCAAGGAGCGGCCATGGGTCTCGCGGGCACAAAAGCCGAGATCCGCATCGCCATTGACGATGTCGTTGAGGGAGTGGTGATCCCACCCCAGCATCCTGACTACCGAGTGGGGGTACTTCTGGTAGATGGTCATGGGCAGATCGCTCAGGAAGCTGATGTAGAAGGGGGACTCCATCACCAGCGTGAAACGGGCACCGTCTGGGATCGCCTCGCTATTGAGCGAGGTGATGCTGTCGGTGAGCTGGAACCAGACCTTCAGCTCCTCCTCCAGGGTCAGGGAGAGGTTGGTGGGCTGCAACCCCTGCCGCACCCGCACAAACAGGGGATCGTCAAACCACTCCCGCAATTTGGCCAGAGACTTGCTCACCGCCGACGGAGTGACACAGAGCTTTTTGGCCGCCCCTGCCACACTGCGCTCCTGCATCAGGTACTTGAACACCACCAGCAGGTTCAAATCGAGTTCACCCAGATTGCGCATATCCCCTCTCATCTTCCATCAGCCCTGCGACCGCACTTCACGAAGCGCGAGCCATGGTAACAGCCCTCTGACAGCCAGGTAACTGAGCAGTGCCAGCAGCAGAGCGCAGATCAGCATCTCGGTCGGGGCAAAGCCAAGTTGGCCCAGCAGCCAGATATAGAGGCCGGAGAGGCTGATCTGCATGATGCAGAGCACCGCGCTAGCGAACGCCACATTGTGCTGGCAACCATCGAGCGCCTCCCCCATCGCCACCCCGAACCCACAGGAGAAGCCGACACAGACCAGCGCAAACCCCGGCAGCAGCAGATGGATATCGCCCCCCGCCTGCCAGCTGCCGATCAGTGAGCACGCCGCCAGCAGATAGGAGAGATGAGCCACCGCCAGCACCTTCTGTTTGCCCAAACGTCGCAACAGCAGGGGCGTCAGGAAAGAGGTGGACATACTCACGCCGGCCATCACCATCATCACGATGGAGTACTGCTCGGTGGTGAAGCCAAACTCCTTCATCAGGATCAGCGGCGAGACGCTGACATAGACCAGAATGGCGGTCACGCTGGCACTGGTCAGCAGGGATAGCAGCATAAAGCGCGGCGAGCGCAGCAGGGCAAAGGGCAGCGCAGCGCCACTCCCCGGTTGCCGGGCCGGACGGGTCTCCTTGAGCAGAAGCAAGTTCACCAGACCGCTAACGGCCGCCACCAGCGCCATCGCCACGAAGATCCCGCGCCAATCAAAATGTGACAGGATGAGGTAACCGAGCACCGGCGCCAGCACCGGGATCACGCAGATCACCCCGTTGATCATCGAGAGCGCCATCGCCAGCCGCTCCTGACACAGCACGTCCCGCAGCACGGTAAAGGTCATGATATAGAGCGCCCCCGCCCCGACTCCCTGCCAGAAACGGCCGAAATAGAACTGGCTGATCCCCTCCGCATTGCCTGCTACCAGCGAGGCAAGGACAAAAATCAGCGCGCCACCGAGCACCACCCAGCGCCGCCCGAAGCGATCGGCAATCATCCCGCCCAACAGCACGGTCGCCGCCATGCCAAACAGATAAATGGAGAAGGCGGTATGGATCTGCGCCTCGCTCGCCTGCAGGGCATCGGCAATCTTGGGCACGGCGACCAGATAGAGATCGATCCCGACCGGATAGAGGATGATCATCAGAAAAGTGCACAACAGGAATACAGGCATGGATGCTCCATAGCTGATTGACCCGCCAGCTCCCGCCAGATGGCAGCAACAGGCGAAGAGTAGGCAGGGCCAAGGTGGTGACAAAGGTAGCAACACAGTGCGTCGCAATGGGGGCAACTATATGGGCGCCCAGCGCCCTCACCTAGTGAAGAGATGGCGATCGGTACATTCCAATCAGGAAATATTGTATTGAGTTACGTGCCTGGACGGCCATATTGAATCGAGCAGACTCACTAATAAACCGCGTCACCTCCCGCTCATTGCCATCCCTGCGCTGCACTTTTACCGCCCGTCTGTTATCCGCCTTCGCCCTTGCGGGCGTATAAGCTGTAGGTGCGACGCAATACAGGGAATGTGTATGAAGGTAATGAAAAGAGAAGAGCAGATTGCCGGGCTGCTGGCGGCACTGGAGCAAGTCATTCTGGGCAAGCCGCTGCAACTGAAAATCGCGCTGGTGACCCTGCTGGCGCGCGGTCATCTGCTGATCGAGGATCTGCCCGGTATGGGCAAGACCACCCTGGCCCACGCGCTGGCACAGGTGCTGGGGCTTGCATGCAGGCGGATGCAGTTCACCGCCGATCTGCTCCCCGCCGACCTGCTGGGGCTTCAGATTTTTGACCCCCAGCAGCAAACATTTCGCTTTCACCCCGGCCCCATCTTCACCCAGGTGCTGCTGGCGGACGAGATCAACCGTGCCAGCCCCAAGGTGCAGAGCGCCCTGCTGGAGGCGATGGCCGAGGGCAAGGTGAGCATTGAGGGGAATACGCACCCACTCCCCGATCCATTTTTCGTCATCGCCACTCAGAATCCGGCGGATCAGGCGGGCACCTATCCGCTGCCGGAGTCCCAACTCGACCGCTTCGCCGTGCGACTCTCGCTGGGTTTTCCACCACGAGAGGCGGAGCGCCAGCTACTGCGGGGCCACCAGCCGAGCGGCCCGTTGCCCGCCATGCTGGATGCTGCCGGACTCACCACCTTGCAAAGCGAAGGGGATGCTATCCATGTTTCCGATGCCACCCTCGACTACCTGCTGGCACTGGTGCACCAGAGCCGCTTTGATGGGGAGTTGCCGCAGCCCCTCTCCCCCCGGGCAGCCCAGACCTTGCTGGCGGTGAGCCGGGCCTGGGCGCTGGTGGCGGGGCGGCGCTTTGTCACGGTGGAGGATGTGCAGGCAGTCTTCCCCTATGTGGCCGAGCATCGGCTGCGGGGCAGCTTTGGCGTACAGCACGGCGAAGCCTGTCCCCTGAGCCAGCGATTGCTGGCCAGGGTCGATCCGGACAATCCCTGATGAGCAAATTGCTAAACCGTTGGCAGCAGTGGCGAGCCCGCTGGCAGCGACGCTGGCTCGACCGCCGCATTCCCCCGGCCCGCCAGATCACGCTGGGTACCCGCAGCCTCTTTATCCTCCCCACCCGCATGGGGCTGCTCTATCTGCTGGTGCTGCTCACCATCTATCTGCTAGGCACCAACTACCAGAACAATCTGGTACTGCTGGTGGCCTACTGCCTCGGCAGCCTGTTTATGGCAGCCATGTGGCTCACCCACCGCAACCTGCTGGGGCTGGAGCTGCTGGGTGGGCCGCTGGTGCTGGGGGAAGCGGGTAGCCAGCTTCCTATCCGTATCTTGGTGCAGAGCCCGCGCCCGATACAGGCACTCAGCTTTAGCCTCAACGAAGGCATCCTCTGGCTGGCACAGGCCGACGCTGTGTCCCGCACTGTTATCCTGCCGGTATCGGGCTCTCGCCGCGGGCCACTGCCCCTTGGCCGATTGCAGGTCGAGAGCCGCTACCCCCTCGGTCTGTTTCGCTGCTGGTCCCTGCTGGACTTGCAACTGGAGGGCTGGCTCGCCCCCAAACCGATGTTCGGGGCGCTAAGAGGGGAACATGCGACCGAAAGCGAAGGACATCAGGGCCAGCCCGCTCCGGCCACTCTCGGTGACTTTGATACCCTACGGACACATCAGGCCGGTGAACCACTGAGCCGGGTCGCCTGGAAGCAGCTTGCCCAGGGGCGCGGCTTGCTGACCAAACAGTTCCATGAACCACAGCAGGATGACAGCCACCTCACCTTACAGCGGGTCGCGGGTGGGGATCTGGAGCAGCGGCTGGCAGTGCTGGCCTGGTGGTGCGCAGATTACGGCAAGCGGGGCATCCCCTTTACCCTGACACTGACAAACCAGACGCTGGGACCCGATAGCGGCGCCGCCTTTGTGCAGCGCTGCCTGCTGGCACTGGCCCAATTCGATGCAACACCACCGAAGAGCACGCCCGATGCTGCTCGATAACCGCCGCCTGTTACCACTCATCGCCCTGCAACAGCTGCTGCTGGTCGCGGCGCTCTGGCCACAGTTGCAGCTCTGGGTGATGGCAGTAGGCGCCATGACCCTCGGCGTCCGGGCCATGATGCTGTGGCGCGGCTGGCCGCCCCTGCCTGCCCGCAGGTTGGCGCTGCTGGCCATCACCACTGTGCTGTTGCTGGGACTACAGTGGCGTGGCTTGGGCACCCTGCCCGCCCTGATCAATCTGCTCTGGCTCGGCTATAGCCTCAAGATGATCGAGGTACGGCGCGAGCGGGATATCGAGCTGGTGCTTCTGCTCGCCTTCTTTCTTATCGCGCTGGCGCTGGTGCAGCGACAGAACATCGGCTGGACGGCCGGAATGACAGTAGCGCTCTGGCTGGCAGTGACCGCGCTGGTGGCCGCCGTCGCCCCCGAACAGAAAAGGCCATGGCGCAGTGCGGGCGGTGCCCTGCTGCTGGCGCTTCCCCTGCTTATCACTCTATTTATGCTGCTGCCAAAGCTCCCGCCCCTCTGGCAGATGCCCACCACCAGCCGCGCCCTGTCGGGGCTCTCGGAAGAGCTGGCCCCCGGCGATATCAGCGAACTGGTCAACTCCTCGGAACTGGCGTTTCGGGTCACTTTTGCCGATGGCCCGCCCCCTGTCCGCGAGCGCTATTTTCCGGTGATGCGCCAAGAAGTTTTCGATGGTCAGCGCTGGTTGCTGAGCCCCAAGGTCAAAGCATGGCAGCAGACAGTGCCGGTGCAGACCGGGCTGACCCTTCTGGCACCCTCTTCACAGGCCAACACTCAACTGGCAGATAGTCCGTTGCCCGCCGGGAGCTACGAGGTGATCGCCGAGCCCCAGCGCCACCGCTGGGCCTTTGCCCTGAGTGAACCGCGCCTGCTGGCGGGTCCGGTGCTGCTTACCCCTCTCGACACCCTCTATCGTCAGGGAAGCGGCGAGGTGGCGATCCGCTATCGCATTGGCAGTGGCGAAGCGCTGCCCGAGGATGACCACCAAGCCGCCCAGCGCAACCTGCAACTGCCAGCCGGAGGCAACCCGAGAGCGCGCGCCCATGGCCAAGGGCTGGCTGTGCGCTATCCAGAACGCGCAAAGCTGGTCGCCGCCCTGCTCGCGCAGTTTCGCAGCCAATCCTATTACTACACCCTGACCCCGCCACGACTTGACCGTGACAGGGTGGATGAGTTCCTGTTCGATACCAAGCAGGGCTTTTGCGGCCACTACGCCATGGCGACCGCTTTCGTGCTGCGCGCTGCCGGTATTCCGACACGGCTGGTCACCGGTTATCTCGGCGGCGAGTGGAATCCCAGAGGCAACTATCTGGCGGTACACCAGTTCGATGCTCACGCCTGGGTGGAGTATCTCGATGAAGGGGGAAAGTGGCGGCGAATCGACCCCACGGCTGTAGTGGCGCCGGAGCGTATTGAAGGCGGCGTGAGGGAAGCGCTGAGCGACGAGTTTACCGCTGCCGACCCCCTCGCTTTGCAGCGTTATCGCAACTGGGCTCTGCTCAATCAACTGCGCTGGTGGGGCAACAATATCGACTACCAGTGGAGTCGCTGGGTGATTGGTTACGATGCGGGCCAGCTCTGGCAGCAAATTGGCCTGCGCTGGCCTGCACTGGCGGGACACACTCCCTGGTTGATCCTCGCCAGCCTGATGCTGGTCGCCCTGCTGGTGAGCCTGCCCCTGCTGTTGCCCGCCCGCCTGCCGCCAGAGCGGCGCATCTGGCAGCCCCTGCTCAAACGGGGTAAACGCAGCGGCTATCCCCCAGAGCCCGCCGAGAGCATGGGGGCATGGTGCGAGCGGCTGGCACGGCTGCGTCCCGACCTTGCCCACTCCCTGCTAAAGAGTGCGTGGCTCTATCGACTCTGGCGTTATGCCCCCCTCAGCGACCGGCAACAAGGGCGCTGCGGGCGCCAGTTACGACGGCGTGTCAGACAGCTCGCCCAGCGCTGGGATCAACAGCCAACGAGTGCGCCATAAAAGAAGGGGGGAGCCACCGGCTCCCCCCTTCAGGTTTTAATCAAGAGGTTTGACTCACCGCTTGTTATTTTTTGGTCGGATTGTCCCAGATCCCCTCTTCCAGCTGGGAGCGGATCTCGGGGTATTTGTTGGCATCGAAGGTGGGCACCTTGCCCAGCCGGAGCTGGTCGTTGTAATCCTTGGCCAGCTTGATGGCGACGCTGGAGAGCAGCAGGATCGCCACCAGGTTGACGATGGCCATCAGACCCATGGAGACATCCGCCATCGCCCACACGATCGGCAACTCACCCACGGCACCGAACATCACCATCCCCAGCACGAACACCCGGAACAGCATCAGGCCACCCTTGTGGTTGTGCTCGAGGAACACCAGATTGGTCTCGGCATAGGAGTAGTTCGCCACGATAGAGGTGAAGGCGAAGAAGAAGATGGCCGCCGCAATGAAGATGTTGCCACCGCTGCCAATCTGGGAGGAGAGCGCCCGCTGGGTCAGCTCGACACCGGTCACGCCGGATCCCGGCTCAAACTGACCGGACATCAGGATGATGGCGGCGGTACAGCTGCAGATGACGATGGTGTCCATAAAGACCCCCAGCATCTGCACATAACCCTGGGAGGCCGGGTGCGGCGGATAGGGAGTGGCAGTCGCCGCAGCGTTGGGCGCAGAGCCCATCCCCGCTTCGTTAGAGAAGAGACCGCGCTTGATACCGTTGATCATCGCCTGGGAGATGGCATAACCGAGCGCACCCGAGCCTGCCTGCTCAATCCCGAAGGCGGACTTGATGATCAGCATGAAGACATGGGGCAACTCGGTGATGTTCATCGCCACGATCAGCAGCGCCAGCAGGATGTAGGCCAGTGCCATAAAGGGCACCACCAGCTCGGCAAAACGGGCTATGCCACGAATGCCGCCGAAGATAATCAGGCCGGAGAGCGCCACCAGCGCCAGACCGCTGACCCAGTCAGGAATGCCAAACGCCACCTTCATCGCCAAACTGATGGAGTTGGCCTGCACCGCGTTGAACACCAGACCAAACGCCAGGATCAGACAGAGCGAGAAGACCACCCCCATCCAGCGCATGCCAAGGCCTTTCTCCATGTAGTAGGCCGGGCCACCACGGTAGTTGCCATCCTCATCCTTGACCTTGTAGAGCTGGGCCAGGGTGCTTTCGACGAAGGCGGTCGCCATGCCGATAAAGGCAATCAGCCACATCCAGAAGATGGCGCCGGGGCCACCCAGATAGATGGCGACAGCCACACCGGCCAGGTTGCCGGTGCCGACACGGGCGGCAAGGCTGGTACAGAGGGCCTGGAAGGAGGAGATGCCCGCGTTGTCCGATTTACGGCTGTTTTTCAGCACGGAAAACATGTGGCCAAAGTGACGGATCTGGATAAAACCCAGGCGGAAGGTGAAAAAGATACCGACCCCGATGAGCAGGTAGATGAGCACGGCTCCCCACATCAGGTCGTTTAGCATCGCAATCAAGGTGTCCATAATTCTCTCGTTGTTATTCACATCCATGGCCAGTCTGCGCTGACCGTTTTCTGTCTGTCGTTTAATTAGCGTTTCGCTAAAGGGGCGGAATCTAGCACAGCGGGAGAGCCCGGAATAGTGATCCCGGTCACGCGAGACACAAAAAACGAACGGTAAAAGCCCATAAAGCTCCATTTAAATCGCAAACTTTCAACAAACTCAATAATTCAATCAGACAGGCCACCATTAAGCCCCATAAGAGAACCATTTTGATATATCCCTGATGAGCTATCCGAAAACGCAAACGCTTGCATGAAATGGTTTTCAAACGGCGATATTTCGCCAAACGTTTTCGCTGTAATTAAATTTCAAGTACGTAGCGAGATAATTTATGTGATCGACGACACAAATATGGATATTGGCTAAAAAAGTTCAACTGAAAGCAAACCGGAGCGAGGTCGGGAGGAAATGTAAAAAACCTTACTAATCATATAGTTTCAAGCCATAAAACGGGATAACTCAACAGCCTGAATGTTTAACAACCAAGCGCCCCTATTGCAGGATGCACTACATCAGTATTAATTAGGCAGGCAATGACGATGGGCCGCCCCCATCGCGCTTTTCTGAGCCTGAGGCACCAAGATCCTGTAATTTTATTTCAGAACCACCGTCTCAAGCCCGCAACCCAGGGATTACTCCCTCATTAAGAGATGATATTCGCTATGGCCGATAAATTAACCCAGCTGAAAGCCCTGACCACTGTTGTTGCCGACACCGGTGATATCGAAGCCATCAAACGCTATCAGCCCATCGATGCCACCACCAACCCCTCTCTGGTTCTGAAGGCCTCCGAGATCCCCGAGTACGCTCCGCTGATCGAAGACGCCATCAAGTGGGCCAAAGCCCAGAGCCAGGACAAGGCACAGCAAATCATCGACGCGGGCGACAAGCTGGCCGTCAACATCGGTCTGGAAGTGCTGAAGATCGTTCCTGGCCGCATCTCTACCGAAGTGGATGCCCGCCTCTCCTTCGATACCGAAGCCAGCATCGCCAAGGCCCGCAAGCTGATCCGTCTCTACAACGAAGCGGGTATCAGCAACGACCGCATTCTGATCAAGCTGGCCTCCACCTGGGAAGGGATCCGTGCCGCCGAGGTTCTGGAGAAAGAGGGTATCCAGTGCAACCTGACCCTGCTGTTCTCCTTCGCCCAAGCCCGTGCCTGTGCCGAAGCCGGTGCCTTCCTGATCTCCCCGTTCGTGGGTCGTATCCTCGACTGGTACAAGGCCAAAAATGGCCGTGATTACACCGCCAGCGAAGATCCGGGCGTGGTCTCCGTCACCTCCATCTACAACTACTACAAGCAGCACGACTACCCGACTGTCGTGATGGGCGCCAGCTTCCGCAACACCGGCGAGATCCTGGAACTGGCCGGTTGCGACCGCCTGACCATTGGCCCGGCCCTGCTGGAAGAGCTGAGCAAGACCGAAGGCGCCGTGGTACGCAAACTGGACTACACCGGTGAGCGCAAGGCCAAACCGACTCCGATGACCGAAGCCGAATTTCGCTGGGAACTGAACCAAGACGCCATGGCTCACGAGAAGCTGGGCGAAGGCATCCGCATGTTTGCCATCGACCAGGGCAAGCTGGAAACCATGCTGGCAAGCCGCCTGTAATCGGTTCTTTTTTCTGATAAAAACCGGGCCCCCACCAAGGGGCCCGGTTTTTTTTCATGGGCTTTTTTAGCGTTGTCATAGAGTCGTCACGAAAACGTTTTAATTTCAGATTCGTTATGTTATACGGGTGGTGAAAACGATAAAAACCAAGGAGGGAGCCATGGAAATGTTCAACTTCGATTATGACGAGGTGGTTGAACTCGGTTCGCGTAGCCGCGGGACAACGGGAAAAAAACGTAAATGGCGTGAAATCGAGGCGTTGAAAGACAAACATCGCCTGCAGAAGGAGCTGCAATCCATCGATATCGCCTATGAAGGTCTTACAGACGAGATTGAACTGTAATACCGCCAGACACCTGTAAAAGCGCTCCGCACAGCCGGGGCGCTTTTTTATGCCGCAATCGGATGATCAAGCGGCTTGTCGTGCCATCGCCAGCGATGCCACAGGATGCAGCGGGCAGGCGACAGACAACGGGTTGCCACAGTCCCTGACAGCCCTCACCAACGGCATGGCATACCGACCATGCACCTCACCCGCGAAGACTGAACTGCGCCGTTTCAGGGCGCATTGGGGCAATCACCGCAAGACATGTCATCAGCAATAAAAAGCCCCCGTCGATGACGGGGGCCTGAATACTCGGGGCTGTCGGCTGCGCTTAGCAGTAGCCGTAGCCCAGCAGACGCTGGTAGCGCTGCTCCAGCAGTTGCTCGGTATCGAGCGGACGCAGGGCGTCCAGATCCTGCTTGATGCGAGCCTTGAGGTTTTTGGCCATCTTCTCCACATCGCGGTGGGCACCGCCGAGGGGCTCGTCGATCACGTGGTCGATCAGCTTGAGCTCTTTCAGACGCTGGGCAGTGATCCCCATCGCTTCGGCAGCTACGGAGGCCTTGTCAGCGCTCTTCCACAGGATGGAGGCACACCCTTCCGGCGAGATGACGGAGTAGGTGGAGTACTGCAGCATGTTGACGCGATCCCCCACGCCGATAGCCAGCGCACCACCGGAGCCGCCTTCACCGATCACGGTGCAGACCACCGGCACGGTCAGACCGGCCATCACTTTCAGGTTGCGGGCAATCGCCTCGGACTGGCCACGCTCTTCGGCACCGACGCCTGGGTAAGCGCCCGGGGTGTCGATAAAGGTGATGATCGGCATCTTGAAGCGCTCGGCCATCTCCATCAGACGCAGGGCCTTGCGGTATCCTTCCGGACGCGGCATGCCGAAGTTGCGCTTGATTTTCTCTTTGGTCTCGCGACCCTTCTGGTGACCAATCACCATCACCGGCTCACCGTCGAGACGGGCGATGCCGCCGACGATAGCCTTGTCATCGGCATAGGCGCGATCGCCAGCCAACTCGTCGAAATCGGTGAAGATATGCTCGATATAGTCAAAGGTGTAGGGGCGCTGGGGATGACGCGCCATCTGGGATACCTGCCAGGCACCCAGATCACCGAAGATCTTCTTGGTCAGCTCTTCGTTTTTCTTCTCCAGCCGGCGGATCTCGTCTTTCAGATCCACGGCGTGATTGCCTTCACTCACATGTTTGAGTTCATCAATCTGCGCCTGCAACTCGGCAATCGGCTGTTCAAAATCCAGAAAAAGACTCATAGGGCCTTAGAACCTCTAATCAAAAACCAATTCAACCCGCTCTCGTCCAAGCAGGACTCGCAAGTCATCTATCAGTTGATCGGTGGGCGTCACCCGCCACTCGGTACCGAGCGTCAATCGCACCCGGGAGCCGGGGCGACGATAGTTTACCTGAACCGGACACACTCCGGCACGGGCGGGCTCCAAAATCTCGCACAAACGCGGGAAAAAGCGATCATCAATCCGCTGTTCATCGAGGGAGATGCGGATTGCTCTGGCAAAACGCTCCCTCGCATCATTGATATCCAGTAATTCTCGAGCCGACATTTTAAGGCCACCGGAGAAGTCATCAAAGCTGACCTGTCCAGAAACAACCAAAATGCGGTCTTTTTGCATCAATTCTTCATATTTTTCCAGCGCTTCACTGAATAGGGTCACATCAAGGCGACCGGAACGGTCGTCCAGAGTGAAGATCCCCATCTTGTTGCCACGCTTGGTCACCATGCTGCGAGCCGCGATCACTAGCCCCGCCGCCGTGGTCACGGTATCGCGGGAGGTGGGATGCAGGTCGCACAGGCGACCCGAGGTATAACGACGCAATTCGCTGCTGTACTGGTTGATGGGGTGGCCGGTGAGATAGAGCCCGAGAGTCTCGCGCTCCCCTTCCAGCCACACCTTGTCAGGCCAGTGCGGCACGTTGGCAAACGCCTTCTTGACGTCGTCAATCTCTTCGGTGAGCACGCCGAACATGTCGACCTGCCCCACTGCCTGCGCCTTGGCGTGCTGCTCGGCGGCCCGCATCGCCTCCTCCAGGGTCGCCATCAGGGCGGCACGGTGGGGGCCGAGCCGATCCATGGCGCCGGAGAGGATCAGCTTCTCCATCACCCGCTTGTTGAGCTTCTTGATATCGACCCGGTTGCAGAAGTCGAACAGATCGCGGAACGGGCCGTCCTGATCCCGGGCGCTCAAGATTGCATCGATGGGGCCTTCACCCACCCCTTTCACCGCCCCGATCCCGTAGACGATATGGCCATCTTCGTTGACCGAGAAGCGATAGCGGCCGGTGTTCACATCCGGCGGGATCACGGTGAGCCCCATCCGCTGACACTCGTCCACCAGGGTCACGATCTTGTCGGTGTTGTCCATATCGGCGGTCATCACCGCCGCCATAAACTCGGCCGGGAAGTGGGTTTTGAGCCAGAGGGTCTGGTAGGAGACCAGCGCATAGGCAGCGGAGTGGGATTTGTTGAAGCCGTAGCCCGCAAACTTCTCCACCAGATCGAAGATCTTCATCGCCAATTCGCCGTCGATGCCATTCTTGACGGCCCCCTCCTCGAAACCGGCCCGCTGCTTGGCCATCTCCTCGGGCTTTTTCTTACCCATCGCCCGGCGCAGCATATCCGCACCACCCAGCGTATAACCCGCCAGGGTCTGGGCGATCTGCATCACCTGCTCCTGATAGAGGATGATACCGTAGGTCGGTTCCAGAATCGGTTTCAGGCTCTCGTGCTGCCACTTCTCGTCCGGATAGGAGATCGCTTCATTACCGTGTTTGCGGTCGATGAAGTTATCCACCATGCCTGACTGGAGCGGGCCCGGTCGGAACAGGGCCACCAGTGCGATCATGTCTTCGAAGCAGTCGGGGCGCAGCCGCTTGATGAGATCCTTCATGCCGCGGGATTCGAGCTGGAATACCGCCGTGGTCTCGTAGCGCTGCAGCAGGTCGAACGACTTCTTGTCATCGATGGGGATGGCGGCGATATCCACCGGCGGCTTGCCCTCTTTGGCAAGACGCGGGTTGATCATGCCGAGCGCCCAGTCGATGATGGTGAGGGTGCGCAGACCCAGGAAGTCGAACTTCACCAGACCGGCGTATTCCACGTCGTTCTTGTCAAACTGGGTGACCGGGTGATGGCCCTCATCATCGCAGTAGAGCGGCGCAAAGTCGGTGATCTTGGTGGGTGCGATCACCACGCCACCTGCGTGTTTACCGGCGTTGCGCACCACCCCTTCCAGGCGGCGGGCCATATCGATGAGGTCTTTGACCTCCTCATCCTGCTCGTAGAGCTCGGGCAGCTTGGGCTCGGCCTCGAATGCCTTGGCCAGCGTCATGCCCGGATCCGGCGGGATCAGCTTGGAGATGCGATCTACAAAGCCGTAAGCGTGGCCCAGCACCCGGCCTACGTCCCGCACCACCGCCTTGGCCGCCATGCTGCCGAAGGTGATGATCTGGGAGACCGCATCCCGGCCGTACATGTCGGAGACGTGCTCGATCACCTCATCGCGTCGGTCCATGCAGAAGTCGACATCGAAGTCGGGCATGGATACCCGCTCGGGGTTCAGGAAACGTTCGAACAGCAGGTCAAATTCCAGCGGATCCAGATCGGTGATCTTGAGGGCGTAGGCCACCAGAGAGCCTGCCCCCGACCCCCGGCCCGGACCAACGGGGATGCCGTTGTCCTTGGACCACTGGATAAACTCCATCACGATGAGGAAGTAACCCGGGAAGCCCATCTGGTTGATCACTTTCAGCTCGACATCGAGACGCTCGTCATACTCAGGACGGCGCTCGGCCCGCACCGCCGGATCCGGGAACAGAAACTCGAGACGCTCCTCCAGACCCTCTTTCGACTTGGCCACCAGAAAATCTTCGGTAGTCATGTCACCGGTCGGGAAGTTGGGCAGGAAGTACTCGCCGAGACGCACCGTCACGTTGCAGCGCTTGGCGATCTCCACCGTGTTTTCCAGCGCTTCGGGAATGTCGGCAAACAGCTCCGCCATCTCCTCCTGACTACGCAGGTACTGCTGGGGGCTGTAGCGACGGGGGCGGCGTTTGTCCATCAGGGTATAGCCATCGTGGATGGCAACCCGGATCTCGTGGGCATCGAAGTCATCGGCGTTGAGGAACACCACCTCGTTGGTGGCGACCACTGGCAGCTCGAACTCGGTGGCGATGGTCACCGCCATGTGCAGGTAGACCTCTTCGTCGGGTCGACCGGTACGCAGCAGTTCGAGGTAGTAGGCATCGGGGAAGTGGGTCTGATAGAAGGCGACGCACTGCTCGGTCATCTGCCGGTTGCCCTTGAGCAGGAACTTGCCCACATCCCCCTCGCGCCCGCCGGAGAGGACGATCACCCCCTTGGCATGCTCGGCGAGCCAGCTCTTGTCGATAACCGGCCGCCCCTGCACATGGCCGCGCTGGTAACCGCGGGAAATAAGCAGGGTGATGTTCTGGTAGCCGTCGTTATCCATAGCCAGCAGGGTGAGACGGAACTGCTCGTCGCCGAGCTCATCGCTCTGCACCCAGAAGTCGGCCCCGACGATGGGCTTGATCCCCTTGCCGTGGGCGGCGCCATAGAAGCGCACCAGACCGCACATGTTCATCTGATCGGTCAGCGCCAGCGCCGGCATGTTGTTGGCCGCCGCCGCCCCGACAATGGGGTTGATCTTCTGCAGGCCATCGACCATGGAGAAGTCGGAGTGGACTCGCAGGTGGATAAAACGGGGGTCAGCCATCGTCATCTCCTCTCGCTGCTCAAACTAAATGGCATGGTCTACTCGATCCCCAGTGCGCGGCGCACCGGTTTGAAGCTCTTGCGATACTCCGGCAACGGGCCACGCTCGGCCAGAATGGCGAGGTGCTCCGCAGTCGGATAACCCTTGTGACGGGCAAAACCATACTCGGGATGACGACTGTCCAACTCGGTCATCTCCGCATCGCGGGTCACCTTGGCGAGGATCGAGGCGGCGCTGATGGCGGCCACCAGGCTATCGCCCTTGACCACGGCGCGCGCTTCCATCGGCAATGCCGGACAGCGGTTGCCATCGATAAAGACCAGCTCGGGCGTCACCTTCAATCCCGCCACGGCGCGCTGCATCGCCAGCATGGTGGCATGCAGAATGTTGAGCTTGTCGATCTCCTCCGGAGTGGCGCGACCGATGGCCCAGGCGAGCGCCTTCTCTTTGATCTCGTCAAACAGCGCCAGCCGCTTCTTCTCGGAGAGCTTCTTGGAGTCGTTGAGCCCCGCGATCGGATTGGCGGGATCGAGAATGACCGCAGCGGTGACCACGTCGCCCACCAGGGGGCCACGACCCACTTCGTCCACACCGGCAACCAGCTTGTCGTCAGGAATATCGATCATCATCTTGTAGCCTTGAATCAAAACAGGCCCCGTGGGGCCTGACAGGGGTCGACTGGCGCGGCATCACCGCTCGGAAAACGGATTAACGGGCTGCGCGGCGCAATCGACGGTCCGAAATAGCGTTATCTGCCGAGCAGATCCGCCACCGCATCGGCAGCCTGCGAGTCGGCATTGCAGCGGATCAGCTGGTGCAGCTCGGTGAAGGTGTTGACCAGCGCACTGTTGTCGTGCTCGAAATACTTGCTCACCTCTTCCACCAGATTCTCCGGGGTGCACTCGTGCTGGATGAGTTCCGGTACCAGCATGCGACCGGCGAGCAGGTTGGGCAGAGAGACAAATTCGGTCTTTACCAGTCGCTGGGCCAGCCAATAGCTGAAGGGCTTGAGCTTGTAACCCACCACCATCGGCTTTTTCACCAGCATGGCTTCGAGCGCCGCGGTGCCGGAGGCCAGCATCACCACGTCGGCGGCGATCATCGCCTCGCGGCCCTGCCCTTCCAGCAGCACCATGTCAAGACCCGGCGCTACCTCGGCCTTGATGGCCATAAACTGCTCGCGCCGTTTCTGGTTGACCAGCGGCACGATGAAGCCGAGATCCGGATAGCGCACCGTCAGGTGTTTGCACGCCTCGAGAAACAGGGGGGACATAAAGCCCACTTCTGCGGTGCGGCTGCCCGGCAGCACTGCCAGCCAGCGGCGATTGGCATCGATACCGAGATTGCGACGCACGGCAGCCTGATCTGGCACCAGCGGAATATCATCCGCCATAGTGTGACCGACAAAACGGCAAGGGGCATCGAAACGGTCGTAAAAGGCTTTCTCGAACGGCAGGAAGGCGAGCACCATGTCGGTAGCGGCCTTGATCTTGTGAATGCGGTTCTGGCGCCAGGCCCACACAGAGGGGCTGACATAGTGAACCGTCTTGATACCGGCGCGGCGCAGTTTCAGCTCCACCCCGATATTGAAATCCGGTGCATCCACGCCGATGAAGATATCGGGCGGATTGGCAATAAAGTGGCGCAGCAGTTTGCGACGGACCTTGAGAATGCGCGGCAGACGGCCCAGCACCTCGGTGATCCCCATGACGGAGAGCTCTTCCATCTCGAACAGCGCCTTGACGCCGAGGGCCTGCATCCGCGGCCCGGCGATCCCTTCGAACTGCGCATCCGGGTAGCGGGCCTGCAGCTCGCGCACCAGACCGGCAGCCAGAATGTCGCCGGAGACCTCTCCGGCGACGATACCGATACGAACCGGATCAGGCACGGATGATCCCGCGCTCGTTGTCTTTGAGGAAATCCACATAGAGCTGGACGGCCGGTTCGGCTTGCGCCATCTCGATCAGCACCGGCAGCACCTCTTCGATGGTCTTGCCGGAGCGGAAGATCTCTTTGTAGGCACGCTTGACGGCAGAGATAGCCTCGGCGCTGAAACCGCGGCGACGCAGACCTTCGGAGTTGACCCCGAACGGCTTGGCGTAGTTGCCGGCGGCCATCACGTAAGGCGGCACGTCCTTGTTCAGGGCGGCGCAGCCACCGACGAAGGCGTGGGAACCGACGCGGCCGAACTGGTGAATGGCGGAGAGACCACCGAAGATCACGAAGTCACCGATCACCACGTGGCCCGCGAGGGTCGCGTTGTTGGCGAAGATGCAGTTGTCACCGATGATGCAGTCGTGGGCAACATGAACGTTGACCATGAACAGGTTGCCGCTGCCGACCTTGGTCAGGGATTGATCCTGAATGGTGCCACGGTGGAAGGTGCAGTTCTCGCGAATGACGTTGTTGTCGCCAATCTCAAGGAAGGTGCGCTCACCGGCGTACTTCTTGTCCTGGCAATCCTCACCGATGGAGGTGTGCTGGAAGATCTTGTTGCCGCGACCAATCTTGGTCGGGCCCTTGATCACCACATGGGAACCTACCCAGGTGTTGTCACCGATTTCCACCTCGGCGCCGATGACAGAAAAGGGGCCGATTTCAACCCCTTTACCGATCACGGCAGACTCATGGACGATGGCAGTATCGTGAATGATGGCAGTCTGGTCGATCACGTGTGTTAAACCTCGCGTTTGGCGCACATCAGCTCGGCGGTACAGACCACTTCACCGTCGACGGTGGCGACACCGGTGAACTTGGCAATACCGCGACGCTCTTTCAGGAACTCCACGTCGAGCACCAGTTGGTCACCGGGGCCGACCGGACGCTTGAAGCGAGCGTTGTCGATTGAGGCAAAATAGTAGAGTTCGTTGGGAGACGGCTTGCCCACCATGGTAAAGGCCAGGATACCGGTGGCCTGTGCCATCGCTTCCAGGATCAGTACGCCCGGGAACACCGGCTTGGCCGGGAAGTGCCCCTGGAAGATCGGCTCGTTGAACGAGACGTTCTTGATGGCACGCAGGGTTTTGCGCTCATCGCTGATCTCGTAGTCGTCTACACGATCCACCATCAGAAACGGATAACGGTGGGGCAGCAGATCCATGATTTCCTGGATACCCAGGCTCTTTTTTTCAGTAGTCAAAACAGTACCCTATACCAATCGTGATTATTCTTGATCCAGCTTCTTCTCAAGCTTGCTTAACCGCTTGTGCATCTCTTCGATACGCATCACCCGGGCGGCGGTCTTGCGCCACTCTTTATTGGTTTGCAGAGGGATGCCGGAAGAGTAGACACCGGGCTCGGTAATGGGTCGCATCACCATGGCCATACCGGTGACGGTGGCCTGGTCGCAGATCTCCATATGCCCGTTAAAGACGGAAGCGCCGCCAATGATACAGTATTTGCCGACCTTGAGACTACCAGCCATCACGGTAGAGCCCGCCACGGCGGTGCCGTAACCGATCTCCACGTTGTGGGCGATCTGGCATTGGTTGTCGATGATGACGTTGTCAGCGATGCGGGTATCTTCCAGCGCACCGCGGTCAATGGTGGTACAGGCACCGATCTCGACCCGGTTGCCAATGGTCACACCGCCGAGCTGGGGGATCTTGATCCACTCGCCACGTTCATTGGCATAACCGAAACCATCGGCGCCGATCACTGTGCCGGATTGAACCAGACAGTCGGTGCCCATGGTCACATTGTGATAGAGGGTAACGTTGGCCCACAGCCGGGAGCGGGCTCCCAGCCGGGTATTCTTGCCAACAAAACAGCCTGGGCCAATGCGTACATCGTCACCCAGCACGACGCCGGATTCGATCACTGCATTGGCGCCGATAGCCACTCTCTCGCCCAGTTGCACGTCAGCCGCGATAACGGCGCTCGGATGGATATCCGTGGCCGGCTGCGGGGTGGTGTCCAGCAGTTGGGCTACCCGGGCAAAGCCCACATAGGGGTCTTTGAGCACCAGGGCATTGGTGGGACAAAATGGCAGATCCGCTTCTGTAATGAGCACGGCGGTCGCCTTGCTCTGCTCCAGATAGTGCCGGTACTTTTTGTTGGACAGGAAGGTGATATCCCCCTCCCCGGCCTTTTCCAATGTCGCTACCTTGCGGATTTCCAGGGTTCCGTCGCCATGGACCTGGGCCCCCAGTTGCTGGGCCAGCTGTGCGAGAGTGAATGCCATCAATTAGTTGCTCTTGCTTACCTGAGAAATAACCTGGCCGGAGATGTCCAGCTTGCTGGCGGCATACGGGGCGGCATTGCGCTCCAGCACCAGATCGTAACCATTGCTCTTGGCGATGGAATCGATGGCAGCCTGCACCTTGGTCAGGATTTTGTTGCGCTCTTCGGACTGACGGCGACCGTTGTCCTGCTCAAAGGCTTGACGCTTCTGGTTGAACTCCATCTGCAGCTTGGCCAGCTTCTCCTGGTTCTGCTTCTTCTGCTCGGCGCTCATGAAAGCTTCATCCTTGCGGAACTTCTCGACCAGCTTCTGGCCTTCCTGTTCCAGCTTCTGCAGCTCACGCATGCGCGGCTCGAATTCACCTTTCAGCTTGGCTGCAACGGCTTCACGCTGGGGCAGCTTTTGGAAGACTTCGCCCATATCAACCACGGCGATCTTGGTCTCAGCGAAGGCAGAACCCATGCCGGCAGCCATCAGTGCAAAGCTCAAACCAGCTACTTTCAACGCTTTATTCACACTTACTCCTTGTTCCCTCATGGCGAGGGCTACCTGATTTACCCGATTATGCAAGCGGCGTTAGGACCGTCTTGTTACCTGGTGAGGCACGCATACCGCGCGTCCCATCATTGAAGACCCCCACCGCATGGGTGGGGGCGAAACTCTGCTTAGAAAGTACGACCGATGTTGAAGGAGAAGACTTCGGTGCGATCCCCTTCATATTTCTTGATCGGCTTGGCCAAGGCAAACACCAGCGGGCCCATCGGCGAGAGCCACTGCAGGGAGACACCGGCAGAGACCCGGATATTGCCCGGGTTGGAGTAGTCCTGGCTCAGATAGTTGCAATCAGAACCGGCGGCGCAAGGATATGCACCGTTGGCAAAATCGGTGCTCCAGACGGTACCTGCGTCCATAAAGACGGTGGAACGGATCTGCGGACGATAGGTCTCGGAGACGAACGGGGTCGGGAAGACCAGCTCCAGTGAGGCGACGGCCAGAGCGTTGCCACCCACCGAGGTGTCGGAACCTTCGTAGTAGCCAGTTTCACACGGCTGAGAACCCGTGCAACTGCCAGCACCAGGCTTGTTGTAGGTCTTGTAGATCGCCTTGGGACCAATGGTATTGCTCTTGAAGCCGCGTACCGTATCGAAACCACCGGCATAGTAGTTCTCGAAGAACGGCAGCATGGAGTCATCGCCATAGCCGTTACCGTAGGAGACACGCCCCTTGCCAATCATTACCCAGCTGTGATCCGCATCGAGCGGGAAGTAGTGGGCATCTTCGGCAGAGAGCTTGTAGTACTGCAGCTCCATGCCCGGTACGGTCACCTTGGCGTTGATACGTTGACGATCACCGGCGGTCGGGAACATCCCCTTGTTCAGGGTAGAGCGGGTCCAGCCAGCGGTGACATCAACGGTCACGAAATCGAGGTTGGAACCATCCTGTGAGTAAGCATTCCAGAACTGATCCATCTGTACCGACTGGCGGTTATCGTTCCACTGATCCCAGCAGTAGGTATTGCCATCAGTATCCGGATTGTCCTTCAGACACTCCTGATAGTTCTGGGCATTGAATGACGGACGGCTCAGCTTGGTGCTCTCGATACCAGTACTGAAGTCGAGACGGTTGAACTCGTTGACCGGGAAGCCGCTGGAGAGACGGAAACCGATGGTTTCATTCTCGTAATCAACGATATCGGCATCATCGGCGCGGAACTGGTTGTAGTAGACCCGACCACCCAGGCTGACACCATCCACGGTGAAATAGGGATCGTTGTAGCTCAGGTCAACGTTCTTGGAGTAGTCGTTGGTGCTGGCGTTGATGGAGACCTTTTTACCGGTACCCATAAAGTTGTCCTGGGAGATCCCCGCCTGCAGGCTCAGACCCGATTCGGTACCGTAACCGATACCGGCGTTGATGGAGCCTGCTGGCTGCTCCTTGACCTTGAAGTCGAGGTCAACCAGATCATCGTTGCCCGGCACCCGCTTGGTGTCCACTTCGACGCTCTCGAAATAACCAAGACGGTTGAGACGACTCTTGGACTGCTCGATGTTGTCGGAGGAGAGCCAGGTGCCTTCCATCTGGCGCATCTCGCGACGCAGCACCTGATCTTCGGTGGTGGCGTTACCGCTGAAGTTGATATTGCGCACATAGACACGGGGGCCCGGCTCAACGTTGACGATCAGCTCCACTTCCTTGGTTTTGTCATTGATCTGCGGGAAGGTGACCACTTTCGGATAGGCGTAGCCGTAACGGCCGAGGAACTTGGAGAGCACCTCTTCGGTATGAGTCACCTGACTGGCAGAGTAGGTGCTGCCGGCAGCGATCGGGATCAACCCCTTCATCTCGCCACCGCGGTCGATCAGGTCACCCTTGAGCTGGACACCGGAGACCTTGTACTGATCCCCTTCCTTGATGTTGAGGGTAACGTAGACGCCCTTCTTGTCGGGGGTCATGGAGACCTGGGTAGACTCCTGCTGGAAGCGGATATAGCCGCGGTCCATGTAGTAGGAGCGCAGGGTCTCGATATCACCGGCCAGTTTCTGCTTCTGATAGCGCTGGTCGGCGGTAAAGTTCCACCAGGGCACTTCGTCGCGCAGGGAGAGCTGGGCAATCAGCTTCTCTTCAGGGAAGACGCTGTTGCCGACGATGTTGATCTGCTGGATCTTGGCCGCTTCCCCTTCCACGAAGGTGAACTTGAGGTCGACCCGGTTGCGCGGCAACGGGGTGACGATGGCCTTGACCTTGGCAGAGTATTTACCCACGCCATAGTAGAAATCTTCCAGCCCCTTCTCGAGGGAGGTGAGTACGGTGCGATCCAGCGGATCGCCCACACGGATACCGGAGGACTCCAGACTCTGGGTCAGTTGCTCCTCTTTGATATCCTTGTTGCCGGCAAACTCGATGCTGGAGATGGTTGGACGCTCCTTGACCATCACCTGCAGCACCTGGCCATCACGGTAAACCTTCACATCCTCGAAGTTACCCGAGGCATAGAGCTTCTTGATGGCGCTGGCCAGAGCCACGGAGTCGACGGTATCACCGACCCGGATCGGCAGGTTCAACAGTGCGGCACCCAGGGTCACCCGTTGCAGACCTTCGACCTGGATATCTTGCACCACAAAAGAGGCAGGGGCCGCCTGGGCCAGGAAACTGGCACCCAGCAGGCAACTCAACACCAATGCTTTTTTAACAGCCATTTTGTTCTTATGTGTCCTTGTTGATGCTCTGGCCTCAGAGGCGAGCGAAATCGTTAAACAGCGCAATGCCCATCAATAACATCAGAATGGCGGCGCCGATCCTGAAACCCACTTCCTGTATTTTCTCTGATACCGGCTTGCCGGTGACCGCTTCGATCAGGAAATAGACCAGATGGCCACCATCGAGCACCGGCAGGGGGAACAGATTGATAATTCCCAGGTTGACGCTGATCAGCGCCAGAAAACTCAAGAAATAGACCAGACCATAGTCGGCACTGCTGCCGGCGCCCTTGGCAATGGAGATGGGGCCGCTCAGGTTGTCCAGCGACACGATGCCACCGATCAACTTGCCAATCATGTCAAAGGTGAGCGTGATCAGGCTCCAGGTCTTGTCCGCGCCATGCCACAGCGCCTGCAAAGGCCCATACTGTAACAGAATTCGATATTCATCCGGTAATGGAACCAGTTGCGGCGAGAGACCGACGAATCCTACCAGCTTGCCCTGCACCTTGCGGCTATCCGGGGTCAGGGTCACGTTGAGATCACTGTTGTTGCGCTCAACCACCACTTGCAGGGGTTCGCCCGGAGCCTTCTGCACCAGCTCGACAAACTGGGCCCACGCGGTAATAGGCTGATCGCCGACCTGTTTGATACGGTCACCGACCTGCAGCCCCGCCTTTTCACTGGCACTCTTGGCCACCACGGCAGCCACGACTGGCAGCACTTTGCCACTCAGGGGGACAATTCCCAAGCTGCCGATGGGCGACTCTTTATCCGGATCGAAGGTCCAGCCGGTCAGCGACAAAGTTTTATCGGTGGCATAGCTGGTATTGGGTGCCTGCACCTTGAGAGTCACAGCATCGTCACCCAGATGGCTGATAAGGGCGTAAGTGACGCTCTCCCAGTCACCGGTCTGCTCATCGCCGACCCCGACAATCTCCATCCCCGGCAGCACACCCGCCTCGGCTACGATGGATGCCGGACGCACTTCACCGATCACCGGCTTGACGCTCGGCACCCCGATGATAAACATCAGCCAGAGGGCAAACAGGGCAAACACGAAGTTGGCCATGGGGCCTGCGGCAACAATCGCCATCCGCGCCCAGACACTCTTGTGGTTGAAAGCATACTGCTCGTCACCGGGCTTGAGTTCATCGACCCGGCCATCGAGCATCTTGACGTAGCCACCGAGGGGGATCAGCGCCAGCACATATTCGGTGCCATCTTTACCCATCCGGCGCCAGATCGCCTTGCCAAAACCGATGGAGAAGCGCTCAACCTTGACGCCACAACGACGGGCCACCCAGAAGTGACCAAACTCGTGCACCGCGACCAGCAGGCCCAGCGCAACAACAAAGGCACCGATATTCCACAACACACCGCCCATCAGCCAAGCTCCTCAATCAAAGTGTGAGCACGGGCTCTGGCCGCACCGTCCAGGGCAAACAGATCATCGAGCGAGCCGACGGCGCTGCTCTCCAGCGCCAGCATCACTGCCTCGTTGATCCGGGCAATATCCATAAAACCGATGCGCCCGGCCAGGAAGGCGGCAACCGCCTCCTCATTGGCCGCATTGAGCGCAGTGGTCGCCGCTTGTCCCTTCTGGCAGGCATTGATGGCCAGCGCCAGACAGGGGTAGCGATCGTAATCAGGCCGGATAAAGCTGAACTCTCCGACACTGAAGAAATCCAAAGGTTCCACACCGGAAGGGATGCGATTGGGATAAGCCAGCGCATGGGCGATGGGGGTACACATATCCGGATTGCCAAGCTGGGCCAGCACTGAGCCATCCTTGTACTGCACCATGGAGTGGATCACCGACTGCGGGTGGATCACCACCTGGATCTGCTCGGGCGCCGCATTGAACAACCAGCGCGCCTCGATGTACTCCAGCCCCTTGTTGATCATGGTGGCGGAGTCGACCGAAATCTTGGCCCCCATCGACCAGTTGGGATGCGCGATGGCCTGCGCCGGTGTCACCTTGGCCAGCTCGCCGATCTCGGTGTAACGGAACGGGCCGCCAGAACCGGTCAGCAAAATCTTGCTGATCCCCGCCGCCGCCAGATCGCAAAAACCGGGCTGGCGCTGCACGGCAGTCGGCAGACACTGGAAGATGGCATTGTGTTCGCTGTCGATAGGCAGCAGCTCGGCGCCATGCTCGCGCACGGCTTCCATGAAGAAAGCACCGGACATCACCAGCGCCTCCTTGTTGGCCAGCAAAATACGCTTGCCGGCACGTACCGCAGCCATGGTCGGGGCCAGACCGGCCGCACCGACGATGGCGGCCATCACGCTATGGGTGTCGGGGTGAGCGGCCACATCGCAAAGGGCTGCTGCACCAGACATGACCCGGGTCGCACTGCCATGCGCTTTCAGACGGGCAGCCAGCTCACGGGCGGCCTCCTCATCGACCATCACGGCAAAACGGGGGGAGAATTCGAGGCAGTCCCGCAACATGGCATCCACGTTGCGGGCGGCGGTCAACGCCAACACTTGCCAACTGCCCGGGTTATGGCGCAGCACTTTCAAGGTACTCTGACCAATGGAGCCAGAGGCCCCCAGAATAACCAGTGATTTGTGCATCAAAACTCCTGACTGAGTAGCAGATAACTGAGCAGAAACACCGGCAGGGCGGCAGTCAGGCTGTCGATCCGGTCGAGAATGCCGCCATGACCCGGCAGCAGAGTGCCGGAGTCCTTGATGCCCGCTTCGCGCTTGAACATGCTCTCGGTCAGATCGCCGAGTACGGAGGCTAGCACCGCCAGCAGAGAGCAAAACAGCACGGTGATCATCTTGGCAGGAACAAATCCCATCGACCAGGTAACGCCGATGGCCAGCAGGCTGGCGGTAAAGAGGCCGCCGCACATCCCTTCGATGGTTTTGCCCGGACTCACAGCCGGTGCCAGCTTGTGCTTACCGAACGCCTTGCCGAAAAAATACGCGCCAGAATCTGCCGCCCAGACCAGTCCCATCACGAACAACAGGATCCAGGCGCCCATCATGGGGTCATGGTAAAAGTTGTAACCACGGATGGCGACCAGCGACCAGAAGAAGGGAACCAGGGTCACCAGACCAAACAGCGACTTGAGCCAGATAGACTCTTTCCACAGCTTGGCGCTTTGGGGATAACGCAACACCAGCAGCAGACCCAGCAACCACCAGCTTACCGCGGTCCAGAGCACGCCCATCACGAGGGGGTGCAGGTGGGGCGTCCAGAGTTGCTCCACCGGCAGCCAAAAGAGGCTGGCACCGAGCAACAGACAAAATACGATAGGTAACCATTGCTGCGGAGCAGCAGAGACAAACCCACTCCATTCACGACTGGCCAACAAAAACACCAGCGCAGCCAACAGGGCAAAAAATTTCAATGGCAGAAAGAAGAGCGCCCCCAACACCAGGGGGATCAACATCAAAGCAGTAATAATTCGTTGTTTTAGCAAAAGAAACCTCTCTCTTGGGAGCGGGGTTTAGCCGGTCTGCTGCTCGGCGATCAATTCCCGTATCTGTTCACCCGTGCAACCGAAGCGACGCTCGCGGGCAACGAAAGAGGCAACCGCCTCACTGAACTCGGCCTCGTTGAAATCGGGCCACAATACCGGGGTAAAATAGAGCTCGGCATAGGCGAGCTGCCATAACACAAAGTTGCTGATGCGATGATCGCCACCAGTGCGGATCAACAGGTCCACGGGTGGCAGATCGGCCATGCAAACCTCGCGGGTCAACATGGATTCATCAATGTCGTCAGCGGCCAGTTCACCGGCCGCCACTGCTTTAGCCAGCTTGCGGGCCGCCTGGGCGATATCCCACTGGCCGCCATAGTTGGCCGCAATGTTCAGGGTCAACCCCTTGTTATTGGCGGTCAAGGCTTCCGCCTTGGCGATTTTGGCCTGCAACCGCTCACTAAAGCGAGCAGTATCGCCAATCACCTTGAGCCGGATCCCGTTGTTGTGCAGTTTCTGCACCTCACGACCCAGCACTGTGATGAACAGTTCCATCAACGCACTGACCTCCCCTTCCGGGCGGCGCCAGTTCTCGCTGGAGAATGCAAACAGGGTCAATGCCTCGATCTTGGCACGCGCAGCAAAGGTAACGGCCTCGCGCACTGACTTGACACCCGCCTTGTGGCCATAAACCCGCATCTTGCCTCGGTTCTGGGCCCAGCGACCGTTACCATCCATGATGATGGCGACGTGACGGGGTAAAGACGAGTTGGCACAATCACCCAACGCAGCCAAAAGCGACATGTAATTCTCCCACAAAGACAAAAGCGCCGTGCAGGGGCACTACACGGCGCTCGTAATATACCTTTCAGACGGTTAGATTTCCATTAGCTCCTTCTCCTTTACGGCAAGGGCCTCATCGACCAGCTTGATGTAGGAGTCGGTCAGTTTCTGGATCTCTTCCTGGGCGCGACGGTCGTCGTCTTCGGAGATCTCTTTGTCCTTCAGCAGCGCTTTCAGATCAGCGTTGGCGTCACGACGGATGTTGCGCACGGCAACACGGGCATTTTCCGCTTCGGCACGGACGATCTTGGTCAGGTCGCGACGGCGCTCTTCGGTCAGCGGCGGCAGCGGTACGCGCAGGGTCTGGCCATTGCTGGACGGGTTCAGGCCCAGATCGGAGGTCAGGATCGCCTTCTCTACCGCCTGGATCATGGAGCGGTCAAAAATGGAGATGGAGAGGGTGCGAGCATCTTCTGCCACGACGTTGGCCAACTGTTTCAGCGGAGTGGCAGCACCGTAATACTCAACCTGGATGCCGTCGAGCAGGCTCGGGTGAGCGCGGCCGGTACGGATCTTGGACATTTGAGTCTTGAGCGCTTCTACGCTCTTGCCCATACGGTCCTTGGCGTCGTTTTTAATCTCGTTGATCACAGTGGTTTTCCTTTTGGCGAACGAGCCGCTACACGGCCCGTGTCTATCTTATTTACTGACGTGATGGATAGGATAAGAGCGCCAGGTGGCTCACTTTTATCTTATTTACCAACGTGGTGGATCAGAGTGCCTTCCGGTTCACCCATGACAACCCGGCGCAGGGCACCCGGTTTGTTCATGTTGAACACGCGGATCGGCAGATCATGGTCACGTGCCAGGGTAAAGGCAGCAAGATCCATCACCTTGAGCTCTTTTTCAAGAACTTCATCATAACTCAGTTCATGATACAGCACGGCATCCGGATTCTTGACCGGATCTTCGTTGTATACACCATCAACCTTGGTGGCTTTGAGCACCACGTCAGCTTCGATCTCGATCCCGCGCAGGCAAGCCGCAGAATCGGTAGTGAAGAAGGGGTTGCCGGTACCGGCAGAGAAGATAACGACTTTGCCAGCACGCAGCTGGCTGATTGCCTCGGCCCAGCTGTAGGAGTCGCAGACGCCTTGCAGGGAGATGGCAGACATCAGACGGGCATTCACATAAGCACGATGCAGGGCATCACGCATGGCCAGACCGTTCATCACGGTTGCCAGCATACCCATGTGGTCGCCCACCACGCGGTTCATGCCCGCTTTGGCAAGACCGGCACCACGGAACAGGTTGCCGCCACCGATGACCAGACCGACCTGAACACCCAACTCAACCAGTTCTTTGATCTCTTGGGCCATCCGCTCCAGCACCGCCGGATCAATGCCGAAACCCTCGGATCCTTGCAGGGCTTCACCACTCAACTTCAGAAGAACACGTCTGTATGCAGGTTTGGGATTGGTACTCATGTCACTGATTCCTGGTCATATAAAGACCGCGACATAAGTCGCGGTCTGGGGAAACGGAAAAACCGGTTCGATTAGGCCTTTTGAGCGGCCGCGATTTGGGCTGCAACTTCAGCAGCGAAATCGGTCTCTTGCTTCTCGATGCCTTCGCCCACTTCGAAACGGGTGAAGGAGACAACGTCAGCGCCTTCTTTCTTCAGCAGCTCGGCAACGGTCATGGAAGGATCTTTCACGAACGGTTGACCAGTCAGGGAAACCTCACCGGTGAACTTCTTCATGCGGCCTTCAACCATCTTCTCGGCGATCTCTTTCGGCTTGCCGGAGTTGATGGCGATGTCGATCTGGATTTCGCGCTCTTTGGCAACGACTTCAGCAGACACGTCTTCAGGCTTGACGAATTGCGGGCTGTTGGCAGCAACGTGCATGGCCAGATCTTTGGCCAGCTCGGCAGAACCACCGGTCAGCTTGGTGATAACACCAATGCGGGAACCGTGAACGTAGGTACCCAGGTTGTCACCTTCAACCAGCATCACGCGACGCAGGTTCATGTTCTCACCGATCTTGGCGATCAGGTTGGTGATGGTCAGCTCGACGGATTCGCCGTTACCGAAGTCAGCGGCTTTCAGCGCGTCAACGTCAGCAATTTTCTGGGTCGCAGCGATGTCAGCGATCTTCTGGCCCATTGCCATGAAGCTGGCATCTTTGGCGACGAAGTCGGTTTCGCTGTTCAGCTCGATCATGACGGCAACGTTGCCTTCGGTGCGAGCAAAGATAACGCCTTCAGCGGCGATACGGCCAGCTTTCTTGGCGGCTTTGGCCTGACCGGATTTGCGCATGTTCTCAATTGCCAGCTCGATATCACCAGCAGCTTCTTCCAGTGCTTTTTTGCAATCCATCATGCCAGCGGCAGTGCGCTCGCGCAGTTCTTTTACCAGGGCGGCAGTAACGTTAGCCATGTCCAGTATCCTCGGTCTTGAATTGACAAGAAACAGGGGCCACAAGGGCCCCTGCTAACCAATTACATCAGCTTGGTTAATAAGGGCTTTACAGTCCTTATCAATTACTCAGCTTCAACGAAGCCATCTTGTTCGGCTTGAACAACGATGTCCTGAGCGCGAGCTTCCAGTACGGTGTCAGCAGCAGCATTCAGGTACAGCTGTACGGCACGGATAGCGTCGTCGTTACCCGGGATGACATAGTCAACGCCGTCCGGGTTGGAGTTGGTATCAACGATGGAAACTACCGGGATACCCAGGTTATTGGCTTCTTTGATAGCGATATGCTCGTGGTCGGCATCGACAACGAACAGAACGTCAGGCAGGCCGCCCATGTTCTTGATACCACCCAGGCTCTTCTCCAGCTTTTCCATTTCGCGAGTACGCATCAGCGCCTCTTTCTTGGTCAGCTTGTCGAAGGTACCGTCTTGGCTCTGGGTTTCCAGATCTTTCAGGCGCTTGATAGACTGACGAACGGTTTTCCAGTTGGTCAGCATACCGCCCAGCCAGCGGTGGTTTACATAGAACTGGTCGCAACGCTCAGCGGCTTCTTTTACGGCTTCAGACGCGGCACGCTTGGTACCAACGAACAGTACCTTGCCTTTCTTGGCAGCTACGGAGCTGATGAAGTTCATGGCATCGTCAAACATCGGAACGGTTTTTTCCAGGTTGATGATGTGAACTTTGCTGCGGGCACCGAAGATGTAGGATTTCATTTTCGGGTTCCAGTAACGAGTCTGGTGACCGAAGTGAACGCCGGCTTGCAGCATGTCGCGCATAGAAACTTTAGCCATTTTATACCTCTGTATTGGGGTTAGGCCTCCACACATCCCATATAACCGACCCGTTAAGGCACCCCGGCATATGTGTCGATGTGTGTGTGTTGTTTAAGTAAGGGTGATGAAATCGGGACGCAAGTTCCCCATTCCGGCGCGCTTTATACCATAACTTTGTTCAGGACACCACCGGCCGACACCCTAAACAGGTGTAAATATGGATCCCGCCAGAGGATGCTGCGACGCCGATTTGACGTTGTGATGACAATCACACTGGAAGTACGCGGGGGTTGCGGATAAAATTTTGCCCTGATTGCAAACGCATCTATTTTTCATTACCTGTCCTGTCTGCCCTCGCAGGCCCAGTGGCAGGCCGCAAGAGAGATCCCATGTCCATTAAAATCAAGACACCGGAAGAGATTGAAAAGATGCGCGTTGCCGGCCAATTGGCCGCCGATGTGCTGGTCATGATTGCGCCCCATGTCAAAGCTGGCGTCACCACTGACGAACTGAACACCCTCTGCCACGACTATATTGTCGACGTACAACAGGCGGTTCCAGCTCCGCTCAACTACCACGGCTTTCCCAAATCCATCTGCACCTCGGTTAACGATGTGATCTGCCACGGCATCCCGAATCACAAGAAGCTGCGTGATGGCGATATCATCAACCTGGATATCACCGTCATCAAGGATGGCTACCACGGCGATACCTCGGCCATGTTCATCGTGGGCGAGACCACCCCGCTGCGCCGCCAGCTCTGCAAAGTTGCGCAAGAGAGCCTCTACGCCGCCATCAAGAAGGTGCGTCCGGGTGCCTGCATTACCGAGATTGGCGCCGTCATTCAGCCCATCGTTGAGAAAGCCGGTTTCTCCGTGGTGCGTGACTACTGCGGTCACGGTATCGGTGCCGAGTTCCACGAAGAGCCGCAGATCCTCCACTACCGCAACAGTGGCAAGCTGGAGCTGAAAGCGGGCATGTGCTTCACCATCGAGCCCATGGTCAACAGCAAGAAGTATCACTGCAAGGTCAATCCGAAGGATGGCTGGACCGTGACCACCAAGGATGGCGGCGACTCCGCCCAGTGGGAACACACCCTGCTGGTGACCGAGGATGGCTGCGAGGTGCTCACCCTGCGCCCCGATGACACTATCGACCGCTTCATCAAACACAGCTAACATCGAACCCCGGCCCTGAACTTCCAAAGCGCCGGGGTTTTTACTTCTGTTTCAGCCGTTTGCCTGCCACTGTGTGTGAGATGCCATGGACGCCAGCCTGCTTTCCCCCCATTTGTTACCCGATGACCAGCTCACTCGCGACAACTGCAAAGAGTACCTGAGCCGCTTTCTCGGCTGGCTGCACGCCCGTTTTGATGCCGGCGACAACATCATCGAGCTGGTCGCCACCCGCTCCGAGTACATGGATCAGTTGCTCTGCCGGTTGTGGCAGAAGTTCGGCTTTGACAAGAGCGATCTGACCCTGATCGCGGTGGGGGGCTATGGCCGCGGCGAGCTGCACCCCCACTCCGATATCGACCTGCTGATCCTCTATGATGGCGATGAACTGGACGAGGTGTTGGGACTGCGCATCGGCGAGTTCATCACCTTGCTGTGGGACCTCAAACTTGAGGTGGGTCAGGCGGTGCGCAACGTGGCGGAGTGCCTCGAGCAGGGGCGCGCCGATATTACGGTCGCCACCAACCTCATTGAGGCCCGCTACATCACAGGTCGCCAGGAGGGTTTCCGGCAACTGAAAGAGGCCACCGGCCCCCAGCACTTCTGGCCGAGCGAAGCCTTCTTTCGCGCCAAACGGCAAGAGCAGGCGGAGCGCCATCAGCAGTTTCTCGGTACCGCCTACAAGCTGGAGCCCGATCTCAAGAGCAATCCGGGTGGCCTGCGGGATATTCAGACCCTCGCCTGGGTCGCCCGCCGCCACTTTGGCGCCACCACTTTGTTCGAGATGACCAGCCACGGCTTTCTCAACCGCGCCGAGTATCGTGAGCTGCTCGACTGCCAGAATTTTCTCTGGAAGGTGCGCTTTGCCCTGCATATGGCAATCAACAAGGGAGATAACCGCCTGCTGTTCGATCGCCAGCGCACCGTGGCCCAGATGCTGGGGTTCGAGGGGGAAGGCAACACTCCGGTCGAGCAGATGATGAAGCGCTTCTACCAGACGGTGCGTCGGGTCTCGGAGCTCAACGAGATGCTGCTGCAGCTGTTTGACGAGGCGATCCTCGGCAACACCGCCATGGATGTGCGCCGCCTCTCCGACGAGTTCCAGCTCCGTGGCCGCCTCATCGATGCGGTGGATGCGGAGCTGTTTAGCCGTGAACCGGCCGCCATCCTGCGCCTCTTCTATCAGATGGCCCAACACCCCGAGATTGCGGGTATCCACTCGGCCACCTTGCGCCAACTGCGCGAGGCGCGCCGCAAACTCAACTGCTGGTTGCAAGACTTGCCCGACTGCCGTCGCCTGTTCATGGCGCTGCTGCGCCACCCCAACGGCATCGGCCTGCCGCTCACCCTGATGCACAAGTACGGCATTCTGGCGGCCTACCTGCCGCAGTGGAACCTGATCGTCGGCCAGATGCAGTTCGATATGTTCCACGCCTACACGGTGGATGAGCACACCCACCGGCTGCTCAAGAACATTCATCAGTTTCCCAATCCGGCCAGTCGCCAGAGCCACCCGCTCTGCCACGAGGTCTTCACCCGGCTGCGCAAACCGGAGCTGCTCAGCATCGCCGCCCTGTTCCACGATATCGCCAAGGGGCGGCGCGGCGATCACTCGGAACTCGGCGCCGTCGATGCGCTGGAGTTCTGCCAGCTGCACGGCCTCGATCGCTACGAGAGTCGACTGGTCGCCTGGCTGGTGCGCCACCACCTGTTGATGTCGGTCACCGCCCAGCGCCGTGACATCTATGACCCCGACGTGGTCACCGACTTTGCCCAGAAGGTGCGCGACGAACAGCATCTCGACCTGCTCTACTGCCTCACCGTGGCCGATATCTGCGCCACCAACGATACCCTGTGGAACGACTGGAAGGGCACCCTGCTGCGGGAGCTCTACTTCGCCACCCAGAAGGCGCTGCGCCAGGGGTTGGAGAACCCGCCCGACATGCGGCTGCGCATTCGCGAAAACCAGCGTCAGGCCAAGCAACTGCTGGCGCAACGGGATGTATCGGAAGAGGCAATCAACCAGCTCTGGGCCGATTTCAAGGCCGACTACTTCCTGCGCCACAGCCCGGAGCAGATCGCCTGGCACTGCCGCCACATCATCGAGCATGGTGACAATCCGGCGCCGCTGGTGATCATCGGCAAACACCCGACCCGCGGCGGCAGCGAGGTATTTATCTACTGCCGCGATACCCCGAATCTGTTTGCCACCGTGGCCTCGGCACTGGATCAGAAGAACCTCAACATCCACGACGCCCAGATCATGAACTCGCGCAGTAACTATGTGCTCGATACCTTCGTGGTGCTGGAGCCGAGCGGCGAGCCCATCAGCCCCAACCGCACCGCCACCATCAAGAAAGCGCTGGAGAAAGCGCTGCAGGAGCCGGGCAAGCTGGTGCTGCGCAACAAGCCGCTGTCACGGCGCCACCGCCAGTTCAGCGTGCCAACCAGGGTGGTCTTTTTGCCTCATAAAGGGGAAAGCCGCCACACCCTGATGGAGCTGACAGCCCTCGACACTCCTGGCCTGCTGGCGCGGATCGGTGCCGTATTCCAGCAGTGTGGTCTGTCGCTGCACGCCGCCAAAATCGCCACTTTCGGTGAGAGGGTCGAGGACTTTTTCAGCCTGACCAGTCTCGATGGCGAACCATTGACCGCCGAGCAGCAAAAACAGCTGGAAGAGCGACTGGTACACCAACTCAATCCCCAACAGTCGGTACTGGATTAAGCGAAGAGTGATTCGAAAGAGGCTGGTTGTCGGGCGTTTTTTGCCATGCCAAACAACTGGTTGGCGCACATCGGATGAAGAAATGGTCGCTGGCCGGAAGAATTCCGGTCAACCCCTTAAAAAGGGTCGGAAAAGTGTGATACAACAAACAGAATTTTTTAAAGGAAACCTGTCATGACCGAGTTGCAACAGATCATTGAAGCGGCCTTCGAGCGCCGCGACACCATTACTCCGGGCTCCGTGGATAGCGCCACCAAGTCCGCCATCCTGCAAGCCATCGACCTGCTGGACTCCGGCAAGGCGCGGGTTGCCGAGAAGATTGCCGGTGAGTGGGTTGTCCATCAGTGGCTGAAGAAAGCGGTGCTGCTCTACTTCCGCATCAACGACAACGGCATCATCAAGGGCGACGATGCCCAGTACTACGACAAGGTTCCCCTCAAATTCTCCAACTACACTGCCGAGCAGTTCAAGGAAGCGGGTGTGCGCGTGGTGCCGCCGGCGACCGCCCGCAAAGGCTCCTTTATCGCCCCCAATACCGTGCTGATGCCCTCCTATGTCAACATCGGCGCTTTCGTTGACGAAGGTACCATGGTCGATACCTGGGCCACTGTCGGCTCTTGCGCCCAGATCGGTAAGAACGTTCACCTCTCCGGCGGCGTCGGCATCGGCGGCGTACTGGAACCGCTGCAGGCCAACCCGACCATCATCGAAGACAACTGCTTTATCGGTGCCCGCTCCGAAGTGGTTGAAGGGGTCATCGTCGAGGAAGGTTCCGTCATCTCCATGGGCGTCTTCATCGGCCAGTCCACCCGCATCTATGACCGTGAAACCGGCGAGATCCACTACGGCCGCGTACCGGCTGGCTCCGTGGTCGTCTCCGGCTCCCTGCCCTCCAAATGCGGCAAGTACAGCCTCTACGCGGCGGTGATCGTCAAGAAGGTGGATGCCAAGACTCGCGCCAAAGTCGGCATCAACGCTCTGCTGCGCTCCATCGACGAGTAATCAGCATTGCTGTGATGAAAGGGCGCCTGATGGCGCCCTTTTCATTTTGGCGCCCCTGTCACAGGCAAGCCATGAGGCATCGGTTAAGATGGATGGGACAGGATCGTTTCAAACCGAGGAAGCCTGATGTACGAGAATCTGAAGAGCCTGGGGATCCAGGATCCCGCCTCCGTCGACAGCTATACCCTGCGCCAGGAGGCCAACCACGACATCCTCAAGATCTACTTCAAGAAGCAGAAAGGCGAGTTCTTCGCCAAGAGTGTCAAATTCAAGTATCCCCGCCAGCGCAAGACCATGCTGGTCGACTCCGGTACCCATGAGTACAAGGATGTCACCGAGATCAACGCCAACCTCAAGTATGTGGTGGATGAGCTGGACAACCTGACCCAGGGCGTTCATCAGCAGGCCGACCCGGACATCAAGCAGAAGATCCTGCGCGACCTGCGCCATCTGGAAAAAGTGGTACAGAACAAGATCAGCGAAATCGAACGGGATCTGGAGAAACTCTAATCCCCTCGACTCGACAAAAGAGCGCCCAGATGGCGCTCTTTTTATTGGCTGATTACTGGATGACGTTATCTGGCTATAAGGTTGATCTGGTGATGGTGTGCGATAAGGCGAGCGAGGCACACCACCTTGTGCTGTTGGGCCACCATTGGGCAGCCCGTTACATATCGCCCCTTGGGCAACGAGACTCCTGCCGAGCTCGACCTGCTGTGACTCGCACGATCCATAACCAGAAATAGCAAGAGGGAGGCTTTCGCCTCCCTCTTCAAACACGCTGATATTCAGGCAACAGAATTAGTTGCTCTTCATCCAGATGTCCATGTCGGTTTTCAGGTTGTCGGACTTGGTGCCGAAGATGGCTTGAACGCCGGAACCAGCCACTACCACACCGGCAGCACCCAGCTTCTTCAGACCAGCCTGGTCAACCTTGGCAACATCTTTCACGCCAACACGCAGACGGGTGATGCAGGCATCCAGAGAAGCGATGTTCTCTTTACCACCGAAGGCGGCAACCAGAGCAGCAGACATCTCGTCTTTGCCTTGGCCAACGGCCTCTTCAGCAGTCTCGTCTTCACGACCCGGGGTTTTCAGGTTCATGGCACGGATAACGAAGCTGAATACGACGTAGTAGATGGCCGCGTAAACCAGACCCAGACCAACCAGCAGCAGCATGTTGTCGGCACGCGGTGATTGCACCACGAAGTCGATGAAGCCGTTGGAGAAGGTGTGACCGTGTACGATACCCAGAGAGTTGGTCAGCACATAAGCCAGACCAGCCAGTACTGCGTGGATGGCGTACAGAACCGGAGCGATGAACAGGAAGGAGAATTCAATCGGCTCGGTGATACCGGTCAGGAAAGAGGTCAGGGCTGCAGAGGCCATGATACCAACGATCTTGGCGCGGTTTTCCGGCTTGGCAGCGTGAGCGATGGCGAACGCAGCAGCAGGCAGACCGAACATTTTGAACAGATAGCCACCAGCCAGCTGACCGAAGCCGTTACCGGCAGCGCGGGAAGCGTCATCAGCAGTCAGGAAGCAGGTCATGATACCGTGAACAGTTTCACCGGCACCGTTGACGCAGGTACCAGCCTGATAGAAGAACGGTACGTTCCAGATGTGGTGCAGACCGAACGGGATCAGAGAGCGCTCAACCACGCCGTAGATCCCGAAGGCCAGTACCGGGTTCTGGTTGGCAGCCCAGTCAGAGAAGGCGCCGATGGCACCACCCACTGGCGGCCAAATCACGGACAGGATCACACCCAGACCGATGGAGAGGAAACCGGTGATGATGGGTACGGCACGTTTGCCCGCGAAGAAGCCCAGGTACTCTGGCAGCTGGATCTTGTAGAAACGGTTGAAGGCCCAGGCAGCAATACCACCGGCCAGGATACCACCCAGCACGCCGGTTTCGATGGTTTCAACACCCATCACAGGTGCCATGACCTTCAGGGTTGCGACCATGATGCCGTAGCCAACGATGGCTGACAGACCGGATACACCGTCGTTATTGGTAAAGCCCAGAGCAACACCCACTGCGAACAGCAGGGCCATCTGGCCAAATACAGAACCACCGGCTTGCTCCATCAATTGGGAGACAATTTCCGGCATCCAGCTGAAGTGGGCAGCACCCACCCCCAGCAGAATACCTGCGACTGGCAAGACTGATACTGGCAGCATCAGCGCCTTACCAACCTTTTGCAGATTAGAGAAAGCATTTTTGAACATTGTGTGCGCTCCTGAATGGATTGTCGTCCCTGAACGATCTATCTGGATGAAATAAGCACTGATTCATTCAGATATCTTCGAGTCGGGCTTGTTTATTTTGACCATCAGAATATAACCCAGCGGGTCATAAATTGCTGCTTTCGAAGGCGGGGGAATATTGAATTTGGAGGGAAGATCACAACTTGTTTAGCGGCTAAAAAACGCCTCTAATATAAGTTAATAATCCGCATTATCACCTTATTACAAAGACATATAAATAGCAGTTTCATTTTGTATTTTAACAATGCAATTTATATCAAATGGCAACTCAATGTAACTCAATGTAACGGCGTGGTTTTTATTTATTACAGTCTACCGATTAAAAAGGCCTCCAACAAGGGAGGCCTCAACAAATATATCTGACCAGCAAACGGTCGTATTACTTTATTTTTGCGAGCGCTTGACCGCATCAATAAACACGCTTTTTGCCTTGGTTGAACCAGCCCGCTCGGCCTCGTTCACCAGCTTCATCGCCTTGTCGATATCCCCCGCCTTGACCGCTTTTTCTATCTGGCTCTGGTAGAAGGCTTCTGTTTCACTCAGCATGGCAGGAGCAGGTTTGGCTGCAGTTGCCCCAGCCACTGCAGTTGCAGCGGTAGCAACTGGCACAACCAACTTGTTAGGGGTCGCATCCACGATCGGTGTATTAGCATCGATCGCTTCCTGGTAAACCGGCTTGTAGAAGTTATCCCCCAGCGCACTGGCACTCATATCTTCTACATCAATCTTGACCACACCCCATGCAGAGTGCGGGATCAGCGGATCCTTGGCACCATAATCCTGCACACTCAGAGACTTGGCCATCATCTTGGAAGGACTCATTGCTTGGGTGGTCTGGCTCAAGGTAGCCTGAGTGGTGTAAATCACCATATAGGTTTCATTGTTCGGGTTGCCGACATAGGAACGGTCGATGGTAAAAACGCCTTCAACCCGATCGCCATCCAACATACGCGCTGGTTTGTAGGTAATGATGTCGGCACCAATGGTGCGGGTCGGCTTGAACTGGGAATCCAGCAGCAACACTGTGGGGTTAAACAACGTCTTGTCAATCAGCCCAGCAACCGTGACCTTGAGATCACCGGAATTGGTCGGCAATTTGAAGGCGGCGTAATAGCTCTTGCCTTCCGGGAAGTTGAATGCCGGAGAGCTGCCATCAATAGCAACCACTCTTTTCTGCTCAGCAGCCAACGGCTGATACTGTAACTCGTTGATACTAGTGCAACATACGGTGGCTGAGCCGAGCTGCTGAAGTGCGCTGGCACGGCTATCGAGGATGCTCTTGTACTCCTGAGTCGGAGCCACCGTTGCCTCAAGCGACGCACATGCCGTCATCAGAGTGGAACACAAAATCGTCAACGCTACCTTGCTATATTTCATCTGCATACCCTACACGCCATCTTGAAAAAAAGAGCCCCCGACAAGCGGGGGCGACTTGAAATCAGGTGATGGAGAGATTACCACCAAGCTTCGGCTTGTACACCGAAGTTCCAAGCGTTGTCTTGCTTAACACCGTTGCTGTCAGCACGGAATTGACCATCTTGCTGTACATAGGAGGCGAAAACACGGATTTCAGGACGAGCCCAGAAACCTGAGCCTGCAGACCAAGCTTGTGCCAGTGTATACTTGCTACCATCAGTAGAGGCTTCACTTGAGCCTTTCTTGGTTTCATGATCTTTGAAGTAACCCACCTCAGCGATGGTCTTCATGACATCATTCCACTTGTACATCGGACGAACAACAACAGAGAAAGTATCCTTGTCCTCGTACTGAGTGCCCCATTCAGTAAAGTCTTTAGCCTGCGCATAAATCAGCTGGTGGCCAAATTCAACTTTGTCACCAACTGGCAGCACACCCCAGTTGATAAAACGGAAGCCATCACCACTACTGGAATTTGACTGCAAGCCACTTCCTGAACCGGCGCCATAGCTAACACCTTGAGCAGCCAGACCATCCATAAAGTACTGAACTACAGTCTTGTTAAAGCCGCCCAGCATTGACTGAGTCAACTCGGCAGTCAGCATGTGCCCATCGTTGATATTCGGATTCTGCTTGTCTTGCAGATCAGTCGGGTTAGCCATGGCAAAGTCATAACCCATCTCAAGAGATGCATCAGTCCACAACGGGATACCGGCGTAACGGATATCAAATACGTTGGTGTCCATCGTCTGCGCATCACCAGTGATGGCTTCCCATGGATCATTACGTAAAACTGCGACAGACAATTTGCCCGGACCAACCTCAATGTTCTCTATACCAGCACCGGCACCAGACACATCCCAGTAGTAGGTATCGGAAATATGGATGTCATGACGCTGGTAGTAACGCTTACCCGCCCACAGGGTCTCATTGCCACCAAACAGGTTTTTTGCTTGTACATTTAGTTGGCGCAAAGCAAAATCGGCATCATCCCCTTTAGTATTTTCCCAGTCACGTTTCTGGCCTGAAGTCATTGAGAACATTGAATCGACATAAAACGTCTGGTTGTTCTTATTGTAAACCTCTTGCCCAAGCTGAATATCGGCAAAGGTATCATTCTCGTTACCCAAGCGACCGACTCTGTTTTTACTCACATTCGTCTGCATGTCTCCGTTATCGGAAACACCGACACCGGAACGCATATAACCGTGGAAATCTACGGCAAAGGCGGCTTGGGAAGCCAGTGCGGCAGTAACAGCTGCTGCAATCGGGAGCCACTTCATTTTCATTGTCATATTCCTTATTTCCCGCAGTGAGGAGTGTGATCCTGAATATTCAACTTCTTATCACCATGTAATCCTGTTGGTGATAACCGAGGTTGATTATAGGGAGCGTATTTCACGACAAATATGAAGCGACTCACAAAATGGCGACAAATCGCTCGGCAAACGATCACCACAACGCCAGCCAGTAAAAAATCGACAATAAAGGCAATAGATAACCAATAGAGACACAAAACAAGCAATTACAGCAAACCTGAAAGCGTTACCAGCAATTAATTCGCGACTGAACCAAAGTCATTATTTTACGTTCGAATGACAAAAACATGACTGAGATCGCTTTCAAGATTGAACTTTTATTTGGACGACGGGTCTGCGGTGCGCTTGAAACCATTACGCCGATGGAATGCCAAAAGGGGAAAATATCCCTCCGCCACTATCGACAATAAGAGTGGGAAATATGCTTGCTGAGTGAGATAACATTTGTGCAAATAACAATCCCCTGCCGGTTAAGGATCAGGGGATTGATATGGCTCTATTTCAGAGAATATTCAGGGCTGAATATCCCACTTTTTCAGCCAGCTGAGCGCCACCTGTTCGGGTTCATCGTGCACGGTAGCATCCAGCTCCAGCGGGGGCATCACTCGCGTGGCCCCCAGCTCTTGCAGCAACCCGTCCAGCCGACGGCCCGCGCCACAAAAATGGTCATAGCTGCTGTCGCCCATGGCAATCAAGGCATACCGCAGCCCCTTGAGCCAGGGCGCCTTGTCAGCCAGCTCGCAGGCAAAGGGCTGCAGATTGGGAGGAATGTCCCCCTGCCCGGTGGTGGCACTGACCAGCAATAAAAAACGGCCGGGGTCGATGTCCGCCAGCCGTGCTTCTTCGTGCAGGGTACAGTGATGCCCCTTGCGTTCCAGCTCATCTGCCAAGGTCTCGGCCACCAGCATGGCTGCGCCGTAGACAGTTCCTACCACGATATCGATCTGCGCCATTCTCCTCTCCCTGCTTGAGTCACTCTTTTGAGCAACTCTATCAGCAAGCTGGCGTCAGATGCCACCGGTTCAGGACTGAGGATCAGGCGCTTAGTAGTCGCTCTCGCTGGCGGGCCAGCCCAGCTCGGCAAACAGGTGCAACACATCCTGACCGAGCGGCGCCTGGATCCGCATCGGCACCTTGAGCACCGGATGGGTAAAGCTCAGGGTGCGGGCCACCAGCAGCAGCCGTTCGCAGCCGAAGTGCTCGCGAAAGAAACGGTTGTGGCGCCCATCCCCGTGGGTGGTGTCGCCCACAATAGGATGGAACAGATGATCCATATGGCGGCGCAACTGATGCTTGCGGCCGGTCTTCGGGAACAATCTGACCAGACTGTAGCGACTGGTAGGGTGCTTCTTGGAGACCGCGTGGGGCAGCTCGACCTGATGCAGGCGACGGAAGGTGGTGACGGCATCCTGCGCCGGGCGATCCGGGTTGCTCATGGCATCGGCAATCTTGTCCAGCTGCTCCTTGAGGGGATAGTCGATCACCCCCTGCTCGGGCGCCCAGCCCCGTACTAGAGCCAGATATTCCTTGTGTACCTGACGTTGGGTGAAGGCTTCGGTGAGTGCGCGGGCAATCACCGGATCGAGCGCAAACAGCAGCACGCCGGAGGTGGGTCGGTCGAGGCGATGCACCGGATAGACATGGCGACCACCGATGAGATCCCGGGTCATCTGCATGGCAAAACGGGTCTCACCCTTGTCGAGCCAGCTGCGGTGCACCAGCAGACCAGACGGTTTGTTGACCGCCACCAGCCACTCATCCTGATAGAGCAGGGTCAGCTTCAAGTCACTCTCTTCTCGGGTTTGATCTGGCATCATTGTTCGATCACTTTGCCGGAAAGCAGCAGATCGAAGCGGGCGATCAGGCGCAGCAGCGCTTCTGCCTCGGCCAGATCCTCTTTGTAGACTTCGCTGGCCATGGGATAGAGGGAAACGCTGGTGGGCAGCGGAGCCTGCACCATCACCAGCTGCTCCATGCGCGGGATCAGCACGAACTGCAGCCACTGATCAAAGCTCAGGGTATCGACACAAAAAGGCAGGGTGCTTGCCAGGGCTTCGTCACCGGGATGGTCAGCTTGCCAGCGCTCGAGGCGCTGCAACTCGGCGGTGAGTTCCCCCAACAGGCCAGCTACCAGCAAATATTGATTCATCTCGCTCTCTTCCTCATAACCACAGATTGATCCGCTGACCCGACAGGGTCAGCCAGGATGCCGGTACATTCGGTCGCGCAGCACCGGCGATTCATCCGGCTCATCGACACACACGGCAGCCAGCGCGGCCTGCCGCCTTTAAAAAAGGGCGATACTATACACCTCCCCCCGCATGGCTGCCATGTTGATATCTGCCGCAACACGCGTCTGCTGCCACTGGCTATCCTCGGCAAGGGCCTTATAATCGGCCCGCATCACCATTAGCCGGATCTCACCATGTCTGCGACGCCTACTGCCATCAATACCTTGACCGAATTTCTGACTCAGGCTGGCACCCAGTTCCAGCTGTTTGACATGGGCCGCCAGGTGCGGCCACTGGCAAGCGACACCTTTGTCCGCATCGAACAGCAGCAGGAGCCCTACCCTTGGCCGCTGCAACAGCACGCCTGGCTGGGTGTGCACTTCTTCCAGCCGAGCGAGTCTCGCCACTACCTCTGGTTCCTCAAGTTTGCCCTCGATGAGCGCGGCCTGCTGATGTCAAACGGCCCCAAGCTGTTCATGGATCAGGTGGTGGAGACCCTGGGCTACAAGCTCACCGGCGATCTGGATGAAGAGAAAGCCCAGCGCTTGGCCGACAATCCCTACACCTTCCGCCCGGCGGAGGCCAAGATGGCCAGTCTGCATGCCAAGCTGGCGCGACAGCTGGAGCAGGCCCCTTCTGCCTATTACGATGCCCTCTGCCACTATCTGGCCGCCCCCAACGACACCGGTTGGCAGACTCTGGGGCTGCAGGGCTTTGCCGATCTGGCCGAGCGGCTGCATGATGAACGCAATCTGGCGCTGATCTGCAAGGCGCTGCCCAAACTGCCGCAGGAACCGCTCTACGCCCTCTGCCAGAGCCTTGAAAACGCCCCGCTGCCGCCGGCAGTACAAGGCGCCCTGCTCGAGCGGATCGGCAAGGAGCAGGAGTGCGCCGCCCCCAACCCGGAGACCCTGGCCTACCTCTGCCGCGCCATGGCCTCCTGCCCCGGCAGCACTTTGCGCACCAACAAGCTGCTGACCCTGCTGCAAACCCAGCCAAGCCCGGCGCTGCTGCTCGCCATTGCGGGCCGGCTCTGGCCCGATCTGAAAGATGCCAATCTGCTCAGCCACTATCTGGAACAACTGGCGCTACAACCGACCCAGTTCTTCAATCAGGTTTTTGCCGAGTTGGTCACTTTACCGGCCCTGCGCAATGATATGCTGGCCAGACTGCGCGACCCCGACCGCAGCGATGCGCTGGGCAAGGCCATCGGCCGTCTGTTTGCCTCGGCCTGATCCCTCGCCTCCCCCTCACGCCACGAGGCAACACGGCGGGAAATAGAAAAGGAGATCGGGAGTGCCGAGCAGGACTCCCGGTTATCGACATCACGATAAGGAAGCCCGCCTATGGGAGAGATGCTCGGAATTTTGTTGCTGATTGCGATTGCCGGCCTGTTCTGGCTGCAACGCCAACAGGCAGAAGTGGCCTGGCAATACATGCGCCGCTACTGCCAGCACCATGATCTGCAACTGCTGTCGCTGGCCCGCAACCGGCGGGAGCTGGCCCGCAATCCCATGCGGCTGCTGACCCACTATCAGTTTGAATTCTCCAGCGATGGCGAGAGCCACTATCAGGGCACCCTCAAGATGCAGGGGCTGCACATCGTAGGCGTTGATCTGCCACCCCATCGCATCCCCTCTGCCTGATCTCCAATCTCGTCTCTGCGCCCGGTTGCTGTGCCTGTCTATAATCTCAGGGATTAAACAAAGGGAGAGACGAGATGGAACCCCTTGTCCACGATCTGCCAGCCCTGTTTGCCCAGCTCGGGATGGCCAACGACGAGCTGAGCCTGCACCGCTTTGTGCACGACCATCACCTCGACAATGAGACCCTGCTGCCGGAGGCCGGTTTCTGGAACGCCGCCCAGGCCAGCTTTCTGCGCGATGCCCTGTGGAACGACTCCGACTGGTGCGAGGCAATCGACCTGCTCGATGTGATGCTGCGCCAGCCCCGCTAAGCCGCCCGCCCCTTTCCTCCCCTGCCGGCTTTGGTTAAGATCCCGCCCCGATATCGATCCCCCCTTCTCACCCAGAGCATGCTTATGTCCGCCCACGAGATCATCCGAATTGCCAACGAGCTGGCCGCCAAGGGCCTGACACCCACCACTGCCATGATCAAGGCCCGCCTCACCCAGCCTGTGCCGATGGCCGAGCTGCTGAAAGTGCTGAGCCAGTGGAAGCTGCAGCCCGTCGCGACCGCCGAGAGCGAGATCCTGCCAGAGGCTGTGCCTCAGCCAGCACCGGAGCTCACCCTGCAGCAACTCGCCGAACAGCTCGCGCGCATCGAACAGAAGGTGGATCGCCTGACCGACCTGCTCCTCCAGCAGGGGCAAGGCTGAACCATGTATATCGTCGAACTCTGCTTTGAGTGTTACCGCGATACCTCCCTTGGCGAAGCCGAGCGGGCCATCGTCAACTACCTCGACATGCTGCGTTATCAGGGCCAGATCCTCGGGCGGGAATTCCCCACCAGCATGCATGACGGCTATTTCGTCAGTCGGGTGGTTTGCCCGGAGCAGGATAGCCTGCACCCCGACAACCAGAGCGAGCAGGTAAAACTGGCCGAGCAGCAGCTCAATCAGGCCGGGTTATTGGCGCCAAAGCTCCATCTTCAAGGGGCGGATCTGCTCTCCGACAGCACAGATCCTTGCGGCCAGCAGGGCGAGCGGCCGAGCTGGATGCTGCTCTACACCAGCTTCCTGCATACCTGCTCGCCGCTGCGCTGTGGCGACCACTTCGCCCCCATTCCGCTCTACCAGCTGCCCGCGGTCGCCAACGGCGATCAGAAACAAATCATCAAGTGGCAGGAGGATTGGGAGGCGTGCGATCAGTTGCAGATGAACGGCTCCATCGCCGAACATGCGGCGCTGCACGAAATCGGCGAAGTGGGCAGCCGCCTCTACCGGCGCGGCAGCGATCTGACCAAACGGCTGGAAGTGCTGAGCGGCATCCCCACCTACTACTACCTCTACCGGGTGGGCGGGCTGAGCGCGGCCGAGGAGAAGGCGCGCCCCTGCCCCAGCTGTGGCGGTGAGTGGGCGCTGGCAGAGCCACTGCACGAGATCTTCGACTTCAAGTGCGACAGCTGCCGTCTGGTCTCCAACCTCTCCTGGGATTTCAAGGATTAAGCGCGTTCCCTGTACGCGATGCCATAAAAAAGAGCCTTGCCGCATGGCAAGGCTCTTTTCGTTCCGATGAGTAACCTTGGCTCGAACAGGTGCTATTGCGGCAACGTCTCAAGCCGTTCCAGAAACGCCGGTAAGGAGGGCGCCAACGGCAGACGGCGGCCTGAATCGAGCCACTCCAGCCACACCTGACCACTCTCGTTATCAAGGGAAATGAGCGTCATCTCGTTGCGGGTGGTGGCAATAAAGATGGAGGGGGTTCGTTTTAGCTTGCGCAGCATCAGCAGATGACCGATGAGGTTCTCCCTGAGTAGGTCGAGATCCGCCTCGTTCCACGGCAGGATCAATTCAAGGCGCAGCCCCTTGAAAAGGCAGGGGATGGGGCGGCTGAACCAGTGCCCGAACAGGGCAATGGCGCCGGGATGAATTGTCAGCTCAAGGGCATCGGCCATGGCCGTAAAATCGGCGGGCTCGGAGCGATAGTGAGGACGCCAGGCCACCCGACCATCGGCGGGCTCACCAAGCTGGCAGGGGGAACGCCAGTCCGCCTCCCACTCGCACAGGGGCAGGCCTCGTCTGGCCTCGCCATCCCGTTGCCAGCGGGCAAAAAAGTGCTCCAGGGCAGACAAAACTTGATCCGACATCGAAAATCCCCACAATTGCTGGCAAAGTCCGCTATTGCACCACCAAACCCGGTAACAGACAAGGTTGCCAGCCGACCTTGCGACCCGGGAAACAGAACACGGGATACAGAGAGGCCGACGCCCAAGCCAAACGGCTGCAACCATCCGGCCCTGCAATGGCCCGTTTCATTCAACTCATCATGAGCACATTACGTGAGCAACCCTGTGAGCAAACAAGATAGATACGCCGGGGCCAGCGCCCTGACCGGCCTGAGCCTGGGCCAGCAATCCGATTACATTAGCCAGTACACCCCCTCCCTGCTGCAGCCGGTTCCACGTAGCCTGAACCGGGATGATCTCAAGCTGGGCGATGATCTCCCCTTTAGCGGTTGCGATGTCTGGACCCTCTATGAGCTCTCCTGGCTCAATGCCAAGGGCAAGCCGATGGTGGCGGTGGGTGAAGTGGCCATTCCGGCCACCAGTGCGAACCTGATCGAATCCAAATCCTTCAAGCTCTACCTCAACTCCTTCAACCAGACCCGTTGCGACTCTATCGAGGCAGTCGCCGCCATGCTGACCAGGGATCTGAGCGCCTGTGCCGGCGAGACCGTTAAGGTGACCTTGTTCCCCCTCGACAAGGCGCCGCACCAGATTGCCCTGCTGCCTGGCGAGTGCATCGATGAGCAGGATATCGAGGTAGACAATTACGAGTTTGATGCGTCCCTGCTGCACGGGGCAGCCGGTAGCGAACAGGTAGAAGAGACCCTGCATAGCCACCTGCTCAAATCCAACTGTCTGGTGACCAGCCAGCCGGACTGGGGCTCTGTGGTGATCCGCTACAAGGGGCCGAAACTCGATCGGGAGAAGCTGCTGCGCTATCTCATCTCGTTTCGCCAGCACAACGAGTTCCACGAGCAGTGCATCGAGCGGATCTTTATCGACCTCAAGCACTATTGCCAACCTGAGCAGTTGACCGTCTATGCCCGCTATACCCGTCGCGGCGGCCTCGACATCAACCCGTTCCGCTCCAATTTCGAAGCGGTGCCCGCCAACCTGCGTCTGATCCGCCAATAAAGTCGAGCTTCGACAGAGAGGGCAGATACACTGCCCTCCATAACTGGCAAAAAAGGTTTCAATCGATGCTTTACGCAGCTGTGATAAGGGGGCTGGATAATAAAATCCAGACGAAACCCACTTGCCGGCCACCAGCAAACCACAGTAAACGCTGGACTCGCAGGGGGGGGCTTGGATAACATGCCAACACCTCTGCGCCGTCCTTAATCCAATGAATCAACTGTTTTTTCTGGCCATGATGATGTCCTCCCTGTCAGCTCCGAATCTGGATCTGGACAAGGAGCAACTCTCTATCGATCTGCAACAAGCGCAATCGATGGTACTGACCGATCCTGCCAGATGCGTCCAGATCACCACCGCCTTCCTGACGCGCGCAGCCAATAATCCCCAGCAAATCATCAGCAATCGCCAGGAGTTCGGTTATCGCGAGCCCATCCTGAGTTACAGCACGGCAGCCCAGACCATAGGCGCCCATCTGCTCAAAGGGGAGTGTCTGCTGCAACTGGGCCAATATCAGGCCACCCAGCAAGCGCTCGACAAGGCGATGGCGCTGGCAGACAAAGAGCAGCAACCGGAACTCAAGGCCCACGGCCTCTATCTGAAGATCCGCAGTCAGGCCCTTAAACCGGATAACCAGAGCACCAGCCGCGCCCTGATGGATCAACTGGACGAACAGCTGGCCGTCCCCACTCTCAAGCAGAGCCAGCTGCAAATTTATGGCCGCCTGCAACGCACCAGCTACGACATCGAGAACCAGCACTTCGATGATGCCAAGACCCACTTGGCAGATGCGCGGATCTGGGCCGCCAAGACCCCCAATCCTCTCGCCAGTGCCTGGGTCAGCGCCATCAGCGGCGATCTTTATCGCGCGCTGCAGCAGCCACAGCTGGCACTAGGGGAATATATCGATGCCCAGCAACAGGCCAAAAGTCTCAATGACCCGCTCTTTCTCGGCCTGCTGTCGAACCAGATAGTCAAACTCTACCAGCAGGAGCAGGAGCCCCAGAAAGCGCTGCAGTATGCCAATGAGGCGGCCAACTACTTCCACTCCATCGGCAACCCTTCCCTGCTGTGCGACTCCCTGATGGTGCTGGCGCGACTCAACCGCGAGCAGGGCGACCTCAATATGGCGCTGGTCTACTTCTTCAATGCGCTGGATCTGCTCGATGAGGGGAGCAACCGACCGCAGGCCTCCCTGCTCAAATATGAAATCGGCAAGACCTACCTGCAAAGCGGCAACCTCTCGCTGGCCAGCAACTACCTCAATGCGGCCCGTCAGTCCCATGAGCTGAGCGATGCCAAAGAGCCGCTGATCGATACCCTGTTGCTGCTCGGCGAGCTCTATCTGAAGAAGCAGGAGGCCGCCATCGCCATCCTGCAGTTGGAGAACGCCCGCGCGCTGGCCAATCAGCTCGGCGATACTCGCCGTCAGTACGAAGTATTCCGCCTGTTGTCGCTTGCCTACGAGCAGAAGGGGTATCTGCGTCAGGCCCTCGACAGCTACAAGCGCTTCCACCGTCTTGGCGAGGAGGTGCGCCAGCAGGAGCAAGCCATGGAGCAGGCGGCGATCCGCGACAACTATGTTCAGGTCGAGCGGGTACAACATATCAAGGAGCTGGAGCAGCGGCTTAACAACAGCCAGCATCAGCAGGAGCGCTATCTCTGGTCGAGCATCACCACCAGCCTGCTGCTGGCGCTCTTTATCTACCTCTTCTTCACCCTCTGGCTCAAGCTGCGTACTGCCCGCCTGCAACTGAAACGGACCAATGAGGCCCTGCTGATCGAGCCACGCTCAGGGCTGGCCAACTGGCAGCGGCTGATGAACCGCTGGCCGCGGGAGATGGCAAAGCGCCAGCTGAAATCGGATCGCTGGTACCTCAGCGAGCAGCCCTCCAGCGAGTTCGATGACAAACTGCACTATCTGCTGTTCCGGGTACCTTTCCTGGTCAATACGCTGGAGCGCCACGGCTATCAGGCCAGCAGAGAAATCGAGCAGGCCTTCGGTGCCTATATGGACACCCTGACCCCGCAAGATGGCCGTATCTATGACTTGCGTGAAGGACACATGCTCTATGTGGTGCCACAGCGCCACGTCACCAACCTGCATCAACTGGCAGGAGACCTGCTGACCGCCATCGCCGCCTTCCCTTGCAACTATCCGCTGGATCGCCAGATCAGCCTCGGGATTGTCAGTCACCCCTTCCTGCCGAAGGCGGCGACCGCGCTCGATCACAATGGCCTGTTTGACCTCTGCTATCTCGCCCTGTCGGGAGCCATTCAGCTCAGTGAAAAATGCCAGCAAAACGCCTGGTTGGAGCTGGCTGCGATCGATTGCCAACAAGCGGCATTTTTTAATGGAGATGTGTGGCAATGCGGCCTGATGGCAATTGACAAGGGACTGGTAAAAGTCAATTCTTCTCATGAAAAGCAATGGGTTAATTGGCCCAGCCTTGCAAGGAAGCCGGCAGCCGATAACCACCAGGAAATAATGTAGATAACAGGCGAGGATCGAAACCAGGTTCGACCACTGTTGCTATCCAACACCAAAAACAATAATGACAACAGGGCGACCTGATAATGAATGACATCGCTGCCGTAGCAGGACAATTGGCAAGACTCAGGGAATCCCTTCAGCAGAAACAGCTGGAACTCGACGGCGTGCTGTCGTTTTCCGATGCAGAGCGTGCTCGCGGCATCCAGTTTATCAACAAGTTGATGCTCTCCTGCCGTGGCTTCGACCGCGAGCTGGATAATCGCTTCGCCAAGCTCAAGCAGAAACTGGATAACAATCCCGCATTTACCTCGCTGGATGCAGAGCTACTTGCCATTGAAAAATTGCTGCAGCAGCACAGCAATGCGCTGGAAGAGTCGATCACCCTGACCCAGACCGCCATCGAACTTGGTTCCAAACAGCTGAAAACCATCAAGGGCTTCCCGGAAGAGACCCGCAAGTCCCTCAAGGAATTTCTGGCAAGTCCGGTCGGTTACGGCATTGCCGATCACCAGAAGAAGGTGATCAAGCTGCTGGAGTTCTACCAGCAGGCGATCAAGATCCAGCTGCTGCCAAGCCAACCCCTGTTGACACCTTCAGGTGCAACTCAACAAGAAAGTGATACTGCCAGCAACGATGGCCAACCCGATGTAGACCCGTTTGATCTCAAGGATCACACCCGTATCGCCGATGAGCTGCAGCGGCTTATCACCGAACTCGACTTTGCCGGCGCCATCGGCGAGAGCCTGAGCGACATTCGCCGCCAACTGCTGATCGGGATCAACCCTGCCCTGCTGGCGGAAACCTGCCTGCAGGTGATCGAGCTCATCATCGAAGGCACCCGTGAGGAGCGTAAAGCCTCCCGCGCCTTCCTCAGCTCCCTCAACGAGAGCCTGTCCGCGGTACATGTCGGGTTTACCGAATCCCTCGATGAGGGGCGTGCGCTGCAAAACGAAACCCGCGAGACCCGCGAGGCGCTGGTCAACGAGTTGCAGGCGATCGATCACTCCCTAGCCAGCCATAACTCCATCGATGCGCTCAAGCGCGCCATCTCCGGCCATATGGGCGCCATCAACCTGCTGCTGCAAGAGCGTGACAGCACGGCGGCGCGGGAGCGTCACCTGCTCACCCGCCTCTCCACCATGGAGTCCAAGCTGCGCTTGATGAAGGAGGAGACCGCCGAGTACAAGAAGCGGCTGACCATTCAAAAACACAAGCTGTTCCTCGACAGCCTGACCCAGGTACACAACCGGGCCGCCCTCGATGAACGGCTGGAGCAGGAATACAAACGTTGGCTTCGTTACCGCACTCCGCTCTGCATGGCGATCATCGACATCGATCACTTCAAGAACATCAATGACAACTACGGCCATATGGCGGGTGACAAGGCGTTGAAAGTGGTCGCCAAGGCGCTGCAGAGTGCGCTGCGTGACACTGATTTCATCGCCCGTTTTGGTGGGGAAGAGTTCGTGGTGTTGCTGCCCAACATCAACCCGGACAAGTTCCAGAAGCCGCTGGAGACCCTGCGCCAGACCATCAAGAGCATCCCGTTCCGTTTTCGCGATGCCAAGGTGGAGATCACCATCTCCATCGGCGCAACCCTGTTCAAGGATGGGGACAACCCGTCAGATGTGTTCGAGCGGGCGGACAAGGCGCTCTACCACTCCAAGCACACAGGTCGGGATCAAGTGACTCTGGCCTGACAAGCGGCTAAAAAAACAGCGAACAGTCGTCGCCCTATTTCCCTCCACCCTCTGTTACCACTACTATCGATCTCAGGGGATGCAACATAGCGTCCCCTTTTCTCCCCAGGGAAAAACACAACGATAACAAGTGAGTAAAGGGGAACCTATGATTACGCACATCAATCCCGTCGGCAGCATGGATTTGCTGTCACAGCTTGAGGTGGATCGCCTCAAGCAGACTGCCTCCAGCGATATCTATCAACTGTTTCGCAACTGCTCGCTGGCAGTGCTCAATTCCGGTAGCCATACCGACAGCTCCAAGGAGATCCTGGAGCGCTTCAAATCGTTCGATATTCATGTGATCCGGCGCGAGCGCGGGGTCAAGCTGGAACTGTTCAATGCCCCCGAGCACGCCTTTGTCGATGGCGAGATTATTCGCGGCATTCAGGAGCACCTCTTCTCGGTGCTGCGCGACATTCTCTATGTCTCCAATCAGCTCGAGTCCAACCGCCTGGTCAATCTGACCAACTCCACTCACATCTCCAACGTGGTGTTCGCCATCCTGCGCAACGCCAAGGTGATCCTGCCCGGCGCCGATCCCAACCTGATCGTCTGCTGGGGTGGCCACTCCATCAACGAGATCGAATACCAGTACACCCGCGCCGTGGGCAGCGAACTGGGCTTGCGCGAGCTGAACATCTGTACCGGCTGTGGCCCGGGGGCCATGGAGGGCCCGATGAAGGGTGCCGCCGTCGGCCATGCTAAACAGCGGGTAAGAAACGGCCGCTACATCGGCCTGACCGAGCCTTCCATCATCGCGGCCGAACCGCCCAACCCCATCGTCAACGAACTGGTGATCCTGCCGGATATCGAGAAACGGCTGGAAGCCTTCGTGCGCCTTGGTCACGGCATCATCATCTTCCCGGGCGGAGTCGGCACCGCCGAAGAGCTGCTCTATCTGCTCGGCATCATGATGCATCCGGCCAACGAGCGGCAGCCGATGCCCATCATCCTGACCGGCCCGAAAGAGAGTGCCGACTACTTCCGTGCCATCGACGACTTCATCAAGGCGACCCTCGGTGAACCGGCGACCAAGCTCTACCGGATCATTGTCGGCGACGCGCCGGAAGTGGCCCGAGTGATGAAGGAGGCGATGCCGAAAATCCGCGAATACCGCAAATCGGTCGGTGATGCCTACTCCTTCAACTGGTCCCTCAAGATTGAGCCGGAGTTCCAGCTCCCCTTCGAACCGGATCACGCCAGCATGGCCAGTCTGGATCTGCACCGCAACCAGCCGCCCCAGTTGCTGGCCGCCAACCTGCGTCGTGCCTTCTCCGGCATCGTCGCCGGCAACGTCAAGGAAGGGGGCATTCGCGCCATCGAGAAGAAGGGCCCCTTCAAGCTGCACGGCGACAAGGAGCTGATGCACCTGATGGACAAACTGCTGGAGAGCTTCGTCAAGCAGCAGCGGATGAAGCTGCCGGGCAGCCAGTATGTGCCCTGCTACGAAATCGTCCGCTAGGGTACAGATACATCATCGACAGAGGGGCGCATCGGCGCCCCTCTTTATTGGCTCAATGCCCTCCCTACTGCCATCAATCCCCCATAAGGCGAGCGGTTTGTTACAATGGGGCGTCCCGACCGCCAAGAGTGCCCCATGTCAACTATCCGGCCACACCTGCTCATCATCGATGCCCTCAACCTCATTCGCCGTCTGCACGCGGTACAGGCCCAGCAGGCACTGACCCCTGCCCAGGCGCTGGTTGCAACCCGCGCCAACCTTATCAATACCTGCCGCAAGCTGCTGGCCAATAGCGAGCCGACCCATGTCATTGCCGTGTTTGATGGCGAGGTGCATAGCTGGCGCAAAGAGGTCTATCCGGCCTACAAGGAGGGGCGAACCCCCATGCCCCCCGAACTGCGTGAGGGGTTGGCGACCCTGCAGGATGCATTTTGGGAGTGCGGGGTCGATGCCCTGCTCTCCGAGACCGATGAAGCGGATGACCTTATCGCCACCCTTGCCAGTGGCATCGCCAGCCATGGCCATCAGGCGACCATCATCTCCACCGACAAGGGCTTCTGCCAACTGATCTGCCCGCAGATCCGGGTGCGCGACTACTTCAACAAGCGCTGGCTGGATGCCGCCTTCGTCCAGCAGCAATATGGGGTAGCCCCTGCTCAGCTGGTCGACTTCTGGGCCCTGACCGGTATCAGCGGTTCCAATATCAAGGGGGTTCCGGGGATCGGCCCCAAGACCGCCACCCAGCTGTTGCAGAAATATGGCAATCTGGCAGCCATGCTCGAAGCCTGTCAGCAAGAGGACGCCGCCAAGCCACTGCTCAAGCTGCGCCAACATCAGGATGAAGCCCTGCTGGCCCAGCGGCTGGTGCACTTGCAGCGGGATATTCCGCTGGGATTCAACCTGCGGGACATCCGCTACCCGCCCCAGCCGGACTAAATGGCCGAACAAAAATGCAGACAAGGGCGTGAACCATGACGAGACTCACCCTCGCTGTTGATAAAAGTGAGTAGAATGTAAAGGAATGTGGTTGGTTTGCTGAGTAAATGCTATAAAGCAGCCCCATCCTCCCCTATACCCTGGAAGTGGAACCCTCTCATGTCCAAAAGAAAAATTACCGTGATCCCCGGCGACGGCATCGGCCCCAGCATCATTGAATCAGCCATCCAGATCCTGACCCATGCGGGCTGTGATTTTGAGTACGAATACGCTGATGCGGGTCTGGTTGCCCTCGAGAAGCATGGCGAGCTGCTGCCCCAGGCTACCCTGGATCTGATTGAGAAGAACAAGGTGAGCCTGAAAGGGCCATTGACCACACCGGTCGGCGGCGGTTTTACCTCCATCAACGTCTCCCTGCGCAAGAAGTTCAACCTCTACGCCAACGTGCGTCCGGTCATCTCCTTCAAGGGCACCAGAAGCCGTTACGACAACATCGATATCATCACGGTGCGTGAAAACACCGAAGGGATGTACTCGGGTGCAGGTCAGAAGCGCAGTGATGACAACAAGAGTGCCGAGGCGATGAGCATCATCACCCGCGAAGGGGCCGAGCGCATCGTCAAGTTCGCCTTCGAGCTGGCCCGTCAGGAAGGGCGCAAGAAGGTCACCATCATCCACAAGGCGAACATCCTCAAATCGACCTCCGGCCTATTCCTCGAAGTGGCACGTGAAATCGCCAGCCACTACCCGGATATCCAGAGCGAAGAGATGATCGTCGATGCCGCCTGCATGAACCTGGTGATGTACCCGGAGCGTTTCGATGTCATGGTCACCACCAACCTGTTCGGCGACATCCTCTCGGATCTTTGCGCCGGTCTGGTCGGCGGTCTCGGCATGGCTCCGGGTGCCAACATCGGCGATGGCGCAGCCATCTTCGAAGCGGTCCACGGTTCTGCGCCTGACATAGCTGGCAAGAATATCGCCAACCCGACCTCGGTGATACTCGCCTCCATTCAGATGCTGGAGTACCTCGGCATGCAGGATAAGGCTGAGCGGATCCGCGAGGCTGTACGAGCCACCATCGAATCCGGTGATCGGGTCACCCGGGATCTGGGTGGCACGGCTTCCACCAGCGAATTCACCCAGGCCATCATCGATCGCCTGTAAGCTAACCAATTGATTTTAAAAGGGAGCCTAGGCTCCCTTTTTTATATTTCCGAATCCTTTGCCACTCCCCAAACAGCAACTATGTTCAATAGAGAAGAAGAACAGGGAGTGTTTTTCATGAAGGGATACGGGTGCTATCTGGTGTCGGGTCTGATGCTGGTGTGTGGTACTGCAAGTGCCTTCGAACAGGATCAACAGACCCAAACTGCCAAACTGCCACAGCAGGAAAAACGGACTGCCACCGAGGTATGGCGTTCAAGCCTGGATACCAACGACTTGCTCAAGGCGCCCAACCCCCTGTCGTTTGGTATTGAAGTCTCCACCGACAACTTTGGCAATCAAAAGATCACCTCCTACCCGCAGCTCAATCTGACCCCGGAAAAGAGCATCAGTCTATCGATTGAACGCTTTAGACCCAAGGTCAAATTCAAAGCCGGTGGACTGCATACGGCAATCAGATTGAGAGGGGATGGCATCAAAATGCAATTCAATCCGGTCGACAAAACCATCCCGCTGCAGATAGAGATCAAGGTGACCGACGACGAATCCTCCCTGCGCCTCGATTACCGTTTCTGATATTTTCCGGCAGCCGAATAGCAAAAAGCCGACAGGTTTCCCTGTCGGCCTTGGTATTTATCATATGGGCTGAACGGCTACATCACGCCTTGGGCTCGAGTTTGGAGACCCAGTACTTGTTGTAAACATGCACGGTGATCTCTTCCCGATCGTGATAGAGCTGCTTGGCCTGGATCACGAACGCGTTGTCGATCTCCTTGAGCATCTCGCGCAGCACTTCAATATTGTGTACCGATTCAGCATAACGCTTCTTCATCGGCAGCTTGAGGTTGAACATCGCCTCCTGGCAGTCGCCCTCACGGAACCAGTCCGCAATCATGTGAACGACCCGAGCCGGTTTATCGACCATGTCGCACACCAGCCAGTAGGTGTTCTTCTTGCTAGGTCGCCAGACGAAACCGTCATCCCGGATATGCTTGACCTGACCGGTATCCATCAGGGATTGGGCCATCATGCCGTTGTCGACCGCAGTCACCATCATGCCACGGCGCACCAGCTGATAGGTCCAGCCGCCCGGGCAAGCACCCAGATCCACAGCCTTCATGCCGGAGCAGAGACGCACATTCCACTCTTCCCGCGGCACGAACACGTAAAACGCCTCCTCCAGCTTGAGGCTGGAGCGGCTCGGCGCATCGGCCGGGAAGCGCAGGCGCGGGATACCCATGTGGAATCCGGAGTTGTTGAACGAATAGGAGTAACCCAGCAACACATGATCATTGGCCATGAAGAAGGCGTGGAACACCGGACGGTTTGGCGTCTCCTTCTTGGTCAGGATCTCGTTGCTGCGCAGCGCCTGACGAAGCGGCACGGTGAACTTGCGGCAGAAGGCCGACAGCTCTTTCGCTTCGTTGGTATCCGCGGTTTCGACCCGCAGATCGCCGCAAATGGTGTAGTCACTCACCGCCTCAAGGATCGGGGAGATCCTGTCCGCGACATCCAGATCCTTCAGCTCATGGGTGACCACCAGCATCTGGCGGATGAAGATGAGCTCCCGGAACGGCAGCTTGCGAGCCAGCAGGTCCGCCTGCTCCTCGTCATACAGTTCGAAGATCACATAACCGCTGTCGTCCTTGACCCGGGCGAAACCGTAGCACTGCATGTTACCGGCACGCTCGGCGATCTCTGCAGCCGCCTCTTTCTCAAAACCGGGGCGGCAATAAAGCAGCAGATTATTCATTTTTTCCTCCAAGACGACAGCCGGCCCAGATCAGGGCCGCCCATCCCAACATAAAACAGAGGCCACCGGCCGGGGTAATCAACCCCAGCCCCTTGCTGCCAAGCAGCACCATGGCGTAAATACTGCCGGAGAATCCGATTATCCCCAGCACAAAAGCGGTGCCAGCCAGGTGGATCACCCTGCTGCGCACACCACACCAGCCCAGAACCAGCAGGGCCAATGCGTGAAAAAACTGATATTGCACGGCGGTATTGAACGCCGCCAGACGCTCGGGCGTAATGCCGGTCGTCGCCAATCCATGGGCGCCATAAGCCCCCAGCATGGTGGCCGTCAACCCGAAGAGACCGGCCAGTATCAGCCAATGTCGATGGATCTGCATCTTCACTCTCCCTCTCTCATCGAGGCTGGCAATAAAGCCAACCCTCTCGTGCTATCCATGCCGGGCCACAAAATGGCTGATGGCCGCCGCTGCATGCTGCATATTCTCCTGCTCACTCACGCCACTGGCTTTACGCGGTTTGAAACCATGATCACCATCGGTCAACCAATGGACCGATACGGCGGGTGAGAAGGGGAAATCGGCCAGTTCGGCGCGACTACCGAAGGTATCGCGCTCCCCCTGCAACAGCAGGGTTGGCACTGCAATATGCTTGAGTACCTCGCCTCGCCAGCTGTCGGGCTTGGCCGGAGGGTGGAAAGGATACCCGAGAATGAGCAATCCTGCAGCATTCATCTCACCCTCGCCGTCGCTATACAGTTCCGCCGCCATCCGCCCGCCCATCGACTTGCCCGCCAGAAACAGCCTTGGATGGGCAAACTCGCGGATCATGTCGCGCCAATGGGCGAGCAACACAGGCGCCCTGTCAGGCGGGCGGCGCTTGCCATCCTGTGCTCGCTTGGCCATGTAGGGAAAGTTGAAGCGCACCACTTCGATGTCGGGGCCAGCCAGCAGGCGTGACAACTCGGCAAGAAAAACATGATCCATCCCCGCGCCTGCCCCGTGGGCCAGCAAAATGCGAACGGGGGCATCAACTGCCCCCTCGCGGATCACCTCATGCATCGGCGAGCCTTGCCCTGCGACGCGCCTCTTCCTGCTCCACCAGCTCCAGCATCCAGTCGCGGAAGGCCACGATCTTGCCCTGATCCGACTGTTGCTCCTGGCACACCAGATAGAAAGCATTTTTGCTCACCAGCACCTGCTCGAACGGGCAGATAAGGCGGCCGGCCTCAATCTCGGGTTGTGCCAGCACGCTATGACCGAGCGCCACCCCCTGGCCGTGGATCGCCGCCTGGATCACCATGGTGGAGTGGCTGAAGATGGGCCCCTGATTGACGTTAGGTGCATCGATATCGAGCTGGCGGAACCAGGCCTTCCAGTCGCGGCGGGAGGTATCGTGCAGCAGGGTATGAAGAGTCAAATCTTGCGGCGTACGCAGCGGTTTGGGCCCGGTCAGCAGCAAGGGGGAACAGACCGGGATCAGGTATTCGGTATGCAGCTTGTCCGAGCGCAGACCCGGCCAGTTTCCGCGCCCGTAGTAGATGGCCACATCCACATCGTCGGTGAGCGACCCTTCGTCGAGATCGACCGCCTTGATCCGTACATCGATATCAGGATGACGCTCGCTGAATTTGACCAACCGCGGCACCAGCCACTGGATGGCGAAACTCGGCTGCAAACTGACAGTCAACGCCCCCTTGGCACTGCGGGCCAGCAACTTGTCGGTCGCCTCAGAAATGGAGGCAAAGATGTCCTTGATATCCAGGAAATAGCCCTGCCCCTCTTCGGTCAGCAACAAGGAGCGGTTTTTGCGGCGGAACAGCTTGATGCCAAGATACTCCTCCAGCGCCTTGATCTGGTGACTGATGGCAGCCTGAGTCACAAACAACTCTTCTGCTGCGCGGGTAAAGCTTAAGTGACGAGCCGCTGCTTCAAAGGCCTTGAGGGCATTGAGCGGGGGTAAACGACGAGACATGACACCAGCCGACGATGAGTTTTTCTAATGGGGCGCATTATAATTTGTCGGTTGCGGGTCGACCAGTGAATAAACATAATTCGCCCAACAATCAGTCGTCATATGGCTCACATTTTCTACTACGTGTTGGTTTACATGTGTTTTTAGTGAGTCTTTCGACTGCGATTGTGGTGTTGTGTTTCTTCCTCTGCGGGAAGAGGGGCTCAAATCTCACCGGTTTGACCCAGTCTGTCATCTGAATGTGTTTGGCGCCTCCAGCTGGATGGCGCCTTTTTTCATCCCTTCTATACCTTGAACTGCCCCACCAGCTGCTGCTGTTTATCCGCCAGCGCAGAGAGCTCGCGACCATTTTCGGCGGATGTCGCCGCCTCGGCCCGAATGGTGTGGCTCACATCACGAATGTTGCTGACGTTACGGTTGATCTCGTCCGCCACCCGGCTCTGCTCCTGCGCCGCCCGGGCAATCTGCTCGTTCATCTGATGGATGGTGGAGACCGACTGGATAATCTGTTCCAGCACCTGCACCGAGAGATCCACCTTGGCGAGGGTCTCGTCAGCCTGTCCATGACCATCGCGGATCGCCTTGACCACGGCGCCGGTACCGGATTGCAGTTGGCTGATCAGAGTCTGGATCTCGACGATGGCATTCTGGGTGCGACCCGCCAGATTGCGCACCTCATCGGCCACCACGGCAAAGCCACGGCCCTGCTCACCGGCCCGCGCCGCTTCAATAGCCGCATTCAGCGCCAGCAAGTTGGTCTGCTCGGCAATTCCCTGGATCACGATGAGAATGTCATTGATGTTGTCGCTGTTGGCGGAGAGTCGCTCCACCACCGGCTGGGCATCGTTGATGATGGTCATCAGCTTGCGCATCGCCTCCTGGGTATCGGCAACGACATATTTACCCTCTTGCGCCGCGGCATCAGTGGTGTTGGCGGCAGCCACCGCCGAGCCGGCATTACCGGAGACCTGCAACGCCGTGGCGCTCAGCTCTTCAAATGCCGTCGCCACCAGATCGATCTCCTGATACTGGGCCTGCATGCCGCTGCTGGTGCGCTCGGCCACTTGCGCGGCTCGCTCGGCACTGTTGCGCGTACCGGAGACGGTATCAATTACCTGACTGATGGTGGATTGCAACTTGTTGAGGAAGCTGTTGAACCACTTGGCCAGCTCGCCGATCTCGTCTTGCCGCTGGATCTCGATACGCTGGGTCAAATCCCCCTCGCCGCTGGCGATATCCTTGAGGCGGGCAACTACAGCGCGGATGGGCGCCACAATCTGGCGCGCCATCAACCAGATAAAACTCAGGGCCACCAGCGAGATCAGCACCCCGATTGACAGCTGCGAGACCACGCTGCGATTGGCCTCACTGGCCAGCTCATCTTGCAGTTGCTGGGCCGAAGCCAGTACTACGGCCCGTGGCAATTCAATGTAGATGCCCCATTTACGGTCGGTGCCACGCATGGATACCGGGACAAAGGTCTGCAACAGGGCGCCGTCGCTGCTCCAGCGAGTCAGCTCCTGCCCCTGACTGAGCCAGCCTTTCAGCTCGCTGGCCAGCCCCTGATACTTCTGATCCAGCCCGCGCCCCATTGTCACATCGAACTCATCGGCTCCCGCCACGCGCCCCTCGTGACTGACTAGCAAGATTCTGCCCTTGCCCTCATAGAGCTCCTTGTCCATGGTGCTGACCAGACTCTGCAAAGTGGCCAGCGAGATATCGACCCCGACCATCCCCAGCAAGGTCTCCTGCTCCAGCAGCGGGACCGTCACCGAGGTCATCAATATCTGTTTATCACCCACATCGTCCAGATAGGGCTCCAGCAGGCAGAGGGCACGGGTGCGAATGCTGCAGCGATACCACTCGTTTTCGATTCCACCAGCCTCGGTCGGGCTCTCATCGGCCAGTACATCCTCATTCTGCACTTCCGGCTCTATCTTGCCGTTGTCGTAGGCCCAGTAACTGGAAAAACGCCCCTTGTCGTTGGAACCCAGCGCCGTTGAGCCCTGATAGTTGCTGTCTTCCCCATCCAGCTGGTCAGGCTCGAACACCGCATAGACACCAAGCAGATTGGTCGATGAGGCAACGGCATCGTGCAGTTGCTGATTGACGGCGCTGCGCAGCGCCTCCGAATGGACAAAGTTCTCGGCCGCATTCTTGCGCTGGAACAACACGTTCTCCGCCAGCAAACTGGCGCGGAAATAGGCCTCATCGAGATAGCTGGTCACCTTGGCCGCCTGCTCCGAGCCCATAGCCTTCATCCAGTTCTCGGCAGACTGCTGCGCCTCATGCATGGTGGCTTGCCGCACCTGCTGTTGCATCTTGTTCGCGTTGTAAATCGAAGAGGCAACCAGAGCGGCGGCTGTCACCAACAGACAGCAACCGGCGATCAGGGTAATCCGACCCTGGACAGAAAGAGCGCTCATGCCAATATTCCTACGTCATACAGATATGGATAGATTATCGACTTTATAAACAAAAACTTAACTCTCTCACAGCAAATCCAGCGAGAGTTGATTAACTTCACCCTCTTTTGGCAAACCCACCACCAAGCCCAGCAGGCGAACCGAACGCCCTTGCGCCCGCTGTAGCCCCTCTTTGAGCAGGGGAACGAACAAGGCTGGCTGATAGCCCCCCTGACTGCGATAGACGGTGGTCTGGTGGAAATCGGCAAACTTGAGCTTAATCCCCTGCCCCATCACCTGCTCGGCAGGGCACGCCAGCTGAAATCGCCGCTCCAGCTCCGGCAGCAGTTGCTGCAATACCGTCAGGCAGGCGGCTTCGTCACAAACATCGTTCGCCAGGGTGGTCTCCACCCCGATGGTTTTGCGGATCCGGTGCGCCTGCACCGGCTGTTCATCCAGCCCCCAGATCCGGGTCGTCAGCATCTCCCCCAGCTTGCCAAAACGACTGCACAGCTCTTGTGCCGACAAGGCCCGCGCATCCTCACAGGTGTAGAGCCCCTGAGCCTCCAGCCGCTCGGCAGTCTTGCGCCCCACCCCGGGCAGTTTGCCGAGGGGCAACTGGCAGACAAATTCGGCCACTTCGTCGGGACGAATGACAAACAGACCATCGGGTTTGCGCTGCTCCGAGGCGAGCTTGGCGAGAAACTTGTTGGGGGCCACTCCGGCCGAGGCGGTCAACCCCAGTTCGGTGACGATGGCTTGCCGGATCTCTTGCGCCATCAGGGTGGCGCTGCCGCCACAACAGCGACTGTGGGTCACGTCGAGGTAAGCCTCGTCCAGCGACAGTGGTTCAACCTGATTGGTATAGCGCAGGAAAATGGCCCTGAGCTGACGGGAGATATCCTTGTACACCGCCATTCGCCCCGGGATGAGTACCAGCGGCGGGCAGAGTTTTTTCGCCAGTGCGCTCGGCATGGCGGAGCGCACACCGAACCGGCGCGCCACATAGTTGCAGGTCGAGATGACACCGCGCCGCTCGGAGGACCCACCGATGGCAAGCGGCACCTCCCGCAACGCCGGATTGTCCCGCATCTCCACCGCGGCAAAAAAGCAGTCCATGTCGATATGGATGATTTTGCGCATACTACTGTATAAATAAACAGACATGACATCATCTTACCCCAAGGATAACCGCAGCTCTATCTCTCTCGTTGCGGCTAAAATAGTAGACTCCAAGGAGACCTTTACTACCACAATGACAAGGAGCGTTCGGGATGAAATATCTTTGGCTGGGACTCTGTTTGCTGCCGTTGACCGGCATCGGCAAGAACAACCCGACGGCAGAGTGCCGCTGGCTGTACGACCGGATTGAGATACTGGAACAGGCCATCAAGAAAGGGGACAAGCTCGGCACAGAGCAAGAATTGGCACGCTGGAAAACTGAGTACAACAAAAAACAGTGCTCACAGTACGACTACTGAGCCGGACAAGATGGCATGACCGACAACGGCAGATAACAAACGGGCCCCGATCAAGATGACCGGGGCCCGTTTTTCAAAGCATGGCCAGCTGGATTCAGCAACAGAATACACTCAAGGCAGCACCATAGGGCCAGCGACAGTGGCCGCCACCTCATCCCCACGCAGCATCCGGACCAGTTCAAGCGCAAACTCGATGGCGCTGCCCGGCCCCTGGCTGGTGATAAGGCGATGAGCCTCATCTCTGACTACCCGCTCATGTGACAGCTGCGATGTCGGTAGTCGGGGCTGAAAGCCGGGATGACAGGTGACGATGGCACCATCCAGCAGAGCGTGATGTTGCAACACCACCACAGGGGCGGCGCAGATGGCAGCGCGCCAGCGGCCAAGAGCGGCCTGCTCTTTGAGCAGATCGATGGCCAGCGGGGTATCGCGGATCACTTCGCTGCCGGGCAAGCCGCCGGGTACCACGATGGCTTCAAAATCCCGACGGGTCAGTTCGTCGATATGACAATCGGCCACCAGCTGTACCCCGCGCGATGCCTTCACCTGCCGGGATCCGGCTGGGCAACAAGAGGCCAGTACCACCTCGATGCTGGCGCGCACCAGGGTATCGACAATCGCAACCGTCTCTATCTCTTCTGACCCGGGGGCCACCAGCACCAGTACACTCACGCTCGCCTCCTTGCTGCTTGCTCTGCCATGTAACGGATCAGACGGCCTGACTCTTCTCTTTGATCGCCTGATAGAGACCCTGATTGACCGGTACGGCAATGCCATGCCGGGCAGCCTTGGCCAACAGGAAGCCGGTGATGGCCTCAATCTCGGTCTCGCGTCCCAGTTCCATATCCTGATACATGGAGGAGTAATTGTCAGCGGTCAGTTCCACCACTGTCATCACCCGGCGTTGCAACTCCTCTGCCGTGGTTGCAACTCCTTCGGCACACATCACATCCGCCACTTCCACGCAGATCTGCTGCAGGGCATCGGCAAAACGGGGGCCAGCCAGCTCGCCATTTTTCAGCTTGTAGAGGGCCGTCAGGGGATTGATGGCACAGTTGATGGCCAGCTTTTGCCACTGGCGCGTCAATACCTGCTCATCCCAACCAGCCTGACCTAGTGCCAGCGCCAGCTCGTCCGCGAGCGCAGCGTGGGCCTTGGCGGCGTCGTTGATCGGGCCAAGCCAGGTTTCACCCTTGCCAGTATGACGGAAGACAAAATGGCCGCACTGCATGGCGCCATGGCTGGTGACACCGGCAATCACCGGATTGTGCGGGAACATCTCGACCACCTGCTCGGCAATGCCCATCCCGTTGTGCAGCAGCACGATCGGCACGCCGGCATCCAGCTTACCCACCAGGGGTGTCAGTGCGGCAATCACCTGACTGGCCTTGGTCATCACCAGCAGACGCTGGATCTTGCCGGGTTTGCTGACAAATCCGCGCTCGATATTGAGCAACTGAACATGCCCCTCCAGCGAGGTGAAGTCGATCCCCGGATGGAGCGTGGACTTATGATGTTCGCGCAACAAGACACGGGTAGATTGACCGCTCTGGGTCAACAGGGAGGCAAAAACGCCGCCGAGGGCGCCACAACCCAACAGTGACCACTTCGGAGTAACGGGTGGAATAACGGGCTGTCGGGAATTTTTTAATCCGCTTGGCATGGTGTGACTCTGTCAGGGTAAGGGTTGCAATCCTCTCAACCTGTTACCGGGGATAAGTGAAGATGTCGCTGGTGGACACTAACGGGTCCACCCGTCCTGTGCGCAGGGGATTCTAGCAGAGCAACCCCATCAAAATCAGCAAATTTGCCCGTTTTCTGGTAGATTTGCCCCCCGATAACGCAACATGAGGAGCTTTGGCTATGCCGTCATTCGATATTGTCTCTGAAGTCAAAATGAACGAGGTGTTGAACGCAGTCGACAACGCCAATCGTGAACTGGCCACCCGTTTCGATTTTCGTGGGGTAGAAGCCAGCTTCGAGTTGAACAAGGAAGAGGTAAAACTGGAAGCCGATGCCGATTTCCAGCTCAAGCAGATGGTCGAAATCCTGCGCGGTGCCCTGCTCAAGCGCAACATCGAAAACAGCTCCATGGAAGTGGGTGACTCGGTTCACTCCGGCAAGCGTTTCCACCTGACCGTCAAATTCAAGCAGGGGATCGAGAAAGAGATCGCCAAGAAGCTGGTCAAGCTGATCAAGGACTCCAAGATCAAGGTACAGGTCGCCATCCAGGGTGATGAAGTACGTGTCACCGGCAAGAAGCGTGACGATCTGCAAGAGACCATGGCACTGGTCCGTGGCGCCGAACTGGGTCAACCGATGCAGTTCCAGAACTTCCGCGACTGATTTATCCACTCAGCCGTGGCGCAATTGATGACTCGCGCCACGCTATCTAAATCGCGGCCATAAAAAAACCGGAGCAGATGCTCCGGTTTTTTGTACCCCAAGTTTTATTAGAACTTGTAGGTAACAGAGAAGTAGTGACCGAAACCGGTAGTGTTCAGACCACCAAAGGCACCATTGTTGATACCGTAGATTTCGTTGAAGTACTTCAGACCGTAACCAACTGCGTAACGGTCGGAGTGCCAGTAGATACCGTGGAAAGTACCCAAACCGTTAGCACTCTGGTTGTTGTCGCCATGGATATCTTTATCAAACAGATAATCCAAGTAGCCCTGATAGGAGACGAAGCTGCCGTTGGAGAAGGTATAGAAAGGCTTGAACCAGTTCATGGAGAACTGATAACCGTTCCAGTCACCCTCTTCGGCCTTGAAGCCACTTTCGGTTGCATGGCGAGCATACAGGTTCATGCCAACTTTACCGAACCAAGGCACCTGTACATCAGCACCCAGACCGATCATGTTCTCCATCATGGAGTCATCAACGTTGTTCAGGGTAGCGATGTAGAGCTCTTGTACCGGGCCGAAGGAGAGATCTTTACCAGTCAGGGCATCCAGAGAAAGACGCGGGGCGAACTTCATGAAGATGTTCTGGCCATTGTGTTTGTCGCTATGGCTGCTTTGGAAAATATCGAACACATCGACATAGCCATACAGATCAAACATACCGGAACGACCACCGAATTCCATTTCCAGGTAGGTGTCGTTGTAGTCGCTGCCCATGTAAGGACGCTGGTCAATGGTATGCATTACGTTGAACTGCATCCATTTGAAATCATTCTTGTGGATATCACCGCTGTAGTCAGCAGCGAAGGCCGGGGTAGCGGCAGCAGCCAGCAGACCGGCAGCGATCAGAGTCTTGGTAAATTTGGCCATTTTATTGGTCTCTTGTGCGTTAGTTGAGGTTTTCCGTAGCCTGCCCACAAGGAGCGAGAGGGATTCTAATCAAATAAAATTGGGGGTGAAACAACTTCTCGGGAACTTTATCCGGAAGTGTGAATCTAATCACCCCCGATTCTACGCAAACGCTTGCTATTTGTCAGCCGTTGAGAGCAACTCACTCCCTTTTCTGGCGACAAGCACAATCAACAACAACACCGGCAAGCCCAATAAACTGGTTCCGACAAAGAAGGCACTGTAGCCAATCTGCTCCACAACCTGCCCGGAAAAACCGGCCAGCAACTTGGGTAGCAGCAACATTACCGAGCTGAACAGGGCGTACTGAGTGGCCGAAAATGCCACATTGGTCAGGCTGGAGAGATAGGTCACGAAGGCCGCGGTCGCGATACCGGCACTGAGGTTGTCGAGGGAAATGATCAGTGTCAGCAGTTCCAGATTGTGACCAACCTGATTGAGCAGAGCAAACAACAGGTTGGTGCTGGCGGTGAGCAACGCCCCCAAGAACAGGATGCGCAGCGTACCGAAGCGCATCACCAGCACGCCCCCCAGCGCAGCCCCCACTAGCGTCATGATGACGCCAAACACCTTGGTAATAGTGGCAACCTCGGTCTTGCTGAACTGCATATCCACATAGAAGCTGTTGGACATCACCCCCATCACCACATCGGCAACCCGATAACAGGCGATCAGAGCCAGGATCAGCAGCGCCGAGCTGCCATAGCGACGAAAGAAGTCGGCGAACGGACACCAGACTGCCTCATAGCCCCAGGCCCCCGCACTAGCCAACAGCGCAGGCCACCCTTTTTCCAGGAGCTGCACCTTGCGTTCGGCCTGTTGTTTGCCCTGCTCGGCCAGATCGATATCCGGCTCGTGGCAAAACAGCGTGGTGATAACCCCGAGTGACATCAAACCCGCCATCACCAGATAGGTAATCTGCCAGCCACGATAGTCATAGCCGCTGTTGCTGCCAAACAAGGCTGCCAGCGCCAGCGCACCGGCGCCCGCCATGATCATCGCCAGTCGGTAGCCTGTCATGTAGGAGGCAGCCATCGCCGCCTGTAGCCGCTCGGGAGCGGATTCGATGCGATAGGCGTCGATGACGATATCCTGCGTGGCCGAGGCAAAGGCCACCAGCAGGGCAAACATCGCCAGCTGAGCCAGCTCGGTCTTGGGATCGCAGAACGCCATGCCTACCAGCGCGGCGGCAATCAGCAGCTGGGAGAAGAACATCCAGCTACGGCGACGCCCCAGCAGCGCGGAGAGCAACGGCAGCGGCATGCGATCTACCAGCGGCGACCACAGCCATTTAAATCCATAGGCGAGCGCCACCCAGCTCATATAGCCGATATCGGTCAGGCTGACATCGGCCTCGCGCAACCAGAATGAGAGGGTACCGAACACCAGCAGCAGCGGCAGACCCGATGAAAAACCCATGGCAAAGAGAATAAACACCCGAAATTCGAGATAGACGGCGAGGGACTCTCTCCAGCTTGGTTTGCGGATCATGTTCAACTACCTGACGACTTTGGAAAAGTGCGTCATTTTGGCAGGTTGATGGCAGATAGCCAAGGCAAGCAAAGAGATAGGCAAAAGAAGCCCGGATAGAGAAAAGGCCCATCCCGAACGGGATGAGCCTTGTATCGTGACCTGACGAAGCGAGGTGACGAACCGCGTCCGGTGAGGATTACTTGCCCGCTTTCTTGTCGACTTTCTTGTCTGCCGGAGTTTCTGCCAACAAGACCACCTTCTTCAGAATGATGGGACTGGTCGGCACATCGTTGGCGCGCAGAATGGGGCTGTAACCGGTCTGTACCTGAGCCAGCTTGTCCAGCACCTCCATCCCCTGCACCACCTGACCGAACACGGTATAACCCGCAGAGCCACCGGCGTTGAGGTTATTGTTGTCGACCAGATTGAAGTAGAACTGGCGAGTAGCGCTGTCGACCGCCTGGGTGCGGGCCATGGCGATGGAGCCACGCTTGTTGGCCAGACCGCCGCGCGACTCGTTGACCACAGGCTCATAAGTTGGCAGTTGCTGGAACTGCTGGTTGTAGCCCCCACCCTGCACCACGAAATCCTGGATCACCCGGTGGAAGATGCTGCCGTCATAGCTGCCATCAGCCACGTAGCGCAGGAAGTTCTTCACCGTCTGGGGCGCCTGCTTGGACGCCAGCTCCACCACGATATTGCCGTGGTTGGTCTCCATTCTGACTTTCGGGCCTGCGAACGCCAGCGGGGCGATAAGCATGGCCAGCAACCAGAGTTTTTTCATCATCAAACCCCTGCACCATTCGGTTGACCTTTCAGGTAACCGCGCAGCGCATCATCCGCCATGATCTGCTGCAGCACGCTACCCAGTTGCAGGTTCAGTGTAGACTCCAGATCGGCCATGCTTGGCTCGCTCGGGCTCTCCTTGCTGGAGGACATGTTGAACTGCTTGGTCAGACGGTTGCCCTGGAAATCGGCGATCACCTGCAGGCTGACGCGGGACTTGGTGACATAGGTAAAGGTCTTCTCTTCCACATTGACTGCAGCGTTGGAGATCACCAGCGTCAGGTTGGTGGTGCCACTGTTGCCCACTTCCAGACCCTGGCTGCGCAGACCTTCGGCCAGCCGCTCGGCCATCAGCAGGTTGAGCGGACGCTCGCTGTTGACCAGCACGGGGGCTTTCTCTTTATGTTTGATGGAGAAGACGTAGGCAGCCTCACGCTTGTCTACCCCTTCCATGGTGATGCGATTGCCAGAGTAGTATTGCTGGTTGGCGGGGATCACCTGCGGATTGAGCAGCGCCGTCTCCGGCCAATGAGTGGCACACCCGCCCAGCATCAGGGCGGCCAGCAGCAAGAGTGACTTTTTCATCATGGTTTCCTTTGGCTTTAGCGTTTGATGGCTTTCAAAATAACGAATTTGCTGTTCGACGCAACGACTTGTGCGTTGGCAAACAAGCGCTTGAGTTTGTTGTGATAGTCCAGATGACGGTTGCCTACTATCCAGAGTTCACCCCCTTGAGGCAACACCCGGTGCGCATCGCTGAACATCTGCCAAGCGATATGATCGGTGATCGCCTGCAGCTGATGGAAAGGAGGGTTGCAGAGGATCCGATCCGCCGAGCCGACCGCCACCCCATCGAGACAGTTATTGACCATAAAGCGGGCGCGCGGCAGTGCATCAGGCAGATTGTGCTCGACATTGAGCTGTGCCGAGGCGACCGCCATATAGGATTCATCGATAAAGGTCACCTCCACCTCGCTGTCTTTGGCGAGCAGCGACAGACCCAGCACCCCGTTGCCACAGCCCAGATCGATCACCTTGCGGGCACTGTGGATGGGCAGGTTGTCCAGCATAAAGCGGGCACCAATATCGAGACTGGTGCGCGAGAAGACGTTGGCATGGTTGTGGATGAGCATGCCACTCCCCTCCAGCGGCCAGACAGTCGGGAAGGGGTTGGCCAGCGCGGGACGTTCTGCCTGCGGCTCGCAGTGAATGAGGCGCGCCTTCTTCCAGGCCAGCGAGGTACGGGTAGGCCCCAGATACTTCTCAAACAACTTGAGGGTGGAGGTATGAATATCCTTCGCCTTGCCGGCAGCGATAACGCGGGTTGCCGGTGTCACCACCGCACGCAATGCCAGCAGTTGCTGCTCCAGCAGTGCCTGATATTTGGAGACCTTGATCACCACCAGCGCAGGGGCATCGGGCAGCGGCGCCAGCGCATCCTGCAAGCGGATACCGCCTGCATCCAGTCCGTTTTCGGCCAGATTGGCCAGGGTCGCCCGCTCACTGATGTAAGAGTCGGTGACGCAGCAGGGGGAGTGCGGATGCAGATAGGCGGCCAGCGCGCCAAAACCATCATTCATGATGATGACGGGGCCCGCCTGCTCGAGGGGAGACTCCGCCAGGGTATTGATCAGGTATTCGTCAGCCGCATCCCAGGCTTGCAGGGTCTCCTGACTCTGGCGCGGATAGCGGTAGAGCGTGAGCTGGCAATGGGGAGTGTCGAGAAGGGTTTGCATAGGAAGAGTCCAACCTCGGCTTGATTCGTGTATACAGGCGCCAGGGGCGACGCAAAGTGGCGCTATTCTAGCGAGGAGCAGGAATTTCACCAGTTCGATGCGCATCAAGGGGGCAACTGACGGGTGATTTCCCTCTTACGGGGGCTTATTCCATCCCGCGACTGCCGATAGAATGGCCCGACATTCACTCTGGAAGCCGATCCGATGACCATCCAACAACTGATTGAAGCCAAGCTGACCGCCGCCCTCTCCCCCTCCGTGCTGGAGGTGATCAACGAGAGCCACATGCACCGTGTGGAACCGGGATCTGAGAGCCACTTCAAGGTGGTGATCGTCAGCGAGCAATTTGCAGGACAGCGGCTGCTGGCCCGTCATCGTCAGGTCAATGCGGTGCTGGCCGACGAGCTGGCCGGTGCCGTTCATGCACTGGCACTGCATACCTACACAGAGAGCGAGTGGCAGGAAAAAGGCCACGCCCCGCGCACCCCGAGCTGCGTTGGCAAACCGTCACTCTCCTGAAACCGGTTGTACCACAGGATTTCCCTCGAGAACCTGCCAACAAAAATTAAACATATTTCCCCCATTGGCCCCGAAAAGGCTACATCCAAGGGGGGTATATTTCGGCATCAAGGCTTTTTGTTGATAGTGGAGACAACGGCAAATACCCCCATCGAGGTATCGAAATAAAAAAACCTTTAAAACCACTACTTACAAGGTGTCGGGGGCTTATTCATTGCAGGTTAATTTTGTGATGGCACGGGGATTTTGCCCATTTGGCATGGCAGAAAATGCACCTTAAGTGGTAAACTCAAGCGCTTTTGAGTGAGCCTGCATGTTGAATAATTGTTGAGCCTGCCCACCTGGCGCAACCACAACATCGACTCATTCAACCACCCGTCGTGATGTATTTCTCGGCGCTAACCAACCTCTCCCGTAACGGTAGTGCAAGTAAGTATGATTACAATCAAAAGAGGACTGGACATCCCCGTGCTGGGTGCGCCAGAGCAAGTAATCTACGATGGCCCCGCCATCACCCGTGTTGCGACACTGGGCGAGGAGTTTGTGGGGATGCGACCTACTATGTTCGTCAAAGTAGGTGATCGCGTCATCAAAGGTCAGGATCTTTTTGAAGACAAGAAGAATCCGGGCGTTAAATTCACAGCTCCTGCCACCGGTGTGGTTTCAGAGATCAACCGTGGTGCCAAACGTGTTCTCCAGTCTGTGGTCATCGACCTGGACGGTTCCGATGAACAGGTGACGTTTGAGCATTTTGCCTCTGCCGAGCTGGCCAAGCTCGAGCGCAGCAAGGTGCAAGAGATCCTGGTCGCATCAGGTCAGTGGACTGCGTTGCGTACCCGTCCGTTCAGCAAAGTCCCCGCGGTAGCGTCTGCCCCGCGCGCCATCTTTGTGACTGCAATGGACACCAACCCGCTGGCAGCCGATGCCGAGCTGATTATCAAGGAACAGCCGCAGGCCTTCCTCGATGGTCTGGCCGTATTGACCCGCCTGACCGACGGCGCCGTCTACGTCTGTAAAGGCGAAGGCAGTCTGCCCCACTCTCCGCTGGCTCAGGTCAAAGAAGAGATCTTCGTTGGTCCGCACCCTGCCGGTCTGCCGGGTACCCATATCCACTTCCTGGATCCGGTCAGCAGCACCAAGGTGCAGTGGCACATCAACTATCAGGATGTGATTGCATTCGGCAAGCTGTTCACCACCGGTCAGATCTTCACTGACAAGGTGATCGCGCTGGCTGGCCCGAACGTGCTCAAGCCGCGTCTGCTGCGTACCCGTCTGGGCGCCTGCATCAGCCAGCTCACCAACAATGAGCTGCGTGCCGACGAAAACCGTATCATCTCCGGTTCTATCCTGAGTGGTGCCAAAGCCGAAGGTGTTCACGACTACCTGGGCCGCTACCACAATCAGGTTTGCGTGCTGGGTGAAGGTCGCGAGAAAGAGTTCCTGGGCTGGATCAACCCCAGCGCCAACAAGTTCTCTATCACCCGTACCACCCTCTCTCATCTGATGAAGGGCAAGCTGATCAACTTCACCACCACTACCAACGGTAGTGACCGTTCCATGGTGCCTATCGGCAACTATGAGCGGGTGATGCCACTCGACATCCTGCCGACCCTGCTGCTGCGGGACATGGTCTCCGGCGATACCGACGGTGCGCAAGCACTGGGCTGCCTGGAGCTGGATGAGGAAGATTTGGCGCTCTGTACCTTTGTCTGCCCCGGCAAGACAGAGTACGGCCCGATCTTGCGTGAGTGCCTGACCAAGATTGAACTGGAAGGTTAAGCGATGAGTTTCAAGCAACTTCTTGAAAATATGGAACACCACTTCGAACCGGGTGGAAAGTACGCCAAGTACTATGCCCTGTTCGAAGCGGCGTACACCCTGTTCTATACCCCGGGTAGCGTTACCCGCAACGCCTCCCACGTTCGTGATGCGCTCGATCTGAAGCGCATGATGATCATGGTGTGGCTGGCAGTGTTCCCGGCCATGTTCTGGGGCATGTACAACGTTGGTAACCAGGCGATTGCCGCCATTGCCCACATGGGCTCGGCTGCTGGTGCCAGCAGCTGGCAATATGCCCTGGCTACCATGCTGGGCGCCTCCCTCGATCCGGCTGTAGCCGGTATCGGCAGCAAGATGCTGATCGGCGCCACCCACTTCTTCCCGATCTACATCACCGTCTTCTTTGTCGGTGGTTTCTGGGAAGTGCTGTTCGCCATGGTGCGCAAACACGAGATCAACGAAGGCTTCTTCGTAACCTCAATTCTGTTTGCCCTGATCGTGCCGCCCGAGCTGCCCCTGTGGCAAGCTGCGCTGGGTATCACCTTCGGTGTGGTGATGGCCAAAGAGGTGTTCGGTGGTACCGGCAAGAACTTCCTGAACCCGGCGCTGGCTGGTCGTGCGTTCCTGTTCTTCGCCTACCCGGGCCAGATCTCCGGTGACGCAGTGTGGGTTGCCGTTGACGGCTTCTCCGGCGCGACTGCCCTGAGCCAGTGGGCCCAAGGCGGCCAGATGGCGCTGATCAACGGTGCAACCGGCCAGGCTATCAGCTGGATGGACGCTTTCCTGGGTAACCTGCCGGGTTCCATCGGTGAAGTCTCTACCCTGATGATCCTGCTGGGTGCCGCCATGATCGTCTACATGCGCATCGCCTCCTGGCGCATCATCGCCGGCGTGATGATCGGTATGATCGCCACCTCCCTGCTATTCAACGTCATCGGTTCCGATACCAACCCCATGTTCAACATGCCGTGGCACTGGCATCTGGTACTGGGTGGCTTCGCCTTCGGTATGGCCTTCATGGCGACCGACCCTGTCTCCGCAGCCTTTACCAACAAAGGCAAGTGGTGGTATGGCGCCCTGATCGGCGTAATGGTCGTGCTGGTTCGCGTGGTCAACCCTGCGTTCCCGGAAGGCATGATGCTGGCCATTCTGTTTGCGAACCTGTTTGCTCCCCTGTTTGACCACTTCGTCGCTCAGGCAAACATCAAGCGGAGGATTGCTCGTGGCGTTTAATAAAGATTCAACCCTCGGCACCGTCAGCGTGGTCACCGGCCTCTGTCTGGCCTGTTCCATCGTAGTATCCGTTGCCGCTGTGGGCCTGCGTTCTACCCAGCAGGAAAACAAGGCGCTGGACAAGCAGAGCAACATTCTCGCCGTAGCCGGTGTGGATGTAAGCGAAGTGGCCAAGCGCGACCTGGCCAAACTGTACGGCGAGAAGATCGAAGCGCGTCTGGTGGATCTGGCGACCGGTGACTTTGTTGACGGCGATGCCGACAACTTCGACACCAAGCAGGCAGCCAAAGATCCGGCCCGCAGCATCCGTCTTGCTGCCGCTGACGACAAGGCCAGCCTGCGTCAGATCTCCAAGCAGATCCCGGTATTCTTCGCCAAGGATGCCGAAGGCAAGATCGACAGCATCATCCTGCCCATCTACGGTCAGGGTCTGTGGTCGACCATGTATGCCTTCGTCGCCGTTGCCGCTGATGGCCAGACCATCAAGGGCATCACCTACTATGACCACGGTGAAACCCCGGGTCTGGGTGGCGAGATCGAAAACCCGGCCTGGCAGGCGCTGTTCAAGGACAAGAAACTGTTCGACCAGAATGGCATGCCGGCGCTGCGCGTCATCAAGGGCCATGCTCCGGCGGGCTCCGAGCACGAGATCGATGGTCTCTCCGGTGCCACTCTGACCGGTAACGGCGTACAGCATACCTTCGACTTCTGGATGGGTCCCAAGGGCTTCGGTCCTTTCCTGGCCAAGGTTCGTGCAGGAGAAATCAACAATGGCTGACAAGAGCGAAATGAAGAAGTTGCTGTTGACGCCTGTGCTGGGCAACAACCCCATCGCCTTGCAGGTGCTGGGTGTCTGTTCTGCACTGGCGGTTACCAGCCAGATGAAAACTGCGTTTGTAATGACCCTCGCGGTCATGGCGGTCACCGCCTTCTCAAACCTGTTCATCTCCCTGATCCGCAACCAGATCCCGAACAGCGTCCGGATTATCGTGCAGATGGCGATCATCGCCTCACTGGTTATCGTGGTTGACCAGGTGCTCAAGGCGTATGCCTATGACATCTCCAAGCAACTGTCGGTCTTCGTGGGTCTGATCATCACCAACTGTATCGTAATGGGCCGCGCCGAAGCGTACGCCATGAAGAGTGCCCCGCTGCCCTCCTTCCTGGATGGTATCGGCAACGGTCTGGGCTATGGTGCCATTCTGCTGAGTGTCGCGACCGTGCGTGAACTGCTGGGCTCCGGCACCTGGTTCGGCATCGAGCTGCTGCCGCTGGTGAACAACGGTGGCTGGTATGTGCCCAACGGCCTGCTGCTGCTGCCGCCGAGTGCATTCTTCATCATTGGTCTGATCATTTGGGGCGTACGCACCAAGGATCCCAAGCAGGTGGAGGCGAAGGATTAAGGTATGGAACACTATCTGAGTCTGTTGATTAAATCGATCTTCATCGAAAACCTGGCACTCTCCTTCTTCCTGGGGATGTGTACCTTCCTGGCGGTGTCCAAGAAGGTAAAGACCTCCATGGGTCTGGGTATTGCCGTTATTGTGGTGCAGACCATCGCGGTTCCTGCCAACAACCTGATCTACAACTACGTGCTTAAAGATGGCGCTCTGGTATCCGGTCTGGATCTGAGCTTCCTGAGCTTCATCACCTTCATCGGGGTGATTGCAGCACTGGTACAGATCCTGGAGATGGCGCTGGACAAGTACTTCCCGGCACTCTACAACGCGCTGGGTATCTTCCTGCCGCTCATCACCGTGAACTGCGCCATCTTCGGTGGCGTCTCCTTCATGGTGCAGCGTGACTACAACTTCATGGAGTCTGTGGTCTACGGTGTGGGTTCAGGGGCAGGCTGGATGCTGGCGATCGTTGCGCTGGCAGGTATCCGCGAGAAGATGAAGTATTCCGATGTTCCGGAAGGCCTGCGCGGTCTGGGCATCACCTTCATCACCGCCGGTCTGATGGCGCTGGGCTTCATGTCCTTCTCTGGTATCTCCCTGTAATCGGCTTTCCTGCAATCAGAAAGGAACGATAGATGGAAATTATTTTGGGTGTGGTCATGTTTACCGTGATCCTGCTGGCACTGGTGGCAGTCATTCTGTTCGCCAAGTCCAAGCTGGTGACCGCGGGCGACGTGACAATCAGCATCAATGGTGACCCGGCCAAGGCTGTGACCAGCCCGGCCGGTGGCAAGCTGCTCGGCGTGCTGGCTGGCAGCGGTATCTTCGTCTCCTCCGCCTGTGGCGGCGGTGGCTCCTGCGGCCAGTGCAAGGTACGGGTGAAATCCGGTGGCGGCGACATTCTGCCGACCGAACTGGATCACATCAGCAAGGGCGAAGCCCGTCATGGCGAGCGTCTGGCCTGTCAGGTTACCGTTCGCTCCGACATGGATATCGAACTGCCGGAAGAGATCTTCGGGGTGAAGAAGTGGGAATGTACTGTTATCTCCAACGATAACAAGGCCACCTTCATCAAGGAGCTCAAGCTGCAGATCCCCGATGGCGAGAGCGTGCCGTTCCGCGCCGGTGGTTATATCCAGATTGAAGCCCCGGCTCACCACGTGCACTACAAGAACTTCGATATTCCCGAGGAGTATCGCGGTGACTGGGATCGCTTCAAGATCTTTGAGCTGGAGTCCAAGGTCGATGAGCCAATCATCCGTGCCTACTCCATGGCCAACTATCCGGAAGAGTTCGGCATCATCATGCTGAACGTGCGTATCGCGACCCCGCCGCCCAGCAACTGGACTGCCCCTCCGGGACAGATGTCCTCCTACATCTTCAGCCTGAAGGCTGGCGACAAGGTGACTATCTCCGGTCCGTTCGGTGAGTTCTTCGCCAAGGACACCGATGCCGAAATGGTATTCATCGGTGGTGGTGCAGGTATGGCGCCGATGCGTTCCCATATCTTCGACCAGCTGCGTCGCCTGAAGTCCAAGCGCAAGATGAGCTTCTGGTACGGCGCCCGTTCCAAGCGCGAAATGTTCTATGTCGAAGACTTTGACATGCTCGCCGCCGAGAACGAGAACTTCACCTGGAACGTCGCGCTGTCTGATCCGCAACCGGAAGACAACTGGGACGGCTACACCGGCTTCATCCACAACGTGCTCTACGAGAACTATCTCAAGAACCACGAAGCACCGGAAGATTGCGAGTTCTACATGTGTGGACCTCCGGTGATGAACGCTGCCGTCATCAACATGCTCAAAGACTTGGGCGTTGAAGACGAAAACATCCTGTTGGATGACTTTGGTGGTTAATCCATGCACAGTGTTGTAAAGACCTGGCTAGCCTTCGGGCTAGCCTTTTTCTTGACTGGGTGCGGTCAGGAGACGGTCCAATCCAAACCGGAGATCCACATCACCGGTAGCACCATGGGCACTTACTACTCCATCAAGGTGGCGGACAGCGCCATCACCGATCCAGCCAAATTGCAGGCCGAGGTCGATGTCTTGCTGGAGCGGGTCAACGATCAGATGTCGACCTATCGCCCCGATTCCGAACTGTCGCGCTTCAACCAGAGCCGTGACAACAAACCGGTAGTGGTCTCCCGCGATACCGCACGGGTCGTCACAGAGGCCATTCACATTGGCCGTGAGAGCCAGGGGGCGCTGGACGTCACCGTTGGCCCCTTGGTCAATCTGTGGGGCTTTGGCCCGGACAAGAAGCCGACCAAGGTCCCCTCAGACGAGCTGATCACCCAGACTCGCCAGAAGACCGGTCTGGGCAACCTGCACGTCATCACCTCGGTGGATGCCGATACCCTGCAAAAAGATATTCCGGACCTCTACGTCGATCTCTCCGCCATCGCCAAGGGCTTTGGTGTGGACAAGGTAGCCGAATATCTGGAGTCACTGGGTGCGCGCAACTATCTGGTGGAGATTGGCGGCGAGCTGCGGATCAATGGCGTCAACGGCAAGGGTCACCCCTGGCGCGTGGCCATCGAGAAGCCCACCGCAGGCACCGGCACGGTGCAAGAGGTGATCGTACCCGGTGACAACGGGGTGGCCACCTCCGGCGATTACCGCAACTACTATGAACTGGATGGTCAGCGCTTCTCCCACACCATAGATCCGCGCAGCGGCAAGCCGATCCAGCACCGTCTGGTATCGGTCACCGTGATCCACCCCTCCTGCATGACCGCAGACGGGTTGGCCACCGTGTTTATGGTGATGGGGACCGAGAAAAGCCTGGCCTATGCCAACGAGCGCGGCTTGGCGATCTTCGTGATCACCAAGACCGACAACGGCTTTGAAGAGGCTTACTCCGATGCCTTCAAGCCCTATCTGGTCAAGAAGTAAGAGGTAGAGATGCAGATTTTTCTGATCACCTTCGGGGTATTCATGCTGGTGATAGCCGCCATGGCTATCGGTTACATCTTCCAGAAGAAGACCATCTCCGGCTCCTGCGGCGGTCTGGGTAGCGTCGGCATCGAGAAAGAGTGCGATTGCCCGGAACCCTGCGACAACCGCAAGAAAAAGATGGCCAAGGAAGAGGCCCGTCGCAAGATGCTGGAAGAGAACCGCATCATCTGATGACTCTGGTTTTTCGGTAAACAAAAGCGCGCCATCGGCGCGCTTTTTACTGGCCGTTATCTTGCGTTAACGGTCAGAGCTGACGTTCGATATAGAGGATCACCTCGCCAAGATGGATACCAAACTTGCTGATCTCGGCACGATTGATCAGACGCTCTTCATCCAGCAGGTACATCCAGTCATCGAAGCTCACCCGCACCACCTCGCCATCCGGTAGCGCCAGATCGAGCTGATAACGCCAGTTGAGGGCGAACCCTTCGCTTTTACCCACCGCCTCGCCCACCACATCGGAAGCAGTACCGCGCCAATGACCATCATCGCCCTTGCTCAGATACCAGGTACGGGTCTGCTGGCGGCCATCATCAAAGTAGAACTGCTCGAACAGCTCTCCCTTGCCGTCCTTCCAACGACCCACCATCTCGACCCGAAAGCGACTGGTCACTGCGCCGCTGCGGTCGGTCACCAGGCCGTGAGCCACCAGTTTGCCATTGAAGAAACGGGCGAGATCCCAGTTTGGCCCCTGCCCACGATAGTCATCGAGACTGGCACCACAGCCACTCAGCAGCAAAAAGGGGAGCAACAGCAACCAGCGGTATGCACGATAGAAAGACATCAGAGACTCCATGTTCAGGGTTGGCCACGCAGGCGGCGGGTCAGGGCGGGATCGCGGCTGTTGTCAGCCAGCCAGATGGCGAGAAAAGCGGCCGAGAATTGCGGATCGGCCAGAGTCCCGAGGGACTTCTCCTGCCACCAGAAGTGGCCTGCCCCGCCCTTGTCGACATAGAAGGTGAGCTTGTCGCCTGCCTGCACATCGGGCCAGAGTGCAGCGAGCTGGCCGAGCCAGCGCTGACGCTCGACCTCAGTGCCAAGACCGAGCCGCTGCCACTCGGCGGCGGTGGCGCTCAGCAGATCTTGCCGCTCGATGGATCTGGCATAGGTGAGGGTCAGGGCCTGCGGATAGTGACCGGGCTGATAGTGCCCGCTTTCACTGTAGAGGGTGGCATCGTAGAGCTTGAACCATAGCCAGTTCATCTCCCCCTGCCCGACCGGGCGCAGCTGCTGCCAGGGGGCGGCAGAAGCCTGCACTGCGGTTGCAGCCAAGAGCGTAAACGCCAGCAGTAGCGGGTTAATTCCACCCCATATGCCAGTGGTTGGGGTCTTCCAGTTCATGCCAATCCATCTCCTGTTCTTGCAGGGTGTTGATATCCTGCATCACCACCTGCACCAGCCGACCTTGCGCATCCCGCTGGCAGGCAACCACCAGATAGAAGCGATCCGCGAGCTCATGCTGGCCCTCTTTGGTCCATTTGGAAAAAAGCAACGAGTCGGTCGAAAAGGTGTTTGTCATGACTCACCCTCCAGCTTGACCATTACCCACAGGAGTACGGGTAACCACCACATCCAGATCACTGCCAGCAGCGCCGAACTGATCCAGATGCCCCAGGGTAAGTTTACTGCCCCCATGGCAGCCCCTGCCACATAGGAGGAGGCACCCCCAAATACGCCAAACAGTGCCTGCTGCCAGCGAGGCAAGCGCAGCAGCCAGCGCATACCGTGGGCCAGCGTCAGGGCAAAACCGAGCCAGAGCAGCACCAGCCAGAGGGGAAAACCGGACGGGAAACGGAACAGGCCGAGCTGCCAGAGCAGGGCATCCAGCAGACAGCCGGTGACCGCGATGGGAAGCAGCCGCCAGTCACGCTGGCGGCTGGGTGAGAAGAGAAAGTGCAGCAGCAACATTGCCAGCAGCGGGCCCGGCTGCTGCCACTTCACCGCCAGCAACCAGTAGAGGTTGAACCCCAGCAAGTGAGCCCACTGCCACATGGTCAGTGACCGCTTACTGGCACATCACCCGACCAGCCAGCGGGCCCCGGCTTGGCGGCCTCCAGCTGCACCAGACTGATGGTGCGCTCCCAGAATCCCCCCTCGCAATAGGCAAAGTAGAAGTGCCACAACCGGATGAAATCCTGGCTGTAACCGAGCTTGGGCAGCTCGGGCGCCAACGCCAGAAAACGCTCGCACCAGTGAGCCAAGGTGCGGGCATAGTGATGGCCGTGATCGTGCAATCGCACCAGCTGCATGTCCGTCTCCCGCGCCAGCAACCCCGCCATCTGGGAGACGCTCGGCAGGCAGCCGCCGGGGAAGATATAGCGCTGGATGAAATCGACTCCGCGCAGATATTGGGCGTGGCGCTGATCGGCGATGGTGATGGCCTGAATGAGCAGGCGGCCACCGGGCTTGAGCAGCCGTGACAACTGGCGGAAATAGTCGGGCAGGAAGGCGTGCCCCACCGCCTCGATCATCTCGATGGAGACCAGCTTGTCATAGGTGCCCTCCAGCTTGCGGTAATCCTCCAGCAGCAAGGTGATGCGATCCCCCAGCCCCTCCCGCGCAATCCACTCCTTGGCATAGTCATGCTGGGCCCGGGAGATGGTAGTGGTAGTCACCCGGCAACCGTAGTGGCGGGCGGCATAGACGGCGAGGCCACCCCAACCGGTACCGATCTCCAGCAGATGATCGTCAGGCCCCAGCTCCAGCCGCTCGCAGATGGTGCGCAACTTGGCTTGCTGACCCTCTTCCAAAGTGGCCTCGGCGCTCGGATAGATGGCGCTCGAGTACTGCATATGGCTGTCGAGAAAACCCTGATAGAGGGTATTGCCGAGATCGTAGTGGGCGGCGATGTTGGAGCGCGAACCTGTCAGAGTATTGCGGTTGAGCCAGTGGCGCACCTTGTTGAAGGGGAAACTGAGCCAGCCAAGGCGCCGCTCGAGGGAGTCGAGCAGGGTCAGGTTGCGGGCCAGCAGCCGCACCAGCGCCACCGGGTCCGGGCTGGTCCAGAGCCCCTCCACCCAGGTTTCCCCAGCGGCAATGCTGCCCCCCAGCAACAGGCGACGATAGAAGGCAGGATCCTGCACCACCAGTTCGGCATGCAGATCGGTACCCGCGACGCCAAAGCTGTGGCGCTCACCGCCATCCCGCAGCAGCAGCTGGCCATGTTCGAGGCGACCCAGCAGATTGAGCAGCAGTTGTCTTGCCCCCTTGTCGATGAAAGAGGCAGAGAGGGTTGATTGAGCAAGTTCCATTAGCGGCTCTCCGGATGGGTAAAAATCGGGGTTCGTTTGATAAATAGACGCAGGGCCTGCCAGTAGATCCCGAGCAGCACCTTCATGGTCATCCATGGCCAGCGGGCCAGCAGGGCCACCAGCCCCTTGCGCGACAGCGGCTGGCGCGTGAGCGCCAGGGTGGCGTCAAACAGCTTGGCTTCACCGGATACGGGATGACTCTCGATGTGGATCAGTGTCTCCTGCGCGGGCGGCCTGATCCGCCAGTGATAACGCATCGCCAGCCCCATAAAGGGGGAGACGTGAAAATCCTTGTCATGGGGTGCCAGCGCCGCCAGATCCAGCAGGTAGTAGTGACGCTCGTTCCAGGGAGTGTTCGACACCTCTGCCAGCAGATAGCGCGCCTCGCCCTGCCGGTAGCAGAAGTAGAAGTTGACCGGGCTGAAGTAGAACCCCAGACAGCGCACATTGCCGAGCAGCAGCACCCGCCCTTCGGGCTCGGCATCACCACCCAGCTCGCTCACCTTCTGCCACACCGCCTGCTTGAGGCTTCCCTCACTCCCCTTGAGATAGTCACGGCGGTGAAACGAAAGCAGTCCCGATCGCTCCACACCGAACCAGCGCCCCTGATCGAGCTTCGGCAGCTCGTCGAGATCCAGTCCCAGCATAAAAAGGCTGTAGGAGAAGGTGTGAGCCCGCGGCGCAAAACGGCGGTGGCGTACCGAGCCCTGCCAGATAGCGCTGGTAACACCGGCCAGTTCGTCGGCACGCTCATGTTCCGTGGCCACGGTGGCGCCGTTCATAGCTCGGCCCCGAAGCGTCTGGCGACATCCAGCGCGCTGCGCACCCCATCCTCATGGAAGCCGTTGTACCAGTAGGCGCCGCAGAAGTGGGTGTGCTGTTGGCCGCAGATCTCCGCACGCCGTTGCTGGGCGGCAATAGAGGCCTGATTGAACACCGGATGGTGGTAGACGAAGCGGCGCAGCACCTTGCTCTCATCCACCTTGCCCTTGGGGTTGAGGCTGACGCAGAAGGGCTCCGGCGAGTTCACCCCCTGCAGGATGTTCATGTTGTAGCTCACCAGCGGCCGCGCCTCGTCGTTGCCATCGAGCTGATAGTTCCAGCTGGCCCATGCCTTGCGGCGGGTGGGCAGGCAGCGCGCATCGGTATGGAGCCAGACATCGTTGGCCTGATAGGGCATGTCGCCGAGAATAGCCTGCTCCCGCTCGCCGGGGTCCGCCAGCAGCGCCAGCGCCTGATCGCTGTGGCAGGCGAAGATCACCTCGTCAAACCGCTCCTCGCCGTAACTGCTCTGGATCACCACGCCATCCGCGTCACGCCGTACGCTCTGCACCGGACAGGCGAGGCGGATCTGCGACAGCCAACCCGCGGTAAGGGGGCCGATATATTCCCGCGAGCCGCCCGGAATCACGTACCACTGGGGGCGATTGGCCACATCCAGCAGGCCATGGTTGGCAAAAAAGCGCAGGAAGAAGCCAAGGGGAAAGGCGCGCATATCGGCCAGGGTCGATGACCAGATCGCCGCTCCCATCGGCAAGATGTAGTGGCGGGCGAAGTAGTCGCTAAACTCCCCCGCCAGCAGAAAGTCTCCCAGCGTCAGCTCGGGGCCAGCACCCTGATGTTGACCATCTGCCAGCCAGGCCCGTGCCTCCCGGTTGAAGCGCAAAATCTCGCCAACAAAACCGTAGAAACGGGGGCTCAACAGATTGCTGCGCTGGGCAAACAGGGTATCGAGGTTGTGGCCGTTATACTCCAGCCCCTCCGGGCTCTTCACCGAGAAGCTCATCTCGGCCGGTTGGCGCGCCATGCCGATCCGCGCCAGCAACTTCAAGAAGTTGGGGTAGGTGCGATCGTTGAAGACGATAAAGCCGGTGTCGATGGCATAGCTGCGGCCAGCCTGATTCACATCGACGGTCGCAGTATGGCCGCCCAGAGTCGGCGCCGCCTCGAACAGGGTGATGTCATGGAGTTTGTGGAGCAGAAAACCGGCGGTGAGCCCCGAGATCCCTGAACCGACGATGGCGATCTTTTTCTTCATGAATGGCTTCCTTTCGATACGAGTGCGCGGCCAAGGCGCAGCCAGAGCCCCACCGGCAGCGCACCAAGCAGGCGCAGCAACCAGATGAAACGGCGGGGAAAGTGGATCTGGTGACGACCAGCGGTCAGCCCGTCCATGATGGCGCGGGAGGCATGCTCCACCGTCACCAGACAGGGCATGGGAAAATCATTTTTGGCGGTGAGCGGCGTCTGGACAAAGCCGGGGCGGATCAGAGTCACCCCGATCCCTTTGCTGGCCAAATCGAGGCGCAAGGTATCCGCCAGATAGTCGAGGGCCGCCTTGGAGGCGCCATAGGCCTCGGCTCGCGGCAGCGGCAGCCAGCTCACCGACGAGCTGACGATGGCCAGCCGTGACCCGGCCCCGAGCAACGGCAAGAAGGCGGCCAGCGCATGGCCGGTGGCTGTCAGATTGGTGTCGATGACACGGGCAAACAGCTCGCTGTCAAACCCCTCCGCCACATCCATGTACTCGCAGTTGCCTGCGTTGAGGATTATAAGATCGAGGGATGGCAGCGTAGCCGCCACCCCGCTCATTGCGGCCAGATCCCGGGCATCGAACTGCAGCGGCGTGATGCCGTGCAGCCCCAGCGCCTGTAGCCGTTCGCCATCGCGGCCACAACCCCACACCTGCCAGCCTGCCCGCCGGTAATCCAGCGCCAACTGACGACCAATGCCGGAGGTCGCGCCTGTAATAAGCACCCGGCCGCTCATGCGCCAAGCCTCATCTTGATAGTGCGCACCACGGGCCCGAGCAGCGGCAACTGCTCGTAGAGCATGGCGCCCAGATCAAAATAGTCCCGGTGCTGGCACACCTTGCCCGCCTCGTCGAACTCGAGGCGGGTGGCCCCCTCCACCGTCACCGGCTCACCACCACGCAAGCTGGGGTGAGAGAAGGTCATGGTCCAGCCGAGCCAGGCCTGCGGCCCCTGTTGCTGCTGACTGGTAATGACGAAGCGACAGTAGGCGAGGCGCTGATAGAGGGCGGCAAAATAGTCGCCAAGGGCCGCCAGCCCCTCGATGCGATGAGCCGGGTCGGTAAAGACCACCTGTTCGGCATAGACCTCGGGCAAGCGGTGCAACTGCTGTTTGTCCAGTTGCTGATAGAGGCCAATAAAGCGGGCCAGCGGCTCGTTCATCCTATTTCTCCAGAGAGCGAAACATCTCGATGGCTCTCACCCGGGCAACGGCGTGATCCACCATGGGTGCCGGATAATCCTGTCGCCCCTTGAGCCGCAGCCAGTCGTGGGGCTGATGCACATAAGCGGCGGGAATATCGGCCAGTTCAGTTACCCAGGTACGGATAAACTCCCCTTGTGGATCAAATCGTTGCCCCTGAGTGGTGGGGTTGAAGACCCGAAAATAGGGCGCCGCATCGGCGCCGGTGCCCGCTGCCCACTGCCAGCCGCCGTTGTTGGCCGCCAGATCCCCATCGATGAGCCGACTCATGAAGTAATCCTCCCCGAGCCGCCAGTGGATATGGAGATCCTTGGTGAGAAAACTCGCCACTATCATTCGCAGCCGGTTGTGCATCCAACCGGTGGCGTTGAGGCAGCGCATCGCCGCATCGACGATGGGATAACCGGTGCGCCCCTCGCTCCAGGCGGCGAAGGCATCCGGGTCCCAGCTCCACGGCAAGGATGCCGTCTCTGGTTTGAAGGGGCGATTCATGGAGAGGGTCGGGATTAGCACCAGCAGGTGGCGATAGAACTCGCGCCAGATGAGTTCATTGAGCCAGACAAAGCCGGGCTGGGCCTTGGACTGGGGCCGATAGCCGAGCCGTTGCTGAAGAGCCGCCACACACTGACGAGGACTGATGATGCCCGCCGCTAGATAGGGGGAAAGCACGGACGTGCCCGCGATGGCAGGAAAATCCCGGGTCTCCCCATAGTCGAGCACCGCCTGCTCCAAAAAAATGTTCAAACGGCGCAGAGCTTCTGCCTCCCCCACCGGCCAGCGGGGATCCGCCGTCAGCTCGCCGAGCCCTTCATCAACCCACTCCCGCTCAGCCAGCAGCTGCCAAGGCAAGGGCTCGCCACGCGGTGTCGGCGCCCGATGAATGACAAACCCCTCCTCGTCGAGTGCCTTGAGCCAGGCGCGGCTGAAAGGGGTGAAGACCTTGAACATCTCACCCGAGCCGGTCAGCACCCGCCCCGGCGGCAATAGGCAACAGCCGTTGAACCAGTGACAGCTCACCGCCTGCTCAGCCAGCGCGGCGCTGACGGCGTGATCGCGGCGCTGCTCATCGATCTCGATAGCCTGATTGGCATAGAGCTGGGTCACCCCCAGCTCGCGGCAGAGGTCTGCCAACGCAGCGGGCGCCTCGGCAAAGGTCTCCACTCGCAGCAGATGGAGCGGGATGCCGAGGGCCGCCAGCTCGCGCCCCAGCTCATCAACCTGCGCCAACATAAAGCGCTGACGGACGGGTGCCATTTTATGCTGCCGCCACTGGGCAGGAGAGATGATAAAGAGCGCGGCGACCGGTTCATCACCGGCGCAGGCATGCCGCAGCGCCGGGTTGTCGGCAAGGCGCAGATCATTGCGCAACCAGACCAGTTTCATGATTTTTTCCTCCCGCGTCCGCTGGTGCCAGCAGCATCTGGGGCATCCGCCATCAGCTCGGCAAGGCTCGCCTGCCAGCCATGGGCTTTAAGCCACTCATCGTCGTAGAGGCGCCCCAACTCGCCAAACAGACGCGTACCGGCGGGCCACCCGGCAGCCAGCTCCTGTTTGCCAAGCCCGGCCCCCAGCAGCACCAGCCAGGGGGTAACGGCACGCCCCTCCAGCAGGCTGGCATGGCGCGGCTCCACCGCCCCCAGCAGTTGCACCTCATAGCCCTGACCGATCAGCTCGTAGGCGGCCCACACCAGATCGAGGGGGCCAACCTGTCCCCAGCTCGCCAGCGTGCTCGGCACGCCCTTCTCCTGCTCGATCAGGTGGCGGGCGAAGCGGGTATGGAGCCAGTCCAGCCACACCTGTTGCAGCAGCTCGCCATCCGGCCGCTCGCGCCACAGCCCCAGTAGCCGCTCCACCAGCGGTTGCAGTATCCGGCTGCGCACCAGCTCGAACGGGTAGCTCGCCAGCAAATCGTTGAGCTCAGCCTCCGCCTTGCGCTGGTTGAAGGCGAGCAGCGCCTGACTGAACTGCTCCAGGGTCTGCTGCCAGTGATCGCTCACCGGCGCGGAATGGGGTTCACTCAAGAGCCCCTTCACCTGCCCGATACTCACCCCCCGCTCCAGCCAGCTCAGGATCTCGCCGATTTGGAGGATATCCTGCTCGCTGTAGAGGCGGTGGCCCTTTTCGGTGCGGGCCGGTTGCACCAGACCGTAGCGGCGCTGCCAGGCACGCAGGGTCACGGCGTTGACGCCGGTGAGACGGGAGACCTCGCGAATGGGGTAGATCCCCTCATCAGCGAGAGGAGCAACTTCTTGCGATAAATCAGACATGACAACGTCCATCAAACAGAGGGGTAAGGCTCCCCGGCGCAAACCATGCGCCGGGGCAACAGAACGGATTCAGAGCCCGTAACGCAATTTCAGCGTATCGGGGTGTGGATTGAGATAAACCTGCTCGGCGAGATAGGGATTGGGGTACTCGCGCAGGTAGTGGCGGATCAGGGTGAGCGGCACCAGCAAGGGGAAGATGCCGGTGCGGTACTTGTCGATGGTATCGGCAAGCTCCTGCTTCTGGGCCGGGGTCAGCACCCGCTTGAAGTAGCCCTGCAGGTGCATCAGCACATTGGTGTGGCTGCGGCGGTTGGCTCGCAGGGTCAGCGCCGTCATCAATCCCTTGATGTAGTTGTCGGCCACCTCCTGCAAATTGGTGGACTTGCCCAGATTGCCGAGCAGCTTGCCGAGGATGCGGTAGTGGGTGGTGGCGTGGGAGAGCACCAGATACTTGTAACGGGAGTGGAAGCGGATCAGCGCAGAGGCGGTAATGCCGCGGGCGCAGAGTTGCTGCCAGTCGTGGTAAGCGAAGACCCGCAGCACAAAGTTCTCCCGCAGGATGGGATCACAGAGCCGACCATCCTCTTCCACCGGCAGCAGGGGGTTGGCCTCCATCAACGCCTTGGCAAAGAGGCCAATCCCCTCCTTGGCGCTCCCCTCGTTGTTGGCGCCATAGACTTTGACCCGCTCCATACCACAGCTGGGGGATTTGGCGCAGAGGATATAACCGGAGATAAAGTCGAGCTGACGTGCCTTCTGCTCGCTGAAGGCGATCAGCTTTTCGGTGACATCGAAGCTGCCGTTGCTCGCCTCGGCGCGGATCTCGCCGTTGCGCTTGACCAGCCGGATGGCGGCGCGAGGCGCCCCGAGGCCAATAGCCATCTCGGGACAGACGGGGTGATAGTCAAAGTGAGCGCCAAGATCCCGTTCACAGAAGCTGGAGCGCTTGTGGCCCCCATCGAAACGTACCTCTTGTCCCAGCAGGCAGGCACTGATACCGACTTTAATCTTGTACATGATGACGCTCCTTGTATAAGCATTGATTCAGTTATAGCAGTTATACAAAAAAATGAAAGTTGTATAACTATTTGCGACTGATACGACACAAGGAGAAAAAAGGGATCACCGGAAAAAGAAAAAACCCATGGCGAACGCCATGGGTAAAAATCAAGACACTACGGACTACGGGAAGGGGGATTAGAAGCTGTACTTCACACCCAGGCTGGAGATGGAACCTTTTTGCAGATCCCAGTTGCGATAGGTGTAATCGGCAGTCAGCGCCCAGTTCTGGTTGAGCTTGTAGGCACCGCCCACCTTGAAGTCGTGCATATCGTCGGTCATGTTGGCGTAGCGATAAGCGGTGGAGAGCTCGACATTGCCGATGTCGTAGCGCAGACCCACTTCACCGTACATGCTGCCGCTATCTTTGCGAGCAACAGCATCCCACCCTTTGTTAGCGATATCGCTGCCAAGTTCACGCTCCAGCATGTAGCCGGTCACACCGGTTTCACCGTAGAGGTTCAGACCTGTGCTCAGCGGGGTAAAGACACCGACACCGATGCTGGAGATCGACATGCTGTCGTTGCCGTTGCTGCGAGAGGTGTATTCAGTGCTGCCGCGACCATAGAAGTTGGAGCCGAAGCTCTTGGAGAGATCCAGGCTCAGACCGCCAAAATCACGGGTTCCTTTGCTGTCATTGCTGAAGGTACCGCTGAGATAGTCGGATTTGGTGTGCGCCCAGGTGGCGGAACCCTTGGCGTAGCTGAAGGCATCCTGCGCCATGACGGAAGTAGAGGCAAACCCGGCCAGAACCAGAAGAGAGACAGTTGCTTTTTTCATGATGATAACTCCATGTGATTGGGCCCGTTGCTAGCGAGCTGGTATGGAGTCATTGTGCGATCAGGTTCCCGGCTTGCCGAGCTGCAAGCTGTTGCAGAACCATGTCAGATGTAAGCAGATATTGCAGGGGGTGTCAGCGGCAACAAGTTGCCGGCCCACACGGTTTGCATGGGCCGGAACAACGCCAAATCAGCGGAAGACCACCTCGTCAATTTCGACCCTAACCAAGGGCTGCCCGGTCAATCCGGCAGGACGGGGGATCTCGAGGGCCAGCGACGGACGGGCTTGCCCCTTGCGCAGATAGGTCTCCGGCAGGCGATTCTCGGCAACCCAGAAGCGGGCCTCATGACGGCTCAGCTGCACCCCGTCAGCACTGAACAGGGTCACCATGCCACGCACCCCGACTACATTGCGGGTACCGGTATTGCTCACCATAAAGGTCAGCACCAGCGGGTCAGATCCCTCGATCTTGTCCAGCTTGACCACCACACCGTCACGCGCCATCTGGGCAAGCAGGTCCGGATTGGCCTTGGCCTGATCGGTCAACACCGGGGCCGCGACGGCCACCACGGCCCCGGCCTTCCCATCAGCAGCCACGCCCTGTACGGACTCGGCCGGTTTGACCACCAGATACTCCCAGGTGAAGTCGTCGTTGAGCTGAATCTGCCGACCATCGGGCAGCGTCACCTGAGAAAGAGGGGCAGCCTGCGCCAGTACGGGGGAGAGGCACAGGGCAATCAGCAGACGGGAGAAGGGTTTCATTGGGCGAAGCTCGGTAACGGGTGAAAGGGCGACAGTATAAACAGTCCCGTCGCCCCTTGCCTATGACGGCACTCACGTTCTGGCACCCGCATCGCTTGCCCGCAGACTAGATGGCGAGATCGTGTCGCTCTTTCTGTGCCATATCCAGGGTCACCAGATCGAACTTGCTCCCCTTGAGGGCAGACAAAATATCCGATTGCATATCAAAGGCCTGCGCACGCTGGTGTTCGGGCAGACGCACCCGGGCCAGGGTGGTGGAGCAGTCACACAGGGTATGGAAAAAGACCTGTGCCTCGTCCAGCCCCATGTCGGCCAGCATCTGCTCGGCCTGATCCACCATTCGCAGATAACGCTGCTCAAGCTGCCGTGGATTGGTGAAGCGATTGCTGAGGCAACCGTTGCTCCCCTTGCCCCAACGACCGAGCTGACGCTTGTTGAAGCCGTAACGATAATCGCGGCGCATCAATCCGTTGTCGGCAAAAAACCAGATTGAGTTGGCAGGCAGAGACCCGAACTGGGCAAGATAATCATCACGCTCCTCCACCGCTGCCGGAACCAGCAATGGCAGATGAGCCCACTCAGAACGAGTCTGCACATACTCACCAATGCGGCGAACCGGGTCGATCAGCCCTTCAATATTTGGCAGGCGATCGCAAAAGACGATCTCGTCACTCTTGATGACCCAGTGATCGATGCCATAACGCTGGCAATAACGGCGGGCACGGGCCACTTCGCTGCGACTGCGGGTCGGATTATCGAGGGTAATTGCGTGGATTTTCACACCGGCAGCGCGGCACAGTTCGATGCTGTAGCAGGATTCCAACCGTCCCGAAAAAGAGACAACCAGCTCGTCAAAACTTGCCAGTCGCTCAATCAGCAGCTGTTCCCTGGCTTGAAAAGAGTGATCATATCCCTGATTCAGTACAACTACATTGGCACCCATTAAACAGCTCCGGATGATGAACAGGTGCAGTATTGTGCGGCAAACAAACTGAATAGACCCTTAAAGAGTCTGGTTAAAATTAAAACTTGATGATTATTTCCTGTGATTCTGCTGCTAAATCTTCATTTTGGGCGTCATAAATTCGCAATCTTGCTTGGTGAACCCGATGGGCTCGCAAGAAACCCTGCGCCTGATCCAGCGAGGTGAAGGTCAGGCGCCCTCCCTCACTGTCGGTCAGGCAGAGGCACTCCCCTTCTGCCTCAACACAGAGCTGATAACCGCTGCCATCCTTGCAGGCGATGATCAGGGTCGCCTCGGGATAGTGACTGAGCCAATTGCGAAACCGGCCATGCTCCATAGTGCTCCTAGAGGGGCATCATCCCCTGCCGGTGGCGGGCAAACAGCCCAGCTCACCCAGTTGCTGGCGGCAACTCGCCGCGTCGGTAAAGACGATCCCCCTGATACCGAGGGCCTCGGCGGCCGCAATGTTGGCGGGACTGTCATCGATGAAGAGACACTCTGCCGGTTTCAGATCGAACGACACCAGCAGATAGCGGTAGATATCCGGCTCCGGCTTCATCATCCGTACCCGCGCCGACACCACCTTGCCGCTAAAGAAGCGCCAGAAATCCTGATGCAGCTCCAGCCAGTCGATGCTGGCATGACCCATGTTGGAGAGGGCATACAAGGTGTGCCCCGCCCCGTGCAGCTCGGCTATCAGGGTTAGCATAGCGGGATCTGGCAGCAGGGAAGCGGGAACTGCCTGTAAAATGGCCAGATTCTGTGCCGTCGAGAGGCCGGTGCGCGCTTGCGCTTCCCGGGCCATGGTGTGGAGCGACATGGTGCCTCTGTCCACCTCCAGCCAATCCGGGTGGTTAAAAAGCAGCTCGGCCAACTGTTCGGCCCCTTGCGGGCCACGCACCGAACGCACTATGTCTACCGGATTCCAGCTCACCACCACCCGTCCCAGATCGAAAATAATCGCCATCGTCTTTACCTCCCCCACTGGGTGTCAGTCATCAAAACAGAGTCAATAGAACATCGCTAATACGCCATTTTCTTAACCGGATACCCTGCCCCCATCCCCGCCTGCGGGCAAGTTTTACTTGCATCAGACCGACAAATCCCTTAATGGTTATGACGTTACTTCAAGGACACACCTATGCACGCACCATTCTTCTTTGCTTTCTCGTTTATCCGGCCCGCTTGAGGGAAGGCCTGTCGTCGTGTGAACAGAAAGCAAAGACGAATCGAGCCTCCCCTAGCGGAGGCTTTTTTTTGCATTAATATCAATCGATTACTTGGATAGGGAACAATCATGGCAACGCTCGACGAGATCAGACAAGACATCACCCGGTTGGATCAGGAGCTGCTTGCCCTGCTGGCGAAACGCAAGGCCCTCAGCATCGAGGTCGCCCGTGCCAAGCAAGCCAACCCGCGCCCCATTCGTGACCACCAGCGGGAGCAGGAGCTGCTGGTTGCCCTGATCCAGAAAGGGCGCGTGCTGGGGTTGGATGCCCAGTACATCACTCGCATCTATCACACCATCATCGAAGACTCTGTGCTCTCCCAGCAGGCCTATCTGCAGAGCCTGCTCAACCCGGAGCAGCAGGAGCCGATGACCAGCGTCGCCTATCTTGGGCCGCGCGGTTCCTATTCCAGCCTGGCCGCACGCAAATATCTGGCGCGCTACAAGGATCAGGTGATCGAGGTGAACTGCCAGAACTTCCGTGAAGTGCTGGATGCGGTGGAGTCAGGCCGCGCCGCCTTCGGCGTGCTGCCCATCGAGAACACCAGCTCTGGCTCCATCAACGAAGTCTATGATGTGATGCAGCACACCAGCCTCTCCATCGTCGGCGAGCTCACCTACCCCATCGAGCACTGCATCCTCACCGCCGTGCCGACCGAGCTGAGTCGCATCAAAACCTTCTATGCCCACCCGCAGGTGTTCCAGCAGTGCTCCCACTATCTGAGCAAATTGGAAGGGGCGCGTCACGAGATCTGCGACTCCTCCTCCAGTGCCATGATGAAGGTGAAAGAACTGGCCAGCCCGGAGGCCGCCGCCATCGGCAGCGCCGCCGGTGGCGAACTGTATGGTCTGGATGTGCTGGCCGAGCAGCTCGCCAACCAGAAAGAGAACTACAGCCGCTTTATCGTGGTAGCGCGCAAGCCCATCGATGTGGCACCGCAGATCCCGGCCAAGACCACCCTCATCATGTCCACCTCCCAGAAGCCGGGTTCGCTGGTCGAGGCGCTGCTGGTGCTGCGCAGCCACGAGATCAACATGACCAAGCTCGAATCCCGTCCGGTGCAGGGCAACCCGTGGGAAGAGATGTTCTACCTAGATGTCTCCGCCAACCTGCAGACCCCGGCGATGCAGGCCGCACTGGTGGAGCTGACCAAGATCACCCGCTATATCAAGGTGCTTGGCTGCTACCCGAGCGAGGATGTGAAACCCACCGCAGTGCCGCCGGTGCTGATGGGGAGCTAACCAGCCCACAACGACAAAAGGCGAGCACCCTGCTCGCCTTTTGTTTTGATGCCGGTTTTCACGGCAAGATCAACTCAGAACTGACCGGCCATCAGCTGGTTGATGTTGTAGAGGGCACGGGTATCGAGCTCCATCTCGGTGGCATAGGTATTGCCGCGCGGATAAGAGGCAACCACCCGGGCACCACGCACCACACCAGCGACCGACACATCCAGCGAGTTGGAGGTCTGGGTCAAGTCGCGGTAGCTGCTCTGACCGCGCACCTGCTGACCATTGAGCTGCTCTGCCAGCTCGCGATAAGCATCCATCTTGGAAGCGCGAATGGCTTGCAGCATCTTCTCCGACTGGGAGGGGCCGGGCTGGATGTCGATCACCGCATAGCCCACCGCCTTGAGCACCGGAAAATCATCGGGTTTGCCACCCTGGGTGTAATCCACCACCCGGTTGTAGCTGCAACCGGTGAGCAAGAGTGCCAACAGGCAACCAAACAGGATCTTCATGACTCGCTCCTCACGGGGTCAGGTTGACCAGATGACCGCCCGGCCGGGCCTGACTGTCACGCATCAGATAACCGCGATTGATCGATGCCCGACCAAACGAATTGTTGGCACCGAACAGATATTTTTGCGGGATCAGGCTCTGGGCAGTGGTCTCCACCATCTTGGTGCGCATGTCGATAACGCGGGCATTGACCAGAATTCCCTTGCTGTTGCGGCTGAAGGTGCCGACCAGAATGCGGGAGATCGGCAAACGGGAAGAGAGCTCCTTGTAGTTGCGGCTCAGCACGAAGTCCCCCTGCGGCGTCACCTTGATACTGCCGGTCAGCTTGAAGTCCACCACCACCTCGCCGCGACGGTTGAGCTCGTAGATAAAGCTCTCCTCAATCTGCTGCCCCATCCAGTTGGTATCCTGCAGGGTATCGAGATCGACGAAAGAGGCCACCGCGATGGGCTCGGTCAGGGTGGTCAGCGATTTGCGCTCCATCAGCTGATCGGTCATGCGCGCCACCAGCCAGTTGAGCTCCATCCCCTGCGCCGCCTGGCGGGGGTCACCCTGATCCCGATTGATAGGGTCGGAGCCGCACCCGGTCAATGCCAGGGCAAGCGCCAACGCCGTGATGAGTTTGTTCATGGATACCTTTCCTGTATCTGCACCTGACTTATTATCGGACGCGCCGGACAAAGCTTGAGCCGGGAATGAGGCATGATTCTTGCTTTTTAATGGACATCGTCAGCGCCAACGTGCGCTGCCACTTGGAACGTGTTGTGATCCATGTCGGCCAGCAGGCGCCATTTCCTCAAAATGGCGCGGCTGCCCGCCAACTCAAGGTATCTGCTATGAAATTACCGCTGCTGTTGACCCTGCTGCTGGCCAGCCTGAGCGCCCGCGCCGAGCTTATCGAAGCACAGGGCAGCGCCGCCATTCTGGGGGGCGATGAGGTCTATGCCCGCGAGCAGGCAACCCGCGACGCCCTGCGTCAGGCGCTGCTGGCCAGCGGCGCGGCCGTTTCCAGCGTCCAGCGTCTGGAAAATGGCAGCCTGCGATCCGAGCAGATCCAGATCCGCTCCGGCGGCGACATTCGCCAGTACCGGCTCAAGCGGGAAGAGGTGCGCAACGGCCGCATGTATATCACGCTAGTGGCCGACATTCAGGCCGAGCGCCAGATCTGCCAGACCCAGCACTTCGCCAAGGATTTGACACTGGTCAGGCTGCGGATGCGCTATCCGGATCAGGCAAGCTATGGCGCCATGGACGACATGCCGGAAAACCTCTCGCGGCGGCTATTCGAAACTCTCGCCAATGCGTCGCAAGGGGTCGCGGTGCGCCAGTGGCTGGATGAAAACCTGCGCATCGACCCGCTGCATCTGCAACAGGGGGATCGCAGTGCCCTTGAAGAGATCAAGGCCCTCAGCCTGCGCACCGACAGTCAGTATCTGGTGCTCGGCAGCATCGATGATCTCTCCATCGAGCCGCAGGGCAACCAGCTGACCAGCTGGTATGAGGATCCCGTACGCAACTTTCGCATGCAGCTCTACCTGTTCGACGGCATCAACGGCAGTCTGATCAACCGTAAGGTATATGAAGGACGTGCCACCTGGACCTTTGGCAAGCGGGAGCAGGTGGGCAGCAGCAGCGGCCAGTTCTGGCAGTCAAGCTATGGCCAGGAGGTCAACTACCAGTTGCAACAGGCAGTTCAGGATCTGGTAGCCCAGCTCACCTGCGCCCCGGTCACCGCCCGGGTGGTCGGCCAGAACGAACGCGGCCCCTACATCAATCTGGGGCGGCGCAACGGCGTCAAGCTTGGCGATCAGTTCCGCATCCAGCACAACGCCGACTTCATCGACCCCTACGGCAAGTCGCGCATGATGCGTAACCCGGCCGACGGCCTGTTCGAGGTGGTGCAAGTATTCGACGATGGCGCCATCATCAGCAGCCAGAACAAATATTCACCGTTTAACATCCAGAATGGGGATTTGGCAGTATTGGAATAAGAATCAAGGGTTTAAAAGGGAGTTGCTTCTTGTATAATGCCCGCCACACAGCTCCCGTAGCTCAGCAGGATAGAGCGGTCCCCTCCTAAGGGACAGGCCACTGGTTCGACTCCAGTCGGGAGCGCCATACAAAACAAGGGGTTGGCATCATCATGGTGCCAACCCCTTGGTCGTTTTTGGCGACAATGAATCCGACCATCCAACCGTAATGACCCTCTCCTTTCTGCGTTCAGAGCATGCGCGCTCTGATAGACTGCTTCTCTTCGGCTTGTCTTTGAGGCCAAGCCCTGTTTCATCTTGCAAAGGAGTGTTGGATGTCCGGATTTTCCTGGTGGGATAGATCCACCGGTTTTGCCTTGGTGACCATTGTGCTGTGGGCCTCGCTGGCGGCGCTGACGTCACGGGTCACTAACGTGTCACCACTGGTGCTGGTCGGGCTGGTGCTGTTTTTCTGCGGGGTCGGGGCCTTGCCGTTCTGGCGCCAGTGGCGTGCTCGCCCGATTACCTGGCTGGTGACGGTTACGGCATTGCTGCTCTACCATCTGCTGCTCTTTATGAGCTTTCGCCATGCCCCGGTGCTGGAGGCAAACCTCATCAACTACCTCTGGCCGCTCTGCATCATTCTGTTCACCCCGCTGTTGTTGCCCGGCTATCCACTCCATGCCCGTCATCTGCTGGCTGGCGCCTTTGGTCTGGCGGGCTCCATGCTGGTGATAGTCAACGGCGAGCTGCAACTACAGCAGACCCATCTGCCGGGATACCTGTTGGCGCTCGGTGCAGCTGTCGTCTGGGGAGCCTACTCGGTATTATCACGCCGTCTGCCGCCAGCCCCCGCCGTGGTCACTGCGGCAGCCTGTCTGCCCGCGGGTTTGCTGGCGCTGCTGCTTGCCCGTCTGCTCGAAGGGCCTCTGCCGCTCGCGCAGATCCCCACCAGTGACTGGCTCCTCATCATCGGGCTGGCGCTGGGCCCCATGGGGGCGGCCTTCGTTACTTGGTATCTTGCACTGCGAGACGGCGATCCTCGCCGGATCGGGGCGCTTGCCTACCTGACACCGCTGCTGAGCACCTTGCTGCTGGTGTTGCTCAATGGTGAAGCGCTCACCCCGCGCCATCTTCTGGCCGGAGCACTTATTATGGGCGGCGCCCTGCTCGGTATGCTGGGCCAACGTAATAGCGCGCAGGCTTCCTCATCCAGTTAAATCGGCAACATGGGGCCACTTGACCCGCCTTGTCATAAAAGCGCCATCATCCCTGTTTAGGCTCGGGCCATGCTCCTCCATGGTCTGCGCTGACAGGAATAACCCCGTGAAAATCGCCCACTACGCCTCCCTCTCCTCCCTGGTTCTGCTACTGGTCGCGGGAGGACAGGCACTGGCTCTCTACCACGGCTGGCAACAGCTTGCCCGTACCAGTCAAGCCCAGCGCCAGCACGAAACGCTGCAACAACTGGTGACCATTACCCTGCAAAACAGTCTGCGTGACTACCTCAACAGCGGCGATCCGCAGCAACTGACCGCGGCAGAGAAGATCCGCCAGCAAGCGCTCTCCTCGCTGGCCGCTCAGGATGATGCCGTGGCGGCCCCGCTCAAACAGCAACTCGAACAGATGGCGCAGCGCATCGCTCACGACTATCAGGCCGCAGGCAAGCTCTCGGGCAACAGCCAGCTGTTGCTGCAACATGCGGAGAGTGAACTGGGCAGCCAGGCCATGGAACTGATCCGCTATGGGGAGCAAGGCGCCAGCACGGAACAATCTGCTGCGGCACAACAATATCGCCGCGGTGCAGCCGAGATCCTGGCGGGCCTGCCGCGCCTCGCCCATTTGCGACAAAGCTATATGGAGCAAGGCAATGAGAAGCTGCTCGAAGGGATCCGCTTCGAGCTGGAGGCACTGCAAAAACAGGCGCAAGCGCTGCAAGCCTTGCCGCTGCTCGGCCTGTATGAAGAGGCGCCCGCCGATGAGTTCACCCTGGGGGAGCCGGTACGCAAGGAGCTGGGAGATCAACCGCGCAGCGAATTACGTTCGCTGCTGGGCCGCTATCCGCAGGAGCTGGCCAACAGCCGCACGGCGCTACAACAGCAACAGGCTGGCCGCCAGACCGTGCAGCAAGACATCATGGCGATGTTGCAAGCGACCAGACAGATGGGGGAACAACTTGCCCACGAACGGCAAGCCGTCAATCAGGAGCTGGCCACCATCCTCGGCACGCTGGCGCTCTGTCTGGTGATAGTCGCTCTGCTGTTTGCGCTGGTGCAACGACGCTGGCTGCTCGCCCCCTTGTTACGACTGCGCGGAGCCTTTCTGCAGCTCGATCAGACGGGGCAGGCCGAGCCGTTGCCTGCCGGGCGCGATCGCAACGAGCTGGCCGATATCGTTGCCAGCTACAACCGGCTGATCGGTCGTCTGCAACTGGACCAACAACAAAAAGAGGGGCAGCTGTCAGCGGTATCCCTCAGTCTGCAAGGGATGGTCAGCCAGGTTGACGAGATCCACCACAGCACCCGCACGACCGAACAGGTGGTCGACGAGAGCGGTCAGATGATGGATGAGCTGAACCAGCTGGCCGGAGAGGTCCATCAGGTCGCCGCCGACATCGCCCAGCATGCCCACCATAACGAACAGGCGATGAGCCAGAGTGAAGATCTGGTGGGCAGCATGCTGCACGCTACTCATCAGACAGGACTGGCGATTGACGAGAGCGATGAGGCGCTGCAAGCCCTCACCCGCTCGGTTGCCGATGTGACGGCCATTGTCGATGTGATCGGTCATATCGCTCAGCAGACCAACTTGCTGGCCCTCAACGCCGCCATCGAAGCGGCCCGCGCAGGGGAACAGGGACGCGGTTTTGCGGTGGTCGCCGATGAGGTGCGCCACCTCTCGGCCAATACCCAGCAATCCCTCAACCAGATCACCGATATTCTGGGGCGTCTGACCCAATCCGGTGAACAGCTTGGCACTGTACTGAACCGGATCACCAGCGAGTCAAGCCGCCAGCGGGCGCAGGCGGAACAACTGCGCCAGACCACCCAGGCAGTGCGGGAGATCGCCCGCAACACCGCAGTGATCGCCCTGCAGGGCGCCGACAACGCCAAAAGTCAGGAGCACAAACTGGCCAGTTTTGCCGATCTGATCACCCGTATCCATCAGCATGCCCGTCAGGTGAGTCAGCTCTCGGTGCAGGTCTCCTCCCATATTCACCATCAGGCGCAGCAGATCCCCCGCATCCTCGGCCAGCAAGGCTGACCCCTATTCACCCCACATCTTTGCCAGATCACTTTCCCTCAACCAGAGGGAAAGTTTTTTTGTAGCACAAAATTATCTGTTATCGGCAGGTTAACTGACACCTCTTCCCCCGTACCGGATGAAAACCCGCACTGGCGCTGGCTGCGCTCTCAAGAAAACGCTCTCATAACCGTGATACCTGCCATGAGGCTGTTTACGACCTTGCCCATGATTATTTGCACTCGGTCATACTTTTGAAACGTTGAGGGAACTTTTCATTGATATTTCGCACCGCGAACGTACTCTTGGGGTTGTCCGATAGCCAAGAATCGGAACATAAAAAAACAACATGTGATGATCAGGACTGCCAACTACAGATGTGCCAAGACATCCGGGTTTGCAGGTAGCCAAGACAAGATTTTTTGCCCTTCGGGGTTTTGATTGCAATGCCAATACCGAGCGGTAGGCCCGATGCCAACTGCCGGAAAAAAAGCTAAGTCCATAAAATCAGGAGCAATAAAAATGGAAAAAGTGATCTTCAAGCGCGCCGCTTTGAGTGCCGCTGTGGTAGCCGCTCTGGTCGCCCCCGGTATGGCGTTGGCAGCTCAGGACATGATGAGCCCGGAATACGGCCAGTCCTATGAAACCTTCGTGAAAGACTCCAAACTGACCGGCGGTCTGTTCTACTTCCAGCGTGATCGCGCCCGTGTTGACTCAGGTGTAGTACCTGCAGATAACACCGGAAAATATCGCTCAAACCTGAGCCATGCGACCGCTCAATTAGCTCTTAACTTCAACTCGGGTTATGCATGGGACGTGGTTGGCTTGGACTTGGGCGGATACACTGCCTATGACTTAGCCATTGATGAAAGTAACCCTGTCAACGCCGAGAATGAATTCTCTTTCTGGGGACGAGCTTGGGGAACCAGCAACACCGAATCAGAAAATGGCGCAAGCCTGACCAACGCAGCCCTTAAGTTGAAGTTGGTTGAAGGTCTTACTGCAAAAGCTGGCTATACCCAATTGTATGTTCCTGGCCAGATTGGCGTTAACTGGTCCTACCAACCAGGTACTTACCGTGGTGGACAAGTTGAAGGTAACGTAGGTGGTCTCTATTTGACCTACGCTATCGCAGATGAATACAAGGCTCCCTGGTTCAAAGAAACCCAAGGCTTTTATAAAAGTAAAGCGTGGGGCGGAGCTTGGGGTAATACCTTCGATAAAGAAAACGAGATCGACTACATCCATGCCGTCGCCGCTCGTTACACCTTTGAAAATGGCACAGCCATTACTGGCTCTTTCGGCCAATCAGCCGATTATATGGATAGCTACCACTTCAAACTGGCTCACAAGTTTGACGTACTGGGCGGCCTGTCAACCAGCTACCAATTCTATGGCTCCGAAACAGAAACGTACAAAAACGCCTCTGGTCGTGATGTAGAAACTTATGATGGCTTGGCATGGCAACAAGCACTGACAGCTGCGTGGAACTATGCGCAGTACGGTTTCCGTCTGGAAGGTATGTGGACCAAAGCTGAGGGTGTTGAAGGTAACTATCTGCCCCGTCTGACCCGTGGTTACGGCAACTCCCAGGGCGCCAACGAAATTTGGTGGGACTCCCGCTCTGACTGGAACGCCAACAACGAAAAAGCGCTGTTCTTCGGTGTAACACGTTCTCTGGATGACCTGGTTGGTGCTCCTGGCTGGTCTGTAGGCGTATCCGGTGCTTACGGCTGGGATATGGAGAAAGGTGATGGAACTAAAGTTGCTGAAGGCGATACCGAGTGGGCAGCCAACTTCGATGTCAGCTATACCGTGCAGGATGGCAAGCTGAAAGGCACCCTGTTCAAACTGCACTACACCGACTACAACAATGACCTGCCATCAACTTGGAAGGGCTGGACTGACTATCCGAACGTGTTTACCTCCGAGCGTGACGTCAAGTTCCACATCATCATGCCGTTTACCATCATGTAATCAGGCAATACGATGTCAGCAAACCGGGCCACTTGGCCCGGTTTTCTTTTTGCCGGTTGGCAGGCTAACATGCGAGCCGGATAAGGATTTTATCCGCTCACCAGCCCGCACGCTTTTGTCAGCAGTCACAAGGACGCCATCATGCCCCGTTTTGTTCTCATCACCGGTTGTTCCAGCGGTATTGGCCTCGCCGCCGCACAGACGCTCGGGCAGCACGGTTTTACCGTGATCGCCTCGGCGCGCAAGGCGGAAGATGTGGCCCGCTTGCAGCAACAGGGATTGCTGGCAGTACAGCTGGATCTGGCGGACCCTGCGTCCATCGAGCTGGGTGCCAGTGCGGCGCTCCATCTGGCAGGCGGGCGCCTCTATGGCCTGTTCAACAATGGCGCTTATGGCCAACCCGGGGCGCTGGAAGATCTGCCCACCGAGGCACTCAGGGAACAATTCAATACCAACCTGTTTGGCTGGCACCATCTGATCCGTCAGGTGCTGCCGCCGATGCTGGAGGCCAAAGAGGGGCGGATAGTGCAGAACAGCTCAGTTCTGGGACTGGTTGCCATGAAGTATCGCGGCGCCTACAACGCCAGCAAATTTGCGCTGGAAGGTTATAGCGACACCCTGCGCCTCGAACTGGCGGGTAGCGGGGTACATATCAGCCTGATTGAACCGGGCCCCATCGATACCCGTTTTCGTGCCAATGCCCGCAGCGCCTTCTTGCGGCACATCGATCCGGCCCAGAGCCGTCATCAATCGGCCTACCGCCAGACCCTGACGCGGCTGGAAAAAGAGGGGGCCACCAGCAGCTTTACCCTCCCAAGCGACGCCTGCATCCCGCCACTGCTCCATGCACTGACCCACGCCCATCCCAAGGCGCGCTATCCGGTGACCACGCCGACCCGGCTGTTTGCCTTCCTGCGACGGGTATTGCCCACTCGCTGGCTCGATAAACTGCTGGCCAAATCGGCCTGATCCCGTGATTGGCGACCAAGTACCCGGTCGCCTAGGTGGCGTTAGCCGGGTAGCGGCGTCACCCGACCCGCCAACCTGGTCTGTCCCTCTCTTCAATAGTGCTCGCCATTAATAGTGCTCACCGTTGCTGTAGTAGGCGCTCTTGACCAGAGGGATCACCTGCACCACCACATAGGTCTGCTCCCCCAGCACCCGTTTCAAATGGCGCGTGATAAGGCGCGCGGCAGCGTCCTGCATCTCCTGCGGCCGTTCGAACCAGTGCAACTCGACAAACGGAAATCCCGCCTCTGGCTCGCCGTTGCGGATCCAGCAGCTCTCCACCTGCTCCATGGTGACAAACTCCGGCTTGCCGCCGGTCAACTCGCAAAGCTCGGCCAGCAGCGGGCCGCTCACCTGTTGCAGGGTCTCGAGCGCCACGGCGCGAAAACGAAGATTGGGCATGGCAAACCTCTTGGTTATCTGAAATGAGGACTTATCATAGGAGTTATTGTCAGCAAGAGAAGTCACCCGGCGCACATTAAGGATCCCCATGAGATTTCATCACACCCTCTTTGCCTTCCTGATCTGCCTGCTGCTACCACTGCACGCCTTTGCCGATCCCGCGTTCTATCGGGTGAGCAAGGGCAACCAGCAACACTGGCTGCTGGGCTCCATCCATGCGGGCAAACCAGCCCTCTATCCGCTGCCCGAGCCGGTGGAGCGTGCCTGGCTGCAGAGTCGCGCACTGGTGATGGAGGTGGACATGAACAGCATCACGCCGGATCAGTGGCAACAGACCGGCTCCCTCACCCGACTGGTGGATGGCAAGCCGCTCAAGGATCATCTACCTGCCGAGCTCTATCAACGCACCCTGATGGCGGGCGCCCGCTATGGCATCGACGAGGCGACCCTCGCCACCCTGCGCCCCTGGTTTGCCGCCATTACCCTGACCCAGGCCGCCATGGCCCGCTCCGACTTCAAAAGTGAACTCGGGATAGACCAGCACTTTGCCACCCGGGCCGCCAAAGAGGGCAAACCGGTAGTGGGTTTTGAAACCCTGCTGGAGCAGCTCGGTTATCTGGCCAGCGTGGGTGACAACCAGACCCTGATGCTCGCCAGCACCCTGGATGAGCTACCGATGCTGGAGAGTGGTTTCGCCGCCGTGATGAAGGCGTGGCAGCAGGGAGATGAGGCGATGCTTATCAATCTGCTCAAGGAGGAGATGGCTCCCCCCCCGCTGCAAAGCTGGATGGAGCAGACCCTGCTGGCCGAGCGCAATCACAACTGGCTGAAGAAATGGTCCACCCTGCCCAATGAGAGCTTTATCGTGGTAGGCGCCCTACATCTTTATGGCGAGCAGGGGTTGCTGGCGTTGCTGGAGCAGCAAGGGTGGCGCATTACCCCGCTCACCACACCGGGCCCTGTGCAGGCACGGTAGCAAGGAGTCCAGTGAGAACGATCACAGATCGCGCTGGTTATTAAACAACCTGCAAGGGAGTTGATCGGGATCATCCCGGACAGGGCAAAGAGGTATTTATCATGCCTGTCATCAACCGGGTGACAGGAGCAATAAAATGGACTTTTGGCTGGACCTGATGTTTGGCAACAGCGTGGGATTGATGTCGATGCTGGTGATTATCGGCACCTTCTTGCTCATCAGCTCTTACGCGGCCTACTTCATCTACAAGGTGATGCACTCGCAACCGCCTCATTCACAGCAACCCCATTCTCAACAACCCAAAGAGGGCAAATAATCCTCTGACCACAGGCGGCAGTTCACACTGACCGCCTGTGCTGTTTTATGGTTCGCGACTGTGATTCCCGGGCCAGACTGCACTAATGTCCATGCTGGGTGCCCCTTATCCCCTCCCCCTTTCCCCGTTTTCTGTGCCGGTTGCGACCGTTATAATGACCCCCACTTTTTCTTATGGGGAGCCTGCCGTGTCTCATAACGACGAACTCTCGCTATTTATGAATGAAGTGGCCGACGTGCGGCCCATTCGCAGCGACAACATCCATCCCCATGCGGCCAAATCCGCCCCGACCGAGGCGCAGCTCGCTCGCCGCCAGGCTGCCACTGCCGAACAACTCGCCCTCGACCACCTCACCATGGAGGCCATCGAGATGCGCGATCCGCACGAAATCGTCGGCTTCAAGCGTGATGGGGTGCAGGAGGGGGTCTACAAGAAGCTGCGGCTCGGCAAATATGAGCTGCAGGCAAGTCTGGACTTGCACCAGAAAACCCTCAATGAGGCGCGCCAGACACTGGTGCAGTTCATTGCGGATTGTGAAGTCCGGGATATCCGCTGCCTGCTGATCCTGCACGGCAAGGGGGAGCGCAGCACCCCGCGCGCCTTGCTGAAAAGCTATGTCAGCGCCTGGTTGCCGCAACTGCCCGCCGTCATGGCGATCCACAGCGCCGAACGTCGCCACGGCGGCAGCGGCGCGCTCTATGTGCTGCTGCGCAAAAGCGAGCGCAAAAAAGCGGAAAACCGCGAGCGGCACCAGAAGCGGCTCGGCTAACCCGCCTCTCGCCCCCACACCTTTGGCACGCCTGCATGATGGTGGTCAACTATACAGCCGCGGTGTTAGCATCGACCAGCCCCGATCATGCCAGGTACGGGGCGGCATACCATCAGGGACGATAACAAGGACAATCCCATGTCATATCAAAAGCTTGAACAACATCAGCAGCAGATCCACCGCTTTAGCCACCTCGCCGCCATCTGTGGCTGGGATCAGGCGGCCATGATGCCGGAAGGGGGCAACGATGCCCGCGCCGAAGCGATGGCCGAACTCGGTCTGCTGATCCACCAGAAGCGCACCGCTCCCGAGCTGGGCGACTGGATTGCCAAGGCCGAGAGTGAGCCGCTCGATGAAGTACAACGGGCCAACCTCGGCGAGATCAAGCGCCAGTGGCAAGATGCCAGCCTGCTGCCCGGTGAGCTGGTCGAAGCGCTGTCGCTCGCTGGCAGCAAGTGCGAACACGCCTGGCGCAGCCAGCGCAAGAACAACGACTGGGCCGGCTTTGCTCCCAATCTCGAGGAGGTGGTGAAACTCTCCCGTGAAGTGGCGCAGCTGCGGGCCGATGCGCTTGGCGTGCGCCCCTACGACGCCATGCTGGCCCTCTATGAGCCGGGCATGACCAGCGCACGGCTCGATCAGATCTTCGGCGATCTCGCCAGCTGGCTACCGACCCTGATCCAGACTGTGAGCGAACAGCAGAAGGGCGATGCCCTGCTGCTGCCGCAAGGCCCCTTCCCCATCCCGACCCAGCAAGCGCTCGGTCAGGAGGTGATGGGACTGCTCGGCTTTGATTTCGCACACGGCCGGCTCGATGTGAGCAGTCACCCCTTCTGTGGCGGCGTGCCGACCGACGTGCGGATCACCACCCGCTATAACGAGCAGGAGTTTGTCTCCAGCCTGATGGGCATAGTGCACGAAACCGGTCACGCCCGTTACGAGCAGGGGCTGCCGCGCCATCTGCTGGGTCAGCCGGTGGCCGAGGCCCGCTCCATGGCGATCCACGAGAGTCAGAGCCTGTTTTGCGAGATGCAGCTGGGGCATCATCCGGCCTTCCTCGCGCTGCTGGCGCCACGCATTCGTCACCACTTCGGCGAGCAGGCGGCGTTTGCGCCGGACAATCTGGCCAAGCTCTACAGCCGGGTCGAGCCGGGCTTTATCCGGGTCGATGCGGACGAGGTGACCTATCCGGCCCACGTTATCCTGCGCTACGAGCTGGAGCGCGATCTGGTGGAAGGGAAGATCGAGGTGGCCGACATCCCCGAGCTGTGGGATGCCAAGATGCAGCAGTGGCTGGGGCTCTCTACCAAGGGCAACTACCGCAATGGCTGCATGCAGGATATTCACTGGACCGACGGCTCGTTTGGCTACTTCCCGAGCTACACCCTGGGCGCCATGTATGCCGCCCAGCTGCGTTTTGCCCTCGAAAAAGAGCTGGGCAGCATGGGTGAGGTGATCGCGGCGGGCCGCCTGCCGGAGATCTTCGGCTGGCTCGGGCGCAACATCTGGTCGCAAGGGAGCCTGCACAGCACCGACGAGCTGGTGCGCCGTGCCACCGGTGAAGCGCTCAACCCGCACTGGCTGCGCCAGCATCTGGAACAGCGCTACCTGAAGTAATAAGCGCAGTAAGCTAACAGCAGAACGGGGCCCTTTTTAGTTGACCACTACAGGGCCCCGTTTTTATGGCGGTTCATTTTTATGGCGGTGCATGGCACAGCACGCCGTCACGGCAATGCTGTAAAAAGAGAGAGTTCAGAGGGGATCCGGGGCACCCAGCAACTCGCGCAGTTGCAGGATATTGCCCTCAGGGTCGAAGGCGTTGCGCACCACAAAGCCGGGCCCAGTCCACTGCTGTGGCAGCAGGCCGCCGCCGAGATCCGCCGCCTTCGCTTCCGCCCAGGCGAGGCTGGATACGGTGAAGAACAGCTTGATGGCCCCCTCTTCCCGCAATTCCGGCGGCCGCTTGATAACGACCTGCCCGGCATAGGGCTCTGGAATGGCGTGGATCAGCAGCTGGATATCGCTGTTTTCCAGCACCACCAACTGCTCATCCTGACTGCAGACCACCATCTGCAGTAGGGTACGGTAAAAGTGGGTCAGCAGGCCCGGATCCTTGGCATAGATCAGGGCACCGGCGCGAGCGGGGCCTGGCATGGAGCTCTCCTCAACAGTGAACGGCTGGGTGGACAGACCTCCACCTTCTCACAGTTGCGCGCCCCGTTCGATCCTTTTTAGCGGCTCGCCAGCCTCACTGCACAAAGTGCCACTGCCGCAGCGCCAGTGTCGGCGGCGGCCCCTGATCGTCCCCCAGATCTGCCATGCCCAGCGCCTCGTCATAGTGCACACCGCCAGCGCCACTCTCGGTCAGGTGTTTTGCCCGCACCGCCCCGTACAGACCGCCACTTCCGCTGATCTTCATCTCGGTCAGCGGGGCATAGAGGGCGGCATAGAGCGGGGTATTACCCGACAGCTTGATCCCATCCTTGCCGCTATACGCGGAATAGAGGGAGATAGCAGGCGTACCGACAGTGGTCAGCCCCTGCTTGGCTGCCGTCACCTCGGCACCGGCCCCGAGATCGACCTTGCCGCTGACGATCAGGGTCAGACTACTGCCCTCGCTCACCGTCAACTTGTTGCTGCCAGTCATGGTGAAATCCTTGTCGATCAGCAGCACCACATCCCCCTTGATGGTTAGTGTGGCATCGGCCCCCATATTGAGACTGTCGAGCTGATAAATGGTCTGATCCTTGCCAAACAGCTCCCCCTTGCCGGGTAGCGGCAGCCCGGGCTTATGCTGGTTGCTGCTGGTGACCGAGCCAGTGGCGGGATCCATGGTCAGCACCATCTGCTGGGTGGCGCCCAGCGTCAGCGGCCCATTGATGGGCAGTGTGGCAGGGGGGAACGATTTGGGCAGCGCGGCCACATTGAGCGGGTCACACACCTGTCCGGCCACGGGTGGCAGCTTGGGATGAGTGCGGTACTGGGGATCCAGATACTTCTGATGCTTGGCATCAAGGAATGCCCCGTTCCCACCATAGTTCAACTTGTCGCCAGCAATGCTTGTGCCATGACCCATAGAAACATCACCATTGATCGCAACAGCTCCGGCAATATGCCCCCCTTGCAAGGCAAAATTTCCACTCCCGTTTACGCTGCCCTCAACCCTGACGACACCATCAGAAGGAGAAATGGTGATGTCGCCACCAGCAAGTACATTACCCGCAACAGGTGAAGAGCCGTTCAAGGTCACCGAGCCGGTCGCCCGCACATCACCCCAGATGGGGGAGTGCCCGGCGAGCACTACATTGGCCTTGTCACTGACGGTCGCCACCTTGGCATTCTGCTTAATGTTGGTGCCGCCATATTTGCCCTTGCGCGAATCGTAGCTGTCGATAAAACCGCTACCGGAGAGGCTCAACCCTTCACACGCCACCACCGAATCCTGAAAGATGAGATTGCCGGGCTCGCGCTTAAGGGCAAACAGGGCGTTGAGGCTGGCATTCCCCTCCAGATAGTGACCATGGCTCTGCAACGCCAGCTTGCTGCCTGTGGAGGCATCCAGCTGATCGATGCTGAAGCGGCTGCCCGCCATGGCTCCTTCCCCCTTGCCAGGCACCTTCTGCACCAGTCGCTCCCACTCTATCCGCGGTTCGGCGCCAAGCGCCTGATGCAGTGCACGATAACTCTCGTTCATCCCCTGCTCGGCACTGAGCTGCGCATTGATCTTCTTGTGAAAATTGCCGCTCAGGCGAGCCTGCAACTGGTTCTCCTGAATGCTGGTAAACACCAGCAGACTCGACAGCAGGCTCACTACCAGCACCACCAGCAGTACGGCTCCCCGCTGCCCCTGCAATCCTTTGTTCATCCCGCTCCCCCTGCTGTGGCGTTGGCACCGGATGTGGCCAACGCTTCCGCCCAGACCGCCTTGCGACGGGCCACCTGCACCTCTACCCCTGGCGCCAGATAGCTCGGCAGCCCTTCGGGCAAGATGCGGATATTGACCAACGCACCCTGCTGGCCGAATTCAAGATCCTGAAGATGGGCCAGCAACAGGCGCGGGCCATCCCCGTCATCGCAACTGAGTACCGGTGGCGTGAAGCGGTACTGCTCGGTAAAATCGGCGGTTTTCTGGTTGCCAAGGCAGGAGAGCACCTGATTGCCCCCCTCTACCTTGAAGGCCAGCGTCAGGCGATCAGGGGTGACGGCTATCAGCTGATCCGCCTGCTTGATGCTGTTGGTAAAGGTGAGAGTGGCAAAGCGCAACACTTCGTTCGCCTGCTCCAGCGCCTTGCTCTGCTCGACCGTGCTCTTGATCGGGGCGTAACCGGCAAAAATCGCCAGCATCAGCATCAGACCGAGCACCATGGAGATCATCAGCTCGACGAGACTGACGCCTCGTTGCCGTGAGGGGACGCTCAGCATAAAGGCGGAAATCCTGCGTTCAGCTCCACCCGCTTGGCGCCGGAGACCCGCTCATCCTGCCACTCGATAGCGACCACAAAGTTGTCGCTATAACGGTTCGGCAGCACCAGCCGGTGGCCATCCTGCAGGATGAAGCGGGCAAGAAAATCGGCCTGAGTGAACCGCTCGGGCTTGCGCTGCACTTCGCACAGCGAGCTCCAGATCTGCTCCACGCTGTTGCTCGCCTCGATCGTAGCCAGCGTGCTCTGCAAGCTGTAATGCGCCTGCTGCAACGAGACCACCTGCCCCTTGGCGAGACCGAGAAACACCATCACCGCCAACACCATGGAGACCATGATCTCCACCAGATTGAAGCCCTGCTGGCGGGCAAGTGCGGCGTGTCTCATGAGCAGCTCCCTTGCAGCAGCTGGCCGCTCGGGGCCACGCAGAGCACCCGCTGCTCACCGAGCCGATTGGCCAGAATGATCTCGGCGTGGCTGCTGCTGCCGGTTGGCGCGATCTGGATGGGGTCAAACGGCTTGATCACCACACCGCCACCGGGAGCCGATGCCTGACGCAACCGCTGGCTGTCGGCCATCACCTCCCAGCCACCGTTCTCGGTGCCCTGCAGTACCACCGGCAGGGTCAGCTTGACCGCTTCGCTGCGGGCAAAACGATAGGCTGAAGCGAGTTCGGTCGCACTGCGATCAAGCCGTTCGGCCGCGAGGCGCTGACTCATGGAGGGCAACCCGACCAATAGCAAGATGGCGGCGATGCCGACCGTGATCATCAACTCAATCAGAGTAAATCCACGCACATTCATCTTATGATCCCCAGCAGTCATGGCGATTGGCCGCGCGATAACCGGTCTGATCGAGGGTCAGAGTGCCGCACTCATCCTGTTGTCGCGTCGTTGGTATGGCTTTGAGCAGGTAGTCGCCAGCATCTTGCTGGCTGTAGCTGAACTGGTAGAAATCCGTGTTTGAAGGGGTGGCAAACGTGTCGGGATAACGGCCCTGTTGGGTATAGATACGTTCGAGGGCGAGCGCCTGCTCCAGCAATTGCTGTTGCGCTTCGTAACGACGTCCCTGTTGCAGATAACCCTGATACGCTGGCAACGCGATGGCCGCGAGAATGCTGACAACCGTCATGGCGATCAACAACTCGATCAGACTAAACCCCCGGCAATGGGGCCATGCCTTACAGTCGTTCACTTATCATCCTTGGCAAGTGTTGTTGTTATTGGTCGGCCCTGGGCCGCAAATGCGATGACTTAATAATCACCAAAAATTAACTGACTCGATTGAACAACACAAAATCGCCACACTCAATGTAAAAAAGATAGTTATGTGATCTGTTATTAATTTTTAAGCAGTTTTTGCCGCCACTAATCTCGCTCAGAAAATAAAGCTAGGCCAATCGTGCCTCCGACCCGTCCGTTATGCCCCCTTCTGCCGAGCCGCGATACATGAATAACAGCGTGACGAAGAGTGAAACCCGGCCGTGCAATGAAAGAGCAAAAAAACCTTTGGCCAATTTTTGCTATCCCTGTCCGTTTCTGGCTAGTCACGGCCCCCGAGCCCCCTTACTCTCTTGCCATCTATTCCAGCAAAGCCGCCCACACCATGAATGCAAAGCCCAGCCCAGAGTCGTCACAAGATGAGGTGATCAACACCCTCAGCCGCGAACAGTGTCACGCCGCACGGCTCGCCCGCGACGCTCGCTTCGATGGCCGCTTCTTTACCGGCGTGCTCTCGACCGGCATATACTGCCGACCGGTCTGCCCGGCACGGCCACCCCACGAGCACAATGTTCGCTACTTCCAAAGCGCCGCAGCTGCCGAGCAGTATGGGCTGCGCCCCTGCCTGCGCTGCCGCCCGGAGCTGGCCCCCGCCGCCCGTGGCGATCTGCCGGTTGAACTGGCACGTCTGCTGGCACGCATCGATCGCGGAGAGCTGGCGGAGGGCACGCTCGCCAAACTGGCCACTGAGGCAGGGATCAGCGAACGCACGCTACGCCGCCAGTTCGAGCAGCACCTCGGCGCCTCGCCAAAACAGGTGGAGCAGACGCGCCGCCTGCTGCTCGCAAAAAGGCTGCTGACCGAAACCGGGCTGCCCATTACCGACATCGCGTTTGCCGCCGGTTTTGCCAGCATCCGCCGCTTCAATGACGCCTGGCTCAACGCCTACGGACTGGCCCCGCGCACCCTGCGCCAACAAGAGGATCATGCGCCAGAGCACATGAGCGCGCAGCCGCACGGCGCAACCCTGACGCTGCAACTGCCCTATCGCCCCCCGTATGACGTAGCGGCCATGCTGGCGTTCTACCGGCTGCGGGCAATCCCCGGGCTGGAGCGGGTGGATGGTGAGGTGTATGAGCGGCGCTACCGGGTAGGCGATCAGGTCGCGCTGGTGCGTATCGCGCAGGGCAAGGGGCACAGCCTGCAACTCACAGTCCATGATCTGCCGCTCGCAGCGCTGCCCGATCTGCTCTACCGGGTGCGCCGGATGTGGGACCTCGATGCCGACATGCAGCGGATCGGCGATCGGCTCGGTCAGGATCCGCTACTGGGCCGTTTGCAGACACGCTGGCCCGGCGTACGGCTGCCGGGAGGCTGGGACGAATACGAGGTGATGCTGCGCGCCATCGTCGGCCAGCAGGTCTCAGTCAAGGGAGCAATTACCATACTCGGGCGACTGGTGGCACGCACCGAGGCACAATTCGGGGTAACGCAATTGCCGACCCCCGCCCAGCTGTGCAAACTCGATCTCGACGGTATCGGCATGCCCAGCAGCCGCATTCGCACTCTGCGGGGAGTGGCACAAGCACTGGCCAGCGGTGAGCTGACCCTCACTACGGCCAGTGACGAGCAGTTGCTGGCGCTACCGGGTATAGGCCCCTGGACGGTCTCGTACTGGCGGCTGCGCTGCGGGCTCGATACCGATGCCTTCCCCGCCTCTGATCTGGTGCTGCAAAAAGCGCTGGGGGGTGGCACCAAGCTGCCGGTGAAGGAGGTGTTGGCGCAAAGCGCCGCCTGGCAGCCGTGGCGCAGCTATGCGGCAAGCTGGCTGTGGCACGCCATGAGTGAAGCGCCCAATTTGCTGCTCCATGCCACCGGCAACGAACAACAGCCAGATAACCAACCACAGGAGATAACCCCATGATCCGCTACGATATCCTGCCGACCTGCTGCGGCGATCTGCTGGTCGCCATCAATGAATCTGGTCTGGTACACGTGGACTTTGTGGCGGGCCTGCGGGCACTGCCCGATATGAGTTGCTGGCAGCAAGACCATGGGGCGTTGGCCCCCTTCCTCGCCGAGTTTGACGCCTATTTTGCCGGTCACTTGCAGCGCTTCTCCCTACCCCTTGCCGCCCACGGCACCGCCTTTCAGCAAGCGGTGTGGCAAGCGCTGTGTGACATACCCTACGGCGAGACTCGCAGCTACAGCGATATCGCTCGCACCATCGGCAAACCCGATGCGGTACGGGCAGTGGGCGCGGCGAATGGCCGCAATCCGCTCTCGATCATCGTCCCCTGCCATCGAGTGATCGGCCAAAACGGCAGCCTGACCGGCTATGCGGGGGGATTGGAGATTAAAAAGGCACTGCTGGCGCTGGAGAGGGGCAATTAAAGGAGGGTAGGCAGAGAACCTGCGATAAAAATTGCCCCTTTCCGGATGGAGAAAGGGGCTGTTTGATCAGCGTTTCAGGCTGCCCATCACATGCATTTCGCAGCGATTGCAGTCAAAACGCAGGCGGAAGGTGTCTTTACCCATCTTGAGTTCCAGCGGCTCGGCCTTGAGACCCGGCACCTCGTTCGGGCAGAGGTTCTGGCTATAGCGAATGCAATGCTTGGTGATCATCAGCACCACTTCCCGCTCCTCCTTGTTCGCCTCATAAGCGGGCGCGATGCGCTCCACCCCGTGTTCGCGGAAGAACTGCTCGGCGGCGCTGTTCAGCACGTTGCCAAGGTAGGAGAGGCGGTGCTGGGGATAGCTGATATCCCGCAGCGCGATCCGTCGCTCGGGGCGCTGGTAGCTGGCCACGCGAGCCGCCTCCAGCGCGGCGATGCCCTCCCGACGCAGACCGTTGAGCTGTGATGCGGCGATAAATAGCGGGTGAGTGAATGCCAACTCAATCTTGCGCGCCACAAACAGGGTATTGCCGAGTTTGCCAAGCTGATCCCGCGCCTGCTGCAGCGCCCGCTCCGGATTGTCGGCAGGTTGTTTGTCACAGGGAAGCGTCACCGCGGCACTGATGCCTTGCTCGTCGGTGAGCGTGAGGATCACGCCCTCATCGCACTCAGCCAGCACCATATCGACCCGGATGCGGCGATCCGCGCTCGCCTTCTCCAGCATCTTGCTGAACGCCTGATCGTGGTTGCGGTAGATTTCGGTCCCCACCTTCAACCCCGGCATGCGTTCTGACAGGAGTAACTGCTTACCTTCTACCTTGTTGAGGCGCATACCCACCAGCTCGTTGTTCGGCTTGAAGAAGCCCAAACCGTCGCCGTTGTTGAGGGTGACCTGTTTGCCATCGATCTCGATACCGTCACGGGTCACCTTGGTGACCCGCCCCAGCGGCTCGCCCACATATTTCGGGCTTTTTGTGGAGTCGATCCCCTGCTGGCGACCATGGAGGAAGTAATCGGTGCTGCCGCGGTTGAAGCTCTTTTTGGGGTCAGGCGTGAAGTTGTAGCTGCAACGACCCGCAGAGGCGGCGACCAGATCGGAGCGGCTATCCAGAATGGCGTCGAGCTTCTGGCGATACCAGGCGGTAACGTTCTTGACGTAGTCGAGCCCCTTGAGTCGCCCTTCAATCTTGAAGGAGCGGATCCCCGCCTCGATCAAGGCCTCCAGGTTGTCGGTCTGATCCATATCCTTGAGTGACAGCAGGTGGCTGTCGGCCACCAGCACTTCGCCATCCGGCTTTTGCAGCGAACAGGGCAGACGGCAGAGCTGGGCACACTCGCCACGGTTGGCGCTGCGGCCGGTACGGGCATGACTGATATTGCACTGGCCACTGTAGGAGACGCAGAGCGCGCCGTGGATAAAGAACTCCAGCTGTACATTGGTCGCTGCACTGATATCGCGGATCTGCGCAAGAGACAGTTCGCGCGCCAGCACCACCTGAGAGAAACCCACATCCTGCAGAAACTTCACCTTCTCCGGCGTGCGGTTGTCGGTCTGGGTACTGGCATGGAGCGCGATGGGAGGCAAATCCAGCGCCAGCAGTCCCATATCCTGCACGATGAGCGCATCGGCACCGGCTTCGTAGATCTGGTGGGTCAGCCGCCGGGCCTGCTCCAGCTCATGATCGTGCAGCAGGGTGTTGAAGGCGACAAAGACCTGGGCGCCGAAACGGTGGGCGTGACGTGCCAGCGCTTCGATATCCTCGATGGAGTTGCCCGCCGCACTGCGGGCGCCAAAGGCAGGACCGCCCATGTAGACGGCATCGGCACCATGGTTGATGGCTTCGATGCCGTAGACGAGGTTCTTGGCCGGAGCCAGCAGCTCCAACCGGTTGTTGTGGCTTAACGGGTGCTTGTTCTGGTGCATGGTCTCGGGATCAGGGCGGACAGCAAATGGGCGCTACTCTAGCCCATTCACCGCCTGCGTGCCTTGATCCCGCTTAAGGTATATGCGAAATACAGGATTACACAACCACCTTGAGTGCCAGTCCAAGCAGCACCAGGCCGCTCACCTTATCGATCACAAAGGATTTGGCTTTAAGCCACGCCAGCACCGGCCCGCGCGAGAGCACCAGCGCCACCAGCACGTACCAGACGGCATCGATCCCGCCAGCGGTGAGCATCATGATGCCCCCTTCGCTCCAGCCGGTATCGGCCCGCACAAACTGGCTGAACAGGGCGATGAAGAAAACCGCCAGCTGGGGGTTAAGAAAGGCAACCATAAAACCTTCAAAGGCCCCCTGCCGACCGCGCAGTTGATGCACCTCTTCATTCCCTTCGTCACTGGTTGGTTTTGCCAGCAGAGCTTTCACCCCGAGCCAGGCAAGAAATGCGGCGCCGCCGTAGCGGATCAGATCAAACAGGATAGGGGTCTGGGTGATCAGGATGGAGAGGCCAAGCGCGGTGACCAGCGCATAGATACCAACCCCGAGACCGTGGCCAAGCGCAGTGGCGACGCCGTGCCCCTGCCCACCCTGCACAGTGTTGCGGATGATCAGCGCCAGACTCGGCCCCGGGCTGATGGCCCCCATCACGCAGATTGCGGCCAGAGCCAGCCAACTCGTCAGTTCCATGCTTTTCCTCTTTATATGCTCGATATGATGACCTGCATTCAGGGTACGGGCTGAGCCATTATGCCAGTAGTGAAAGTTACGAATAGAACCCATAACCCATGGCTATAACGCCACACAACCGACTGCGGCTAACCGCCGTGATCGAGCAGCTTGCGACTCTCGCCGACGGTACGTTGCAGGTGATCCCGCAGGAATGGGTAGGCCAGCTCGCGAAACCAGCGGTGGGCCGGATCCTGATGGTGGCGCTGATGCCACAGCAGATGATACTGCTGGTCGCGGGTAGCAAAGGGCAGGTCGACAAAGGTGAGCTCATGGCCGCAGGAGAGCTGCCAGGCGATATGAGCCGGGGTGGTCATCAGGCAATCGGTGCGCAGCAACACCTCCACAGCCGCCTGAAAGAAGGGAACTCTGGCAAACCAGCGCCGACTCAGTCCCTGCGGCGCCAACACCTGTTCCACCGGGCTGTCCTTGTCGCCACCGCCACTCACCTGCAGGTGAGGCCAGGCGAGATAGTCATCGAGATTAAGCGTCTTGCCTGCCAGCGGGTGGTGACATCCCATCAGCACCGCCAGCCGATCTTCCCCCTGATGCAGACCACGGATCTGCTCCGGTACCTGCTCGGTGATGGTGGAGACCAGATCCAGCTCGGACTGCCACAGTTGCGGCAGCTGACGCTTGTCCCACAGGCTGTACTCCAGCGCCGCCAACGGCGCCTCTTTGGCGAGCGCGGCACAGATATCGGGCAGGATATGCTGGGCAACATAATCAGAAGAGGCGAGTCGAAATACCCGCTCGCAGCGGCTCGGGTCAAACCTTGGGGCCTCGTAGAGCCGCTCCAGCGCACCGAGAGAATCCGCCAGCTGGGCGGCCAACAGTTCGGCCCGTGGCGTCAGCAGCCAGCGTTGCCCCTCCCGCACCAGCAACTCGTCATCAAACTCGCTGCGCAACTGGGCAAGCTGCTTGCTGATGGAGGGCTGGCTAAGGTGCAGCAGCTCGGCGGCGCGGCTGATATTGCGGGTCTCCAGCAGTACCTTGAGGGTCGGCAACAAGTTGAGATTGGCTCTGAGCAAGGAGATACCCTCATCGGTGGTGAAACGCCTATCTTAGGGCAGAGGAGTCCCGCGTTTTAAGCAAAATTTCCAGCCATGTTCAGCACGTTGTAGCCCTTTGCGACCAGATGGCACAGCTGAGCCCCCCGCACATAACCATGACCACAAGATGACAGTGGTTGTCTCGTACGGCATAATTGCACGATTTTCCGCCCGCGGGCGATCCACTTTGAGAAGCGGTAACAAGATGAAATACGCCAATATCACCGGCTGGGGCAAATGCCTGCCTCCCTCCGTGCTGACCAACGATGACCTCAGCACCATCATGGATACGTCAGACGAGTGGATCTATCCGCGCACCGGCATCAAGGCCCGCCGGATCTCCCATGTCAGCACCTCGGATCTCGCCACCCTGGCCGCTCGCCGTGCACTGGCCTGCGCCGGTCTGGAAGCGAGCGATCTCGATGGCATCATCCTGGCGACCGCAACCCCGGACAACCTGTTGCCAAGTGCCGCCTCTGCGGTACAGAAGAAGCTCGGTGCCGTCAATGCCGCCGTGTTTGACCTCAACGCTGCCTGCACCGGTTTCGTCTACTCCCTCTCCGTCGCCACCTCGCTGGTGCAGACCGGCATGATGAAGAAGGTGCTGGTGATTGGTGCCGAGCGCCTCACCTACCTGCTGGACTGGGCGCGCCGCGATACTGCCGTGCTGTTTGGCGATGGTGCCGGTGCCGTGGTAATCGAGGCGAGTGAGCTGGAGTGTGGCCTGATCGCCAACAAGCTCGGCTGTGACAGCGAAGCGCGGGAGATCCTGCATGTGCCGAACTTCGGTACCGATCGGGTGCGTTTTGCCGACATCGATGGTCTGTTCACCTTCAACTTCGAAGGGCCGGAGATCTTCAAACGCGCCGTGCGCGGCATGGGGGAAGCCACCAGCACTGTGCTGGCGCAGGCCGGTATTGCGCCGGAGCAGGTCGACCTGATCGTGCCGCACCAGGCCAATATCCGCATCATCGAGACCCTCGCCAAGCGGATGAATGCGCCGATGGAGAAGGTGATGGTCAACATCGAAAACTACGGCAACACCTCCGCAGCCACTGTGCCCATCGCCCTGTGTGAAGCGCTGGAGCAGGGCCGCGTCAAGCCGAACTCCTATCTGCTGACCGCCGCTTTCGGTGCCGGCCTGACCTGGGGGGCCGCCATCATCAAGTGGGGCGATCGCGTCACCCCTATCAAGGCGTGCGATGCCGAACTGCCCCCGTGTGACAAGAGCGCGCTGGAACTGATTACCCACGCAGTGGAAGGTTGCCAGAAGGCTCACGCCAACGAGGCTTGATCCTCATCAGGAGCCTGAATCATCAGGCTCCTTCTCTCCTTTTCATCCCCACCTGGCTCTTCCCCCCACTTCGCAAGCCACTTGATACGGCAATCGCTGATACAAACAACTCCGATTTGCAGCCAATTAATTTTTTTCCGCTAACCTTATTGTGCCAACTATAAATAAAGAAAAGAGCGTCAAGGGGCACCATGACTGTTTCGGTCCCGCGCCTTTACCTCTTACCAAATAATTGCACAGGGATAAGCTACGTATGGCACAACACAAAAGTGGCGTGAACACACCGCTTTGGGAACCAGTTTGCTGGATTTGCTGCATCGGGCTTGCTCTGCTGAGCTGCCTGTTGCTGCAGCTAGCCGATGCGCTGTCACCTCTCTACCTGCTGCTCAATGTGCTGGTTGGTATTGCCGCCGCGCTCTGGACATCGAGTCACTTCCACCAGCACACACTCCGACATCGTGCAGGAGAGGAACAAACCGTCGCAACCGATCCTCTCGCCCACTCCATCATCGGGCTCGAACAGGTGTGCGAGAAGGCTCTACCTATCTGGTCCCAGCAAATTGAAAGCTCTCGTCAACAAACCGAAGCCGCGATGATTGACCTGACTCAACGCTTCAGCGGCTTGGCCAACAAGCTGGAAGAAGCAGTCAATGCTTCTCATCTGGCAGCCGGAGAATTGGGTGATGCCAATTCCCGTGGCATGGCTGGAGTCTTGAGCGAGAGCCAGCAGCAGCTCAATGAAGTGGTTGCCATCCTGCATTCCGCCCAGGCCAATCGAGACGCCATGCTGGGTGAGATAAAAAGCCTGACCACCTACACCATAGAGCTCAACACCATGGCCATGGATGTGGCCAAAATCGCCTCCCAGACCAACCTGCTGGCCCTCAACGCCGCCATTGAAGCGGCCCGCGCAGGGGAAGCAGGCCGTGGCTTTGCTGTGGTCGCTGATGAAGTGCGCAACCTCTCCCGCCTCTCCAGCGAAACCGCCCAGAAGATGACCGACAAGGTAGACACCATCAATACTGCTATCGGCCGCGCATTCCAGATTGCCGAAAATGCTGCCGCACGGGATCACGCCTCGGCACTCAACTCGGAGCAGACAATCGAACAGGTACTGGCCCGTTTTCGCCATGCCACTGACAGCCTGGCGGAATCCGCCTCCCTGCTGCAAAACGAGAGCACCGATATCCATCGCGAAATCTCCAGCGTCATTGTCTCGCTGCAATTTCAAGACAGGGTCAGCCAGATCCTCAGCCACGTCAGACAAAACATGGAGAGCCTCTCAAGCCATCTGGTTGCTTCGGAGAAGAGCAGCAATGCGACAGGGCCAATCCAGATCGATGCCAATCGCTGGCTGGCAGAGATGGAACTCTCATACGCCACCGACGAACAGCGCAATATTCACCATGGTCGCACCACCCGTTCTGTCAACGCGCAACCAAGCAGCGCCGACATCACATTTTTCTAGGAGAGAGATATGGGCAAAACGATCCTGATCGTGGATGACTCGGCAACTATTCGCCAAGTCGTGGGCATGACCCTCAAGGGCGCCGGTTATGAGGTCATGGAAGCCTCTGACGGCAAAGATGCGCTCAACAAACTTGATGGCAAGAAGATCAACCTGATCATCAGTGACGTCAACATGCCGAACATGGATGGCATCACCTTCGTCAAAGAGGCCAAAAAGCTGGCCAACTACAAATTTACCCCTGTCATCATGCTGACCACCGAGTCTCAGGACAGCAAGAAGCAGGAGGGACAAGCCGCGGGAGCCAAAGCCTGGGTGGTCAAACCCTTCCAGCCCGAACAGATGCTGGCCGCAGTAGCCAAGCTCATCATGCCGTGATCCGGAGCGCATCATGCAACTACAGAGTGAGCTACTCGACAACAAGGTAGTGGTGACCATGCCGGACGAGATCACCATTTATACAGTCAGCGAGCTGAAAGATGCCCTCTCGCCCTTATTGCATCAGGGGAACGAACTGGAGCTGAATTTGGCGGCGGTATCCGAGATAGACAGCGCCGGACTGCAACTGCTGCTGGCAGCGAAGAAGACCGCTCTGCAGCAGGGCACCTCCCTGGCGCTGGTCTGGCACAGCCATGTTGTGCTTGAACTGCTGGAGCTCTGCCAACTCTCGGCCTTTTTTGGCGACCCCACCCTCATCACCCATGGCGAACGGCCCTGAGCCACCATGACAAGGAGTCACCGTGAGCATCGATCTTGATCAGGCTTTACAAACCTATATCGCCGAGGCACGCGAGTTGCTTGAAGAGATGGAGTCAGCCCTTCTATCACTGGAATCTGACCCTGACAATAGCGAGCTGATTGGTGCCATCTTCCGTGCTGCTCATACCATCAAGGGGTCGGCTGGCCTGTTTGGTCTGCAACCCATCGTCGGGTTTACCCATATTGTCGAGGATCTGCTAGACCAGATCCGCAATCAGCAGCTCACCGTCACCTCTCCTCTGATCAAGGATCTGCTGGAGAGCTGTGACCACATCCAGACGCTCATCAGTGTCGTTGCAGAACAGGGCAGCACGTTAAGCGAGGGCGATGCCAACCAGGATGAACGGCTGAGGCTCACCCTCACCCGTCATCAGTGCGTCCCCCATGCCACGCTGCCAGATACTGTACATACGCCGGAACCCAAAATCGAAAAAGAGGGAGGAATTACCAGCTCCGCCTCCCTGTGGCATATCTCCCTGCGTTTTGGCCCCGATGTGCTGCGCAATGGCATGGATCCGGCCGCATTTCTGCGCTATCTCGGCACCCTCGGAACCATATGCTCGGTGGAGACAATCCATCAGGCGCTACCGGATTGGGAACAGTTCGATCCGGAGAATTGCTACCTCGGCTACGAGATAGACTTCGACTCGCAGGCAGACAAGGCGGCCATCAGCGATGTCTTTGAATTTGTCAGAGATGACTGCCAGATCACCATCTTGCCACCCCACAGCAAGATCGCCGAGTTCATCAACCTGATCGAGTCGCTGCCGGAAGATAGCGCCATGCTGGGGCAGTTGTTGGTCAACACCGGCGCCCTGACTGCAGAGGAGTTAGCAAGCGGTCTGCAGGCACAACAAGCGACCCCGGCAGAACAAGCGCCCAAACTCGGAGAAATCCTGATTGCGCAGGGTGCCGTCAACGAAGCCGTCGTCGATGCCGCCCTGAAAAAACAGAACCAGACCAAGGAGAGCAAGAGCAAAGAGGGCCGTTACGTCAGGGTGCATGCCGACAAGCTGGACGATCTGATCAATCTGGTCGGGGAGTTGGTAGTCGCCAGTTCAGGAGCCAATCTGCTGGCCCAACGCACCCGCGAAAGCCAGCTACAGGAAGCCACCTCGGTCATTGCCATGCTGGTGGAAGAGATCCGCGACAGTGCACTGCGCCTGCGAATGGTGCCTATCGGTGATACCTTCAACCGCTTCCAGCGGGTAGTGCGCGATGTCAGTCAGGAACTGAACAAGGATATCACTCTGGTGATCTCCGGTGCCGAGACTGAACTGGACAAGTCGGTGGTAGAGAAGATCGGCGATCCGCTGATGCATCTGGTCAGAAACTCGATGGATCATGGCATCGAATCGGCAGAACAACGGCTGCTGGCAGGCAAACCCCCCCGTGGCACCCTGAATCTCAATGCCTATCACGACTCCAACAGTATCGTCATCGAAATTCGGGATGACGGCGCAGGTCTCAACAAAGCCAGGATCCAGCAAAAAGCCATCGAGCGCGGCCTGATCAGCCCAACCACCACGCTGACGGATCAGGAGATATACAACCTGATCTTCGAGCCGGGGTTCTCTACCGCCGAGGCGATAACCAACCTCTCCGGTCGCGGGGTGGGCATGGATGTCGTCAAACGCAACATCTCTGCCCTGCGCGGCACAGTCGATCTGGACAGCATCCCGGGAAAAGGAACCCGTGTGCAGATCCGCCTGCCGCTTACCCTTGCCATCATCGACGGCTTCCTGGTGCGAGTCTGCGACACCCACTACGTCATTCCCCTCGATATGGTGATCGAGTGCGTTGAATTGACCCAGAGTGCACTGTCCGATACCCAGGGTCGCAATTACATCAATTTGCGTGGCGAGGTGCTGCCCTTTATCCGCCTGCAACACTACTTCGATACCAATGGCAGCAAAGGAAGGCGCGAGAACATTGTCGTGGTCAGCCATGCAGGCAAAAAATCCGGACTGGTGGTGGATGAACTGCTGGGAGAATTCCAGACCGTCATCAAACCGTTGGGAAAATTGTTCCAGCGCCTGCAGGGCATTAGTGGTTCAACCATTCTGGGGGGGGGAGAGGTCGCCCTGATCCTCGACATTCCTTCGCTGATCCAGCACGCAATCACTCAGGAATCCTGTCAGCTCAACAGGTTGACAGTGTCGCGCAACCTGCCTCAATCCAGCATCAACTGAGGGGACCATCATGTTAAAAAATTCCACCATCAAATTGCGTCTTATTATACTGCTCTGCATGCTCTGCCTGCTGCTGCTGGCCGTTGGCAGCCTCGGGTTATACAACATGCAGAGCAGCAATACCGGGTTGCAGCGCGTTTACAACGACAGGGTGGTTCCCCTCAAGCAGCTGAAGACCATCTCCGACAGCTATGCCGTCTCGATCATCGACAACCTCAACAAGGCCAATGCGGGGCTGATCCCGGCAGAAGAGGCTTTGAAGCAGATACAACAGGCACAGCAGACAATCAAAAACGAGTGGCATCACTACCAGTCCACCACCCTCACACCGGATGAACAACGCTTGTCAGCCGAGGCGACAACCCTGTTCAACGCGGCCGATACCGATATTGGCAAGCTGGAGAAATACCTCGCCACCCAGCACGGCATGATTACTGGCATGCTGAACACTTTTGACGGTGCCCTCTATGGCTCCATCGACCCGATAGGCAACAAAATCACCGAGCTGGTCAACCTGCAGCTCAATGTGGCCAAGTCGGAATATACCGCAGCGCAATCCTGGTATGACGTGATGCTGATAACCATGGCGGTAGTTATCGCGGTCGGCATCGCACTCGCAGCCTGGTTTGGCACCCTGCTGATCAAAAGCATCATCACCCCCATCGAACAGGCTCTACGCGTGGCCAATAGTCTGGCTGAGGGCAATCTGGATGTATCGATCCGGATAGAGTCCAACGATGAAGCGGGTCAGCTCTTGATGGCGATGGATAACATGGTCAAGAAACTGGGTGCCTTGATCACGGATATCGAAACGCTGGTCACCGCCGCTGTCGAACAGGGCGACTTCAGCCACAAGATTGCGCTGGAGGATCGTCAAGGCTATATCAAGCGGGTATCCGAGCTGCTGAATCGCCTTTCCCATGTGACAGATACCAGTCTGGAAGATGTGATGCGCATCGCCACCGCGCTCTCCAAAGGGGACCTGACCCAACGGATCGATGAGCCCTACCCAGGTATTTTCGGCCAGACCAAAGACGGCCTCAACCGGACCATCACTGCGCTGACCAATATCATCGAAGAGGTACGCAACGCCGCCGACAACCTGACCAATGCCTCCAATCAGGTGAGCAATACGGCGCAGGCATTGAGCCAGGCCACCAGCGAGCAAGCAGCCAGCGTTGAAGAGACCAGCGCCTCTATCGAGCAGATGAGCGCCAGCATCAATCAGAACACCGAGAACGCCAAGATCACCGACAGCATGGCCAGCAACTCGGTACTGGAGGCTACCGAAGGGGGCCAATCCGTTCAACAGACGGTGACCGCCATGCAGCAAATCGCCAAGAAAGTCAGCATCATCGACGACATTGCCTACCAGACCAACCTGCTTGCCCTCAACGCCGCCATCGAGGCGGCTCGCGCCGGAGAACATGGCAAAGGCTTCGCGGTGGTTGCTGCCGAGGTGAGAAAACTGGCAGAGCGCAGCCAGATCGCAGCGCAGGAGATTGGCGAGCTCTCCTCCGACAGCGTCAGCAAGGCAGAGCGGGCTGGCAACCTGCTGGAGAGGATCGTCCCCTCCATTCGCAAAACCTCTGACCTGGTACAAGAGATCAATGCCGCCTCAGGTGAACAAGCCAGTGCAGCCAACCAGATCAGTCTGGCCATGAACCAGCTTAATCAGGTGACACAGCAGAATGCAGCCAGCAGCGAGGAGCTGGCAGCCACGGCCGAAGAGATGAGTTCACAAGCCAGCGAACTGCAGCAAACCATGGCCTTTTTTGCTCTGGAGAAAAGTGCGCAGCTCAACACCAGGCCCCATGAAACCGGCCACAAGGGCATGCCACCCAGAGGCAGTTTCATCGCCCCCCCACAACGGGCCAGCCAGCCCAATCAACCATCATCCCATTCCATTGATGACGCGGATTTTGTCCGCTTTTAACCGGAGGCGACCATGCATACATCCACCGACATCACGGTGCCATCAGCGGCCGCTGACGAGAACAGTGGCGATGCCCAGTACCTGACATTCCTGATCAACAACGAGATGTTCGCCATCAATATTCTGGGGGTCAAAGAGATCATCGAATACGGCAATATCACTCCGGTTCCGATGATGCCGGGTTTTATTCGCGGCGTAATCAACCTCAGAGGGGCGGTAGTGTCGGTCGTAGACTTGAATGCCCGCTTTGGCAATGCACCGTCGGTCATCACTCGCCGCAGTTGCATCGTCATTATTGAGGGAATGGCCCCGCAGGGCGATGAACCTGTAGGTCAGGATATTGGCGTTGTGGTGGATTCCGTATCGGAAGTACTGGGTATCCCACAAGCAGATATCGAGCCCCCACCCAGTTTTGGTGCCCGCATCCGGGCCGATTTCATCAGCGGCATGGGCAAGGTCAACGGCAAATTCGTCATCCTCATAGATACCGGGAAAGTGTTGTCACTCGATGAGATGGCTCAACTCAACGAACTGGCCCAGCCACAGGCAAGGTTGCCACAAGGCAACCTGCAACCCTCCTGAAAAGGCCTCCATACTCCACGACATGCAGCATAAGGAAACGCTCATGACCCAATCACTCTTAGGAAAACTCTTCGGAGACAATGCCACCGAAGTGAGGCAGCGGACCCAGTTACTCGACGCAATCGGCCAGCTGCAACACGCAGTCCTGGCAGAGCAGGTTCCAGCACCACTCGATCTTTCCGGTATGGACAGTCCCTTTCGTGAAGTAGGACATGCCATCAACGAGGTGGTCACCTTGCTCAGTGACAAGCTGGAACAGAGTCGCAACGACATTAAAAAGAACCAGATGCTGCTCCATGAGAACCAGCTGGTTCGCAAAGCCCTCGATTGTGCCAGCACCAACGTGATGATTGCCGATACCAACCTCGACATTATCTATATGAACGAGGCAGTGACCGGCATGCTCAATCAGGCTGAGACTGACATCAAGAAAGAGCTCTACAGCTTCAACGCCAATCAGCTGATGGGCGCCAACATCGACAGCTTCCATAAAAATCCCGGCCATCAGCGCGCCATGCTGGCCAAACTCAACAGCACCTACCGTACCCAGATCCAGCTGGGGGGGCGTACCTTTTCCCTGATCGCCAATCCGGTCTTCAACGATACCGGTGAACGGTTGGGATCCGTGGTCGAATGGGCCGACAGAACCAAGGAGGTGATGATAGAGAAAGAGATGTCCGACATTGTGCAGGCCGTGATCAATGGCGAGCTGCACCGCAGGATGGAACTTACTGGCAAGAGCGGCTTCTTTCAGGCGATGGGAGAAGGGATCAACCAGATTGCCGAAGTGATCGACAGCACCCTCAACGACGTCATCCGGGTCGTGCAATGTCTGGCAAAAGGTGACCTGACCCAACAGATTGAGGCGGACTACCCTGGCGTGTTTGGCACCACCAAGGATGCGCTCAACAAAACTATCGCTTCGCTCACCAACATCGTCACCGAAGTGCGCGGCGCCTCTGACAACCTCTCCAGTGCCGCCGAGCAGGTAAGCGCGACCGCCCAGTCGATCAGCCAATCCAGCAGTGAACAAGCCTCCAGCATGGAGGAGACTAGCGCTTCCATCGAGCAGATGAGCGCCAGCATCAACCAGAATACCGACAATGCCCAGGTCACCGATGGCATGGCCAGCAAGGCAGCCAAAGAAGCCGTAGAGGGAGGAGAAGCGGTCAAACTGACTGTGGATGCCATGAAGCAGATCGCCAGACGGATTGGCATCATCGATGACATCGCCTACCAGACCAACCTGCTGGCACTCAACGCAGCTATCGAAGCGGCGCGGGCAGGCGATCACGGCAAAGGCTTTGCCGTAGTGGCGGCGGAGGTGCGCAAACTGGCCGAACGCAGCCAGGTGGCAGCACAGGAGATTGGTGAGCTGGCCTCCAGCAGTGTCGAGATGGCGGAAAAAGCAGGTCGCCTGCTCGATCAAATGGTGCCCTCCATCAACAAGACCTCGGATCTGGTGCAGGAGATCAGTGCCGCTTCGGTTGAGCAATCCACCGGTGTCAGCCAGATCAATCAGGCCATGAACCAGCTGAGTCAGGTTACCCAGCAGAACGCTTCTTGCAGCGAAGAGCTGGCTGCCACAGCAGAAGAGATGAGCAGCCAGGCTGAACAGCTGCAACTGGCCATGGAGTTCTTTACCCTCGAGGCCCACGCCAAAGAAGGTAAAGCAGCCAGCTCGCATCTTCACCCCAATACCCGAGGTCGCTTCATGAACGAGAGCAATGCCAACAGTCGGGAACGAGCCACCACAGTCCAACGCCCCATCGGCGATGGTGATTTTGTGCGGTTCTAGTCACGGAGAGGCGTTGCCTCTCCCATCTCCGACAACACAGGTAGAGGGACAGTTTTTTGTATCAAACCCAGCTGCATGATGATGAGTTCTCCCGTTTCCAACGCTGGCTTCATCAAACGGCGGGGATAGAGCTGTCTCCGGCCAAGAAGGCGCTGGTAGCCAGCCGACTGGCGAAACGCCTCTGCCACTATGAGCTGGATAGTTATGACGACTACTTCCAGCTCATCATGAACGATCGCAGCAGCGAACTGCAGCTGGCGCTTGATCTCCTTACCACCAACGAAACCTACTTTTTCAGGGAGCCCAAACACTTCGAGTTTCTGACGCGGGAGATAGTCTCAGCGCTCCCGCCCGAGCAACCACTGCGGGTCTGGAGCGCTGCTAGCTCATCCGGCGAGGAGCCCTACAGTCTGGCCATGACCCTCGCGGAAAAACGCAGCACCTTCAACTGGGAGATCCTGGCCTCCGATATCTCGTCCAGGGTGCTGGAACAGGCGATGAGCGGTCGCTACCCCATCGAGCGGGCGCAAAATATTCCACTGCCCTTTTTGATGAAATATTGCCTCAAGGGTGTGGGCCTGCAGGAGGGCATCTTCATCATCGATCGCAAGTTGCGGGACAAGGTGCAGTTCATGCAGATCAACCTCAATCAGGATCTGCCGGACATCGGCATGTTTGACGTCATCTTCATCAGAAACGTGATGATCTACTTCAACAAGGAGACCAAAGGGCAAGTATTGCAGCGGCTGGTACCCAGACTCAAACCCGGTGGCTACCTGCTGGTGAGCCACGCCGAGAGCCTGCATGGCCTGCACCACGGCCTGCAGCTTGTCTCGCCTTCCATCTATCAGAAGAGATAAGTCATGACTCGGGAGGTGATCCTGCAACCGGGAGAGCTCTTTTTTGGCAAGGAGGATGTGGTGGTCAGAACCGTACTGGGCTCCTGTATTGCCATCACCTTGTGGCATCCGGAGCAGAAACAGGGAGGAATGTGCCACTACATGCTGCCAAGTCGGCGCAATCCCTCTACCAAGCTGGATGGGCGCTATGCCGATGAGGCCCTCGCCTTGCTGCTGCAAGCGGCCAGTCACTATCCCGCCCCTATCCATGAATATGAGGCCAAGTTGTTCGGGGGTGGCAACATGTTTACCGAGCCTCAATACGCACAGAGCGACAACAATGTCGCCGCCAAAAATATTCAGGCAGCCTGGCAGCTGACCCGACACCTTGGCCTTGATATCAAGGCTCATCATCTTGGCCATAGCGGCCACCGAAGCTTGCTCTTTGAGCTCAGCAACGGCAGTGTCTGGCTCCGCCATCATCGTCTGCCACATCAACGGGAGTCGCGAGAATGAAGCAGATCCGGGTCATGCTGGTGGATGATTCCGCCGTGGTCAGACAGGTATTGCAAGCGGTGCTGGAGCAGGAGCCTGATATCCGGGTGATCGCCACAGCATCGGATCCCCTGTTTGCCCAGGAAAAGCTGAAGAAAGAGTGGCCTGACGTCATCGTGCTCGATGTGGAGATGCCCCGTATGGATGGCATCACCTTTCTCACCAAGATCATGGCAGAGCATCCAACCCCGGTGGTGATCTGCTCCTCCCTCACCGAAAAGGGAGCCGAGACCACCCTGCAGGCAATGGCTGCCGGCGCGGTGGACATCATCACCAAGCCGACCATGGGGATAAAAAGCTTTCTGCAAGAATCTGCCCACGACCTGGCTATGGCGGTACGTGCTGCGGCCCAAGCCAACCTCAAGCGCGTGGGCAAGCCATCCTCTGTGCCGGTCAGCACCAAACTCAACGCGGATGCCATGCTGGCGCCCAACCAGCACGCCATGGCACAAACCACCGAGCGGCTCATCGCCATCGGCACCTCAACCGGCGGCACCCAGGCACTGGAAGCCGTGCTGACTGCCTTGCCCCGGGTCAGCCCCGGCATTGTCATCGTGCAGCACATGCCGGAGAAATTTACCGCCATGTTTGCAGAACGCCTGAACGGGGTCTGCCAGATAGAAGTGCGGGAGGCGAGAAACAATGACAGGGTGATCCCGGGGCTGGCGCTGATTGCCCCCGGAGGCAAGCATATGCTGCTCAAGCGCAGCGGGGCCTACTATCACGTCGAGGTAGTCGACGGGCCGCTTATCAACCGCCATCGCCCCTCGGTGGATGTGCTGTTTCGCTCCGTCGCCAAATATGCCGGCAAGAATGCCACCGGCATCATCATGACCGGCATGGGGGATGATGGTGCACGGGGATTGCGCGAGATGCTGGATGCGGGTGCCAACACCTATGCCCAGGATGAGGCATCCTGCGTGGTCTTCGGCATGCCCAAAGAGGCGATCAAGCTGGGAGCAGCCCGCCATGTGCTCCCCTTGCAAGAGATGCAGTACGCCATCCTCGGCAAGTAATCCCTTATAGCGCGTTTTGACCATAAAAAAGTCCGGCTCCCATTGGGGAGCCGGACTTTTTACATCAACCGGAACCAATCCGGTATCAGGCGAGCAGATTACTCTGCAGCAGGCGCTTCTTCAGCGGCCGGAGCGGCGTCAGCAGCAGGTGCAGCCGCTTCGGTCGGGGCGTTCGCTTCCTTGATGGAGAGACGTACGCGGCCCTGACGGTCCACTTCCAGTACCTTCACCTTGACTACGTCACCGATGGTCAGGTGGTCAGCCACGTTCTGCACGCGAGCGTCGGTGATCTGGGAGATGTGTACCAGACCATCTTTGCCCGGCAGAATGTTGACGAATGCACCGAAATCGGCCAGACGAACAACTTTACCTTCATAGATGCGGTTCACTTCGATCTCGGCGGTGATGGCCTCGATGCGACGGATCGCTTCCATGGCGGCTTCGTTGGCCACGGCGGAGATACGTACAGTGCCGTCATCATCCAGCTCGATGTTGGTGCCGGTCTCTTCGGTCAGCGCACGGATCACGGAACCACCCTTACCGATCACGTCCTTGATCTTCTCAGGATTGATCTTGATGGTGTGGATACGCGGTGCAAAATCGGAGATCTGGGCACGGGGAGCCTGGATAGCTTCGTCCATCACTTTCAGGATGTGCAGACGAGCGCCACGAGCTTGCTTCAGAGCAATCTCCATGATCTCTTTGGTGATGCCTTCGATCTTGATGTCCATCTGCAGCGCGGTCACACCTTCGGTGGTACCGGCTACTTTGAAGTCCATGTCGCCCAGGTGATCTTCGTCACCCAGAATGTCGGACAGCACAACGAAACCTTCTTCTTCCTTCACCAGACCCATGGCGATACCGGCAACGGAGGCCTTGATCGGCACACCGGCATCCATCAGCGCCAGAGAGGAACCACAGACAGACGCCATGGAGGAGGAACCGTTGGATTCGGTAATTTCAGAGACCACGCGCACCACGTACGGGAACTCGGCGGCGCTCGGCATCACGGCAGCAACGCCGCGCTTGGCCAGACGGCCGTGACCGATTTCACGACGCTTCGGGCTACCCATCATGCCAGTCTCACCGACACAGTATGGCGGGAAGTTGTAGTGCAGCATGAAGCGATCGGCACGGTTGCCGGTCAGCTCATCGATGTTCTGGGCGTCACGCTCGGTACCCAGAGTGGCGACCACGATGGCCTGAGTTTCACCACGGGTGAACAGGGCAGAGCCGTGAGCACGGGGCAGAATACCGGTACCTACGCTCAGGGCGCGGATCATTTCCGGATCGCGACCATCGATACGCGGCTCACCACGTACTACGCGACCACGAACGATGCGGCTTTCCAGACTGTGGAACTCTTCGCCGATCTTCTTGGCATCTTCTTCCACGCCGGAAGCGATAACTTGCTCAACCACACGGCCCTTGATGGCCGCGATGGTTTCGTAACGAACGGCCTTCTCGGTGATGCGGTAGGCTTCACCCAGTTCGGCGCTCGCCAGCTCGGCAACCTTGGCTTTCAGCGCTTCGTTGACGGCAGGCGGAGTCCAGTCCCACGGCTTGGTGCCGACGGCAGCGGCAAACTCGTTGATCGCATTGATCACGGTCTGCATCTGCTCGTGACCGTATACCACGGCGCCCAGCATCACTTCTTCGGAAAGGATGGCCGCTTCGGACTCAACCATCAGTACCGCGTTGGCAGTACCGGCAACCACCAGATCCAGATCGCTCTGCGGCAGTTCGGTGGTGGTCGGGTTCAGCACATACTGACCGTTCATGTAACCCACGCGAGCAGCACCGATCGGGCCGCCAAACGGGATACCGGAGATGGCCAGTGCAGCAGAGGCACCGATCATGGCAACGATGTCGGGGGATACGGCCGGATTCACGGACATTACGGTCGCAACGACCTGAACCTCATTGAGGAAGCCTTCCGGGAACAGCGGACGAATAGGACGGTCGATCAGACGGGAGATGAGGGTCTCGCCTTCGCTCGGACGGCCTTCACGACGGAAGAAACCACCCGGGATACGACCAGCAGCATAGGTACGCTCCTGGTAGTTGACGGTCAGCGGGAAGAAATCACGGCCGTGATCGGCCTCTTTCTTGCCGACTACGGTCACAAATACGCAGGTATCGTCCATGCTGACCATAACGGCCGCAGTGGCTTGACGGGCCATCACACCGGTTTCCAGAGTGACGGTGTGTTGACCGTACTGGAATGACTTTACAATAGGATTCACGTGAATTTCCTTTTTACAATTTGGCTCTTTAAATTCGCGCACAAGTATACTTGATTCGATGCAAAAGGTAAGCGGCGACGCGAATTCTGTGAGGCAGGCAACGGCTTGAAGAGCAATAAAAAAGGGGAACCTGACGGTTCCCCTTTTTCGCGAAATCTGAAGGTCGATTAACGACGCAGACCCAGCTTGGCGATCAGAGCAGCATAACGCTCGGAATCTTTACGCTTCAGGTAGTCCAGCAGCTTACGACGCTGGGAAACCATGCGCAGCAGACCGCGACGACCGTGGTGGTCCTTGGAGTGCTCTTTGAAGTGACCTTGCAGATGGTTGATCTGGGCAGTCAGCAGGGCAACTTGCACTTCGGGGGAACCGGTGTCGTTGGCGCAACGAGCGTTGTCAGCAACGATTTGAGCTTTGATCTCAGCATTTAGAGACATGGTAATACTCCAGTAGAGTGTTTAAAGGTTCACAGCCAATCTCTAATTCAGCCGTGAAATGAGGGCGGTATCATAATCGTCCCCGCCCCATTTCGCAACGATAAAGAGGCGAAACGGGAAAGACGCCCTGATACCGCCTGAGGATCACTCCTCGTCGTGATAACGCACCAGTCGCTTGGGAGCAACGCGGCCATCATCATCAATCTCGCCAACCCCGATGAACTCGCGCTCCGGGCCGACCGTCATGCGAACCTGACCGCTTTGCGGCGCACCCGCTACCTGCACCGCCTGGCCCTGATTCACATAGGCAGCCACAACCGCCAGCATGTTCACCTCGGGCAAGCTTGCCACGGCGGTATCCATCGGCAACAACAGCGGATCCAGCTGCTCACGCGGCGGGATGCTCTCGGCCTTGGCCTGCTCGAAGATGCACTCGAGTTGCTCCAGCGTCAGCATCCGCTCGTACGGATAGCTGGCCACCTGGGTACGGCGCAACTGGGTCACGTGGGCGCCACAACCCAGCGCTTCACCCAGATCATCCACCAGAGAGCGGATGTAGGTGCCCTTGCTGCAGTGCACTTCAAGGCGCACTTCATCACTTTCAAAGCTCAGCAGTTTGAGCTCGAATACGGTGATGGGACGGGCTTCTCGCTCGATCTCGATGCCTTCACGGGCATATTCGTAGAGCGGACGGCCGTTGTGCTTGAGCGCGGAGTACATGGACGGCACCTGCATGATGGGGCCGCGGAACTGATCCAGCGCCTCGATCAGGGTACCGACAGCCACGTTCACCGGACGAGTAGAGACAACCTCACCATCGGAGTCGCTGGTGTTGGTGCGCTCGCCCAGTTTGGCGGTCACCTCATAGCGTTTGTCCGCTTCCAGCAAATACTGGGAGAACTTGGTGGCCTCGCCGAGGCAGATCGGCAGCATGCCGGTCGCCAGCGGATCCAGTGCGCCGGTGTGACCGGCCTTGGCGGCGTTGTAAATGCGCTTGACCTTCTGCAACACATCGTTGGAGGTCAGGCCGGTCGGCTTGTCCAGCAGCAGAATGCCGTGCACATCACGGCCCTTGAAACGACGTCTTCGGGTCATCTCAGGCTTTATCCTCTGTCGTGTCATCCGGTGCGGATTCAGCTTCTTCGTCACGGCCGGATTCGGCCATGCGACGCTTGTCTTCACGCACAGTGTTGGTCACCAGGTTGGAGAGACGCATCCCCTCGACCAGGGTCTGGTCGTAGTAGAAACGCAGCTCGGGCACCACGCGCAGACGCATGGCACTGCCCAGCAGACTACGGATATATCCGGCTGCTTCGGTCAGACCCTGCAAGCCTTCCTTGATGCGCTCTGCATCATTTTCCAGCTGCAAGAAGGTGACGTAAATCTTGGCATAGTTGAGGTCACGGGACACTTCCACATCGGAAACGGTCACCATGCCGATGCGCGGGTCTTTCACCTCGCGCTGCAGGATCAGCGCGATTTCACGCTGGATCTGCTGTCCGACCCGACGGGTCCGGCTGAATTCTCTGGCCATATTCTATCCTGCGATAAAAGGGGGCCGCGGCCCCCTATTTTGTCTAACTCTCGGCTTACAGAGTCCGTTGGATTTCAACAGTCTCGTAAACTTCGATCTGGTCGCCTTCGCGCACGTCGTTGTAGTTCTTGACCGCGATACCACACTCGTAGCCGTTGCGAACTTCGTTGACGTCATCCTTGAAGCGGCGCAGGGATTCCAGCTCGCCTTCATAGATAACCACGTTGTCACGCAGAACGCGGATACGGTTGGAACGCTTGACCACACCTTCGGTAACCATACAGCCGGCAACGGCGCCGAACTTCGGAGACTTGAAGACGCTACGCACTTCAGCCAGACCGATGATTTCCTGACGATACTCAGGGGCCAGCTTGCCGCTCATGGCCTGCTTCACTTCGTCGATCAGGTCATAGATGACGGAGTAGTAACGCAGATCCAGGCTCTCGGATTCGATGACCTTGCGCGCAGATGCGTCGGCACGGACGTTGAAACCAACCAGGATGGCGCTGGAAGCAGCAGCCAGGGTCGCGTCGGTTTCGGTGATACCACCTACGCCGGAACCCACGATCTTCACCTTCACTTCGTCGGTGGAGAGTTTGACCAGCGCATCGCAGATCGCTTCCACAGAACCTTGTACGTCGGCCTTGATCACCACGTTCACTTCGGACACTTCGCCCTCGGTCATGTTGGCGAACATGTTTTCCAGCTTGGCCTTCTGCTGGCGAGCCAGCTTGACTTCGCGGAACTTGCCCTGACGATAGAGCGCCACTTCACGGGCTTTCTTCTCGTCACGGACAACGGTAGCTTCGTCACCGGCAGAGGGAACGCCGGACAGACCCAGGATTTCCACCGGCAGGGACGGACCCGCTTCCTTGATCTCGCGACCCAGTTCGTCACGCATGGCGCGAACACGGCCGTACTCGAGACCACACAGAACGATGTCGCCCTGACGCAGAGTACCTTCTTGTACCAGTACGGTAGCAACCGGACCACGACCTTTATCCAGGAAGGATTCAATCACGACGCCGTTGGCCATACCGTCAACCACCGCTTTCAGCTCCAGTACTTCAGCCTGGATCAGGATGGCTTCCAGCAGGTCGTCGATGCCTTCGCCAGACTTGGCGGATACGTGCACGAACTGGCAGTCTCCACCCCAATCTTCGGACATGACGTTGTAACGGGCCAGTTCGGTCTTGACGCGATCCGGATCCGCTTCCGGCTTGTCGATCTTGTTGACCGCAACAACCAGCGGCACACCGGCAGCCTTGGCGTGCTGGATAGCTTCGATGGTTTGCGGCATCACGCCGTCGTCAGCTGCAACAACCAGAACAACGATATCGGTCGCCTTGGCACCACGAGCACGCATGGAGGTAAACGCCGCGTGACCCGGAGTATCCAGGAAGGTGATCATGCCACTGTCGGTCTGGACGTGGTAAGCACCGATATGCTGGGTAATACCACCGGCTTCGCCAGCAGCAACCTTGGCTTTACGAATGTAGTCGAGCAGCGAGGTCTTACCGTGGTCAACGTGACCCATGATGGTAACGACCGGTGCGCGCGGCTTGGCTTCGGAGGTCTCGTCACGATCGGACAGTACCGCCTCTTCCAGCTCGTTCTCACGACGCAGCACAACCTTGTGACCCATCTCCTCGGCGACCAGCTGAGCGGTCTCCTGGTCGATCACCTGGTTGATGGTGGCCATGGCACCCATCTTCATCATCACCTTGATGACTTCAACGCCCTTGACAGCCATCTTGTTGGCCAGCTCGGCCACAGTGATGGTCTCGCCGATGACGACGTCGCGGTTCACCACGGCAGCCGGCTTGTTGAAGCCGTGCTTCATGGCGTTCGGCATGGCGACCTTGCCGCGCTTGCCTTTACGGGCACGCGGGTTGCGAGAGTCGCGATCATCTTCACGACGACCGGCTTTCTTCGGTGCCTTGGCTGCTGCGGCAGTGCGACGGCTGGTCTCTTCTTTCCGATCCAACTCGTCTTCTGCGGCTTGCGCATGCTTGTTGGTGGTCAGATGGTAGTCGCTGCTCTCTTTGGCGCGAGCGGCCTCTTCTTCAGCCCAGCGGGCTGCGTTCTGTTCCGCCATGAGACGAGCCTCTTCGGCTTTCTTCGCGGCGAGTTCTTCAGCTTTTTTCAAAGCTGTCTGTTCCTGTTGGCGCTTCAGTTCTTCTGCTTCGCGCTTGGCCATCTTTTCTGCCTCTTGCTGAGCTGTGCTACTGGCTGCTTTGGCGGGCTGTGAAGCCTGTCGAGCCTTTGATTGTGCCTCGATCCGCGCCTTTTCCTCAGCTTCACGACGAGCTTGCTCAGCCTCACGGCGAGCCTTCTCTTCAGCTTCGAGGCGAGCCTTCTCTTCGGCCTCGCGACGAGCTTTTTCTTCTGCTTCCAAACGCGCTGTTTCCTCGGCTTCCGCCTGACGCTGTTCATCTTCCAGCGCCGAGCGTCTTACATAGGTGCGAGACTTGCGCACTTCTACCTGCACTTCCTTGTTCTTGCCGCCAGTCCCCTGAACACTGATGGTGCTCTTGGTCTTGCGCTGCAAGGTCATGCGGGCAGGAGCGGCGACCTCGTCACCTCCATGCTGTTTCTTCAGGTGTGCCAGCAGAGCCTGTTTCTCAGACTCGCTGACCATGTCGTCGGCCTTGCTCTTGCTGATACCGGCATCGACAAACTGCTGGAGAAGACGATCAACCGGTGTGTCGATGTCAGTGGCAAGTTGTTTGACTGATACTTCTGCCATTCATTTTCCTCCGTTTGATCTTACTCGGACTGCTCTTCTCCGAACCAACAGATATTGCGAGCAGCCATAATGAGCTCACCTGCCTTCTCGGCAGTCAGCCCTTCAATATCAGCAAGGTCATCGATACCTTGCTCAGCCAAATCTTCCAGGGTGCCCACGCCACGGCCCGCCAGAGCGTAAGCCAGTTCGCGGCTCAGACCGTTCAGATTGAGCAGCTCTTCGGACGGCTCAACGCCATCGAAAGACTCTTCTTTGGCCAGTGCCTTGGTAGTCAGGGCATCTTTGGCGCGCTTGCGCAGCTCTTCGACCATGTCTTCATCCAGACCGTCGATAGCCAGCAGCTCGTTGACCGGTACAAAGGCGATCTCTTCCAGGGTAGAGAAGCCCTCTTCCATCAGCAGACCGGCGAAATCGTCGTCGATATCCAGAGTGCTGGTGAACAGGTTCATGATGCGGTCGTTTTCGGCCTGGTGCTTGGCACGCATGTCCTCAACGGTCATCACGTTCAGCTCCCAACCGGTCAGCTGGGAGGCCAGACGCACGTTCTGACCATTGCGACCGATGGCCTGAGCCAGGTTGGCAGCTTCCACGGCGATATCCATGGTGTGGTTGTCTTCATCAACGATGATGGAGGCCACATCGGCAGGTGCCATGGCATTGATCACGTACTGGGCCGGGTTGTCATCGTACAGTACGATGTCGGCACGCTCACCGCTCAGCTCGGCGGAGACAGCTTGCACACGGGCACCACGCATACCGATACAGGCACCGATCGGGTCGATACGACGATCGTTGGTCTTCACCGCGATCTTGGCGCGGGAACCCGGATCACGGGCAGCGCCCATGATTTCGATCATCTCTTCACCGATCTCCGGTACTTCGATACGGAACAGCTCTTTCAGGAAGTCCGGGCTGGAACGGCTGACAAACAGCTGGGAACCACGGGCTTCCGGACGCACTGCATACAGCAGGCCACGGACACGGTCGCCCGGGCGGAAGGTTTCGCGCGGCAGCATGTCATCACGGAAGATCACGGCTTCAGCATTGCTGCCCAGATCCAGGATGACGTTGTCGCGGTTACTCTTCTTGACCACACCACTGATGATGGTGCCTTCTTTATCTTTAAACTGATCAACTACTTGTGAACGCTCGGCTTCGCGCACTTTCTGCACGATAACCTGCTTGGCGGTCTGGGTAGTGATACGGTCGAAGGTCACAGAGTCGATCTGGTCTTCAACATACTCACCGATCTGGATTTCCGGCTGATCAATTTGTGCCGCTTCCAGGGTGATTTCAGCATAGGGGTTCTCCATCGCGGCTTGATCCGCAATGACTACCCAGCGGCGATAAGTGTCGTAGTCACCGGTCTTGCGATCGATTTCGACCCGAACTTCAATCTCGCCTTCATATTTCTTCTTGGTCGCAGTCGCCAGCGCGGTTTCCAGAGCCTGGAAGATCTTCTCACGGGGTACCGCTTTCTCGTTGGATACTGCGTCAACGACCAGCAAAATCTCTTTATTCATATCCGATAGCCTCGTTAACCAAAGTTCGGCACTATGTTCGCTTTTTGGATATTGGTGAAAGCCAACACGTCGTCCTTACCATCTACTGTCAGGGTGATCATGTCGCCTTGCACAGCTTTGATTACGCCTTTGAACTTGCGGCGGTTGTTTGTTGCCATCCGAAGCGTTACCGCCGCCTCTTGGCCAACGTATTTTTCGAAATGGGCAACCTTGAACAGGGGACGATCCAGGCCGGGGGAGGATACCTCGAGGTAATACTCCTCGGTGATGGGATCTTCGACGTCCATGATGGCGCCAACCTGATGGCTGACCTCAGCACAGTTCTCGACAGTCACACCCTGCTCGCCGTCGATATAGACACGCAAGGTGGAGTGTTTACCCGCACGGATAAACTCAATACCCCAAAGTTCAAAACCCAAGGCAACGACCGGAGCCTCGAGCAGATCGGTCAAACGTTGTTCCAACGTAGCCAAAGTCACCCTCCGAAAAACAAAAAAAGGGCATAAAGCCCAGATAGATATCGATTCAGAGTAAATTGCACATAACAAAAAGCCCCGATGTCAAATCGGGGCTTGGCGCTTTACCCTGATTGTCGCCTCGCAGCGACCGCCTTCCTGAGCGTAGGAAATGCGTGAAATTTGGTTGCGGGGGCCGGATTTGAACCGACGACCTTCGGGTTATGAGCCCGACGAGCTACCATGCTGCTCCACCCCGCGTCCGAAATCGTGCGAGATTATAGCCACTTCACTCTCTCGACACAAGAGTGACTGGCTATAATACACTCGGTTTCCCGAGCTCACTGCTTAATTGGTGCCGTGGGCGGGACTCGAACCCGCACACCCTAGAGCACTACCCCCTCAAGATAGCGTGTCTACCAATTCCACCACCACGGCAAAACTCTTACTCGGGAACGTCAGTATCTTTCTTCACTGGCGCTTTGGTCTGCTCAACCTGTTGGGTTTGTTGCAGATTTTCCCACTCACTACTCTGTTTTACCTTGTTGCTGGACATAGATCCGAGCACCAGGCTGATAACGAAAAACAGAGTAGCCAAAATTGCTGTTGTTCGGGTCAGGAAACTGCCTGAACCACCGGAGCCGAATACTGTGTTCGATGCCCCTGCGCCGAAGGAGGCGCCCATATCAGCCCCTTTACCTTGCTGAATCATCACCAGACCAATCAGAGCCAGTGAAACCAGCAGATAAACGACTAAAAGAATCTCGTACATTTAACTTGCACCCTTTGCCGCTTCAACAATTCCTAAAAACGCATCGCTATCGAGGCTTGCTCTGCCAATCAGTCCGCCATCAATGTCGGGCTGTGCAAACAAATCTCTCGCGTTGCTCGGCGTTACGCTCCCACCATAGATGATTCTAACTTTCTCACCTATTACCGGAGTATCCTCCGCCAAGCGACCACGTATAAAGGAATGAACCTCTTGTGCCTGCTCGGGTGTGGCGCATTTACCTGTACCTACAGCCCAAATCGGCTCGTAGGCGATGATAGCATTATCGAAAGCCATCGCGCCATTTTTCTCTATGACGATATCCAGCTCTTCAGCGATCACCTCGAAGGCTCTTCTCGCCTGCCTCGCCGCACCTGATTCACCTAAACAGAGGATGGGAATCAAGCCTGCCGCTCTGGCTGCCGCAAACTTCTCTGCGACGATAAAACTGGTCTCACCAAAGAGACGCCTACGCTCGGAGTGCCCTACCAATACGTAACAACACCCTGCCTCTACCAGCATCCGACACGAGATTTCTCCAGTGTAAGCGCCAGCCGCGTGCTGACTCACATTCTGAGCCCCCAACTTTATTACCTTCTGCTCATTGAGCAGTGAAGCGCTAAAGTCGAGATGCACATGGGAAGGGCAGAGAACCACATCTACTTTCCCGTCAACGCCGTTTAGACACTGACTCGTAAACTGCTCTAACTGCGACCTACTACCGTGCAACTTCCAGTTGGCTGCTACAAACGGCTTGCGATGTCCCATCGGCAACTCCCTTGCGAAAGCGGGGCTGATAATATCCAGAGGATGCTCAGCTGACAAGTGCTATTTTTAAATTTTTGAATCGTTTGAACAAGATACAACCAGAGCGGCTAAAAAGCCGCCCTGGTTGTTCATTAAAACGCCGATTCAACCTGCTTGGCGATGCGCTTAGCCATGTCACGCACCTGCTGTTCATGCTCCCCTTCGACCATGACCCGGATCAGCGGTTCGGTACCTGATTTACGCAACAGTACGCGACCACGGCCAGCCAGCTCCTGTTCCACCTTGGCAACCTCAGCCATGACAGCATCCGCGGCCAGCGGATCCTTGCCTTCGGCAAAACGAACATTCACCAGCACCTGCGGGAACTTGCTCATGCCGGAGCGCAGCTTGGCCAGCGGCATCTCGGCACTGCGCATGGCGGTAAGCACCTGCAAGGCGGCTACGATGCCATCACCCGTAGTGGTCTGATCCAGACAGATAATGTGGCCGGAGTTCTCGCCACCGATGCGCCAGCCCTTCTCTTCCATCATCTCCAGCACATAGCGGTCACCCACCTTGGCACGGGCAAACGGAATGCCCAGGGTTTGCAGCGCCAGCTCCAGACCCATGTTGGCCATCAGGGTGCCGACGACACCGCCTTTGAGGCGACCATTGCGCAGGGCATCGCGCGCGATGATATAGAGCACTTCATCACCGTCGATGAGATAGCCGGTATGGTCAACCATGATCAGACGATCACCATCACCATCAAAGGCAACCCCCAGATCGGCCTTGCACTCCAGCACCTTGGCCACCAGAGCGTCAGGTGCAGTCGAACCGACACCATCGTTGATGTTGAGACCATCCGGGGCACAGCCCATGGTGATCACTTCGGCACCCAGCTCGCGGAAAACCGACGGCGCAATGTGGTAAGTAGCGCCGTGGCCACAGTCGACCACCATTTTCACCCCATCCAGATTCATGTGAGAGGGGAAGGTGCTCTTGCAGAATTCGATATAGCGACCGGCGGCATCATCAATGCGCACCGCTTTGCCAAGTTCGGCCGACTCGACACACTTGAGCTCGTGATCCAGCTCGGCTTCGATAGCCAGCTCGACATCATCAGGCAGCTTGGTGCCATCGGCGGAGAAGAACTTGATGCCGTTGTCATAGAAGGGGTTGTGGGAAGCGCTGATGACGATGCCAGCTTCGGCACGGAAAGTGCGAGTCAGGTAGGCAACCGCCGGCGTGGGCATGGGACCCATCAGAATGGCCTTGAGGCCTGCCGCAGAGAGCCCCGCTTCCAGCGCGGATTCCAGCATGTAACCGGAGATGCGGGTATCTTTGCCAATCAGCACCTTTTTGGTGCCCTTCTTGGAGAGCACCTTGCCGGCAGCCCAACCCAATTTCATTACAAAATCAGGAGTGATCGGGTATTCGCCAACCTTGCCACGCACACCATCGGTACCGAAATACTTTCTTGCCATTGTCTGTTCTCTTTATTATCTGGAAATAAAATCTTGTCCCGTCATTGCCAGCCAACCGACGCGCAATGCGTCCATGGTCTCCCTAACATCGTGTACCCTGATGATGCGGGCCCCATGCTGCATGCCGATAAGGGCGCATGCCAGACTGCCCGCCAGACGATCATCCACCGGACGGCCCAGCAGGTTGCCTATCATAGACTTTCGCGACATCCCCACCAATAGCGGCAAGCCATAATCAAGCAGTTCCTTTTGAGCCGCCAACAGCTGATAGTTGTGTGCAAGGGTTTTGCCAAAGCCATATCCCGGATCCAGCAACAGCTCTTCACGACGGATCCCGACCGCCAGACAAGCCGCAATACGCTCATCAAAGAAGGCGCGTACCTCCCCGATCAGGTCGTCATAGTGCGGCTCGACTTGCATGGTTCTCGGCTGCCCCTGCATATGCATCAGACAGACCGGAACCCGCGCTTCGGCCGCGGCCTGCAGCGCTCCAGGCTCTTGCAGCGCCCGCACATCGTTGATCAGATGGGCACCCGCCTTGCAACCCTCCCGCATCACAGCCGCTTTGGAGGTATCGAGGGAGATCATCACATCCAGCTCACGAACCATCTGCTCCACAACAGGAATGACCCTGTCCAGCTCCTCCTGCTCGTTCACATCGGGCGCACCAGGGCGGGTTGACTCGCCACCGATGTCGATGAGGGTCGCACCGTCAGAGACCATCTGGCGCGCATGGGCCATTGCCCGTTCAAACTGGTTGAAATTACCGCCATCGGAGAAGGAGTCGGGCGTCACATTGAGGATCCCCATCACATGGGGACGATCGAGGGAGAGGCTGAGCCCCTTGCTGGTTAACTGCATTTTCACGTCCATCTGATAAAGAAAAACCCCGGGCAAGCCCGGGGTTTGGAGAGTCACAATTATTTGGCCGGCGCGTCGTTGGCTTTGTCGATAGTGACATCCGCCACCGGTGCAGCCTCATCGGCAGGATTGGCCTCGGCAGCTACAGTGGAGCCGCCTTGCGGGGTATCACCGTGCTCGTCATGCCAGTTGCTCGGAGCACGTACCTCGCGACGCGCCATCAGATCATCGATCTGTTTGGCGTCGATGGTCTCGTACTTCATCAGCGCATCTTTCATGCTGTGCAACACGTCCATATTATCCAGCAGGATCTGCTTGGAACGGGCGTAGTTGCGGTCGATGACCTGCTTGACCTCGGCATCGATCACACGAGCTGTATCGTCGGACATATGCTTGGCCTTGGCCATGCTGCGACCGAGGAACACTTCACCATCTTCTTCCGCGTAGAGCATTGGGCCGAGACGCTCGGACATACCCCACTGGGTCACCATCTTGCGTGCAATGTCGGTCGCTCGCTCGATGTCGTTGGAAGCACCAGTAGAAACCTTCTCGGCACCGTAGATCAGCTCTTCTGCCAGACGACCGCCATACAGGCTGGAGATCATCGACTCCAGATGCTGCTTGGAGTGGCTCCAGCGATCCTGCTCCGGCAGATACATGGTCACACCCAGCGCACGACCGCGCGGAATGATGGAGACCTTGTAAACCGGGTCATGATCCGGAACCAGACGACCAATGATGGCGTGACCGGCTTCATGATATGCAGTCATCTCTTTCTCGGACTCTTTCATCACCATGGAGCGGCGTTCCGCACCCATCATGATCTTGTCCTTGGCCTTCTCGAACTCGGCCATGGAGACCACTCGGCGGCTCTCACGAGCAGAGAAGAGGGCTGCCTCGTTGACCAGGTTGGCCAAATCCGCCCCGGAGAAACCGGGGGTGCCACGGGCAATCAGCGCCGGATTGACGTCATCCGCCAACGGAACTTTGCGCATGTGCACTTTCAGGATCTGCTCGCGACCACGGACATCCGGCAGACCGACCACAACCTGACGGTCGAAACGGCCCGGACGCAGCAGTGCCGGATCCAGTACGTCAGGACGGTTGGTGGCTGCGATGACGATGATGCCTTCATTGCCTTCAAAACCATCCATCTCGACCAGCATCTGGTTAAGAGTCTGCTCACGTTCATCGTGACCACCACCCAGACCGGCGCCACGCTGGCGACCGACCGCATCAATTTCATCGATGAAGATGATGCAGGGGGAGGATTTCTTGGCCTGTTCGAACATGTCACGCACCCGGGAGGCACCGACACCGACGAACATCTCCACGAAATCGGAACCAGAGATGGTGAAGAACGGCACCTTGGCCTCGCCCGCAATGGCCTTGGCCAGCAAGGTCTTACCGGTACCGGGAGGACCAACCAGCAGCACACCAGTCGGGATCTTGCCACCCAGTTTCTGGAATTTGCTCGGGTCGCGCAGATAGTCGACCAGCTCCTTCACTTCTTCCTTGGCTTCATCGCAACCTGCAACATCAGCAAAGGTGGTCTTGATCTGATCTTCGCTCATCAGGCGAGCCTTGCTCTTGCCGAAGGACATGGCACCTTTGCCACCGCCGCCCTGCATCTGACGCATGAAGAAGACCCAGACACCGATCAGCAGCAGCATCGGGAACCAGGAGATGAAGATAGAGGTCAACAGAGACGGCTCTTCCGGCTTCTCGCCCATCACTTTGACATTGTGATTGAGCATATCGTTGAGCAGCTGGGGATCCGGCGCCGGGATGATGGTGGTGAATCGTTCACCAGTACGCTTGACGCCATTAATGACCTTACCATCCATCCGCACTTCACGGATCTGCTCTTGGGTCACCTCTTTAACGAAGCTGGAATAGTCCAACTGGCGACTGGTGGTATCGCTGGGGCTGAAGCTATTGAACACCGACATCAAAACGACGGCGATGACCAGCCACAGGATTAAGTTTTTCGCCATGTCACTCAAATCAGTAACCTCGCAGACTGACAGTTAACGATGAAGGTTAGGGTACTACAGTTTAAAACCGGTAGCCACAATGTAGACTTCCCGTGATCTGGCGCGGGATGAGTCTGGTTTACGAATTTTGACAGCGGAGAAAAGTTTACGAATTTCATTGAGATAGGCATCAAAGCCCTCTCCCTGAAACACCTTCACTACGAAACTGCCGTCACTACGCAATACCTGATTGCACATGTCCAGTGCCAGCTCGACCAGATACATGGCGCGAGCCTGATCCACCTGCTGGGTACCGCTCATGTTGGGCGCCATATCAGACATCACGACATCGACCTTGTCGGGACCCACTCGTTCCAGCAAGGCGCCGAGCACAGTTTCCTCCCGAAAGTCCCCTTGCAGGAAATCGACACCAGCAATGGGATCCATCGGCAAAATGTCACATGCGATGACGCGACCCGAATCACCAACCTGTTCAACCGCGAACTGGGACCAACCACCGGGAGCTGCACCCAAATCCACTACGGTCATGCCATGTTTCAGCAAGCGATCCTTGCCCTGGATCTCGTCAATCTTGAAAACAGCACGAGAACGCAGGCCCATTTTCTGGGCTTTTTTGACGTATTGATCGTCGAAATGTTCTTTTAACCAGCGAGTTGAACTGGGGGAACGTTTTTTCTGGGTCATGATAATCGACTTTAAAAAACCACAAGGGTTATTAGTATTAAGGGCTAAGTGGGGGTAGAATACGCCCCTTTCAACCCTGACTTATGAAGAAATTGCGATGATTCTCAACAATAAACAGAAACAGTACCTCAAGGGCCTTGCCCATAGCCTCAAGCCTGTCGTCCTGCTGGGTCAGCATGGTCTGACCGAAGGTGTACTGGCCGAGATCGATCTGGCACTGAACCATCACGAGCTGATCAAGGTTAAGGTTGCCTCTGAAGATCGCGAAATGAAACAACTGGTTATGGATGCTATCGTCCGTGAAACCGGTTCAATCAAGGTGCAAAGCATGGGTCATGTGCTGACCATTTATCGTCAAGCCAACGAACCCAAAATCCAGCTGCCCCGCAAGTAAAAGGAAAGAGCATCGCTCTTTCCTTATTCCACTTCTTCCCGAGTCGCTTGCCAAAGTAGTCGCAAAGCCCTTAACCTGCGATGAATACTTCCGGACACGCATTATGGCTCACCATCCTATTCTGACCGACGATGAGCTGGCCATGCTGCGGGACTTGGGGAGCAATCAGGACACCCATGTTCTGAGTGGTCACCTCGATGCCCCCATGCTTGGCTTACTGCAAAAAGCCGAACACCTTGTACTCGAAGCCCGCTTCGCAGGCCATCAGCTGCGTTTTCCCCTGAGCTTTACCCAAGGGGAAGATGGCTTCGTCGAGCCCCGGTTATCTGCACCGGTCATCAGGGAGTTGGGATTTGCGCAACCGCGCGCCTGGCGTCTCACCCAAAAAGCCAAGCTATGCAGCGAGCTGGGCCTGTTTCAGGTACTCAGCCTCTCCCTCAACGGCCTCATCGTGGAAAATTTGCCAATCGACATGGTGGCCGATACCCCCATCAACGGCGAGCCCTGCTTCGAGCAAGAGGCCCCTCTTCCACTGCAGGGACGACTGGTTAGGCGCATTAAAGCCAATGCCGACCATGCCACCTGGGCGCTGAGCTTTCAAATGAGCGAGAGCAACATCGAACGGCTGCGCCACTGGTTGTTTCAGCGTCATCAGGACGCCTTTACCGAGGCGTATCTGTCCTGATTTTTATCAATAATCATATAGATAAAGACAAACAGGGGAGCGCCAGCCCCCCTGTTTCATCGTCTATAGCATTCGCTTAGATATAAGCGACTTCCAGCACTTCGTATTCCACATCACCGCCCGGCGTCTTGACGATTGCAACATCGTCCACTTCCTTGCCAATCAGGGCGCGGGCAATGGGGGAGTTGACGGAAATCAGGTTCTGTTTGATATCAGCCTCATCGTCACCCACGATGCGGTAGACCACCTCTTCCTCTGTCTCGCTCTTGAGCAGAGTCACAGTCGCGCCAAAAATAACGCGGCCGTTGTTGGTCATCTTGGTGACATCGATCACCTGCGCATTGGAGAGCTTGGCTTCAATCTCCTGAATGCGGCCTTCACAGAACCCCTGCTGCTCGCGAGCGGCATGGTATTCGGCGTTTTCCTTCAGATCACCGTGCTCACGGGCATCGGCAATCGCTTCGATAATCTGGGGACGAAGCTCGGTCTTGAGATAATCGAGCTCTTCGCGCAGCTTCTCAGCGCCGCGAACAGTCATCGGAGTATGATTCATAGTCGAAACCTGGGTTGCTTGAAAATAGAAACTGCGGCCATCTGCAAGGAGGCCGCAGCAATCGGTTCGGATGAGGCATCTTAATATGAAGCCAACACAAAATCCACGTCAGCCCCCTGATGCAGATCCCACTTGCGTCATCGGCATTCCCCTCGCCTACTTCCCTTCCGGTACGGAAATTGGGGACGAAACGGTCGGTTTGCCCTGCATGATGGCGATCTCCACCCGCCGGTTCATCCGACGATTTTCCGGGGTGGTATTGGGCACCAGTGGTTGGGAGTCCGCCATCCCCTGCACCACCAGCCGTCCCTGATCAAAACCGGGGACCTTTAGCATCTGGTGCGCCACCGCCACCGCCCGTTGCGACGACAACTCCCAGTTGGACTGGAACAGCTCATCTTCGGTCGCCACGTTGTCGGTGTGACCGGAGATGGTGATTTCACCCGGCACATCCTTAAGCAGGGTCGCTACCTTGCGAATGACCGGCCAGAACTGGGGCTGCAGAAACGCCGAACCGGCCGGGAACGACGCTTTCTCCCTGATCCGGATAATGATCTGCTGGCCCAGCGCCTCGATTTCGATAGCGCCATCCTGGATCTGATCTTTCATCTGCTCGGCGAGGGCTTTGGCCAGGGTATTGGACTGTTCTTGCGCCTTCTTCGCATCCTGCGCGGTATCGCCCCCCGTCTGCTTGCCGTCACTCTTGTCCTGACCACCGGCCTGATCCGCCTCGCCGGGCAGAAACTCCAGTTCGGTCTGAGTCATATCGATGGTTTGCTGCATCACGGTATCAATCGGCGTGGGCTCAGGGCGACCGGGCCTGAACTCCTGGGCAATCACCGAGGTTCCCTTGGGAATATCTTTCACCTCAAGGATGTTCTGCACTCCGAAAGCATTCTTCATAGAGCCCGCGATCTGCTTGAACTTGAGTACGTCCATCTCGGCAAAGGAGAGAAGCAGCACGAAGAAGCACATCAGCAGCGACATCAGGTCGGCAAAGGTGCCCATATAGGCAGGAAGACCGGGGGGGGGACATTTGCAATCAGACATGGTGCCTACTCCGCGCCGGTATTGCGTTTGGACTGGCTCAGATAGTTCTGCAGCATGGACTGGATCACCCGCGGGTTCTGGCCATCCTGAATCCCCATAATGGCATCAAGGATCAGGGTACGACTGAGCTTCTCCTCCCCGCTGCGCAGCTCCAGCTTGTCAGCAATAGGAATGGCGATCATGTTGGCCTCAATCGCTCCGTACAGGGTGGTCAGCAAGGCCACCGCCATTGCCGGACCGATCGACTTGGGGTCACTCATATTTGACAACATGGCCACCAGGCCCACCAACGTACCTATCATCCCCATGGCTGGGCCCAGATCCCCAAGGGTACGGAAGACCTTGATGGCAATGACATGGCGCTCGGCTGTCAGGTCAATATCCTTTTCCATCACGGCACGCACCACTTCGGCATCGTGACCATCCACCAGCATGTCGATCCCTTTTTTCATAAATGCATTGGGGATCTCTGCGGCCTCCAGCGCCAAAAAGCCGCCTTTGCGAGCCGCGTCAGCCAATTCAACGGCTTTGGCGATCAGGTCGTCGAGCTTGTCGCCCTTGTACATAAAGGCTTTGCCCGCCACCTTGAAAGCCAGAAAAAACTGCCCGATATTGAACTTCATCATAGCGATGAAGATTGAGCCAAGAATAGTGATATAGACCGATGGCATATCGATAAACATGCTCAACGAGCCACCAAGGATCATGCCGTAAATCACGACACCAAATCCTAAAACGATACCTAACAAGCTCCCTAGATCCACGTCCCTACTCCTGTCATCGATTCTTATGCCTAATTATAGTTTGTTGAATTTTCTGCTATTGCGACCCTAGCGGCAAGCATGCATCCACTGAGAATGATGGCTCATTATCGGCCAGTTTAGCGAGAGTTTGAGGAGCCAGTGCTTTTCTGCCTCCCCCCTGTGGACGGTCGATGTTAATATAAGCCGTTTTTTTCAATCCCCGAGGATGGACATGGCCAGTAAAAAAATCGACCGTCTGAGTTTTGATGCCACTCTGGAAGAGCTGGAAACCATCGTTCATCAGCTGGAACAAGGTTCCCTACCCCTGGAAGAGGCACTCAAGCAGTTCGAGCAGGGCGTTCATCTGGTACGGGCCGGTCAGCAGAAGCTGGAACTGGCCGAACAGAAGATCCAGATCCTGCTCAGTCAAGCCGATGGCAGTGACCAGCTCGCCCCCTTCCAGCCAGAACAAGGAGAGGAGTGAGTGGCGCTGGACCATTTTTCCCGTCTGCATCGTCAGCGTATTGACGACTGTCTGTCAGCACAACTTGAATCCTTGCCCGCCATGGCGCCGCGCCTGCGCGATGCCATGAGTTATGGCCTGCTGCTGGGCGGCAAGCGGGTTCGCCCGTTTCTGGTCTACGCGGTCGGCGAGATGCTGGGCGTCAAGAGCGAACTGCTGGATGGCCCTGCGGCTGCCGTGGAGTGCATCCACGCCTACTCCCTGCTGCACGATGACCTGCCCGCCATGGATAACGACGACCTGCGTCGTGGTCAGCCAACCGTTCACAAGGCGTTTGACGAAGGAACCGCCATTCTGGCCGGTGATGCGCTGCAGACCCTGGCGTTCTCCATTCTGGCCGATCACCCCATGCCCGACGCCTTGATGGCCAACCGGGTGCGAATGCTGAGTACCCTTGCCCGCGCCTCCGGCTATCTCGGTATGTGTGGCGGCCAGGCGCTGGATCTGCAGGCCGAAGGGCGCCAGATCACGCTTACCGAACTGGAGCAGGTACACCGCCACAAGACCGGTGCGCTGATTGAATGCGCCGTGGCACTCGGCGCCCTGTGCAAAGCCGATGTCGATGACGCCACGCTGGCTGCCCTGCAAACCTATGCCGCCGCGATTGGCCTCGCCTTTCAGGTGCAGGATGACATCCTCGACATCACAGGTGATACCGCCACCCTGGGCAAGCCACAAGGTTCTGACCTGGCGCTGGAGAAAAGTACCTATCCAGCCCTGCTCGGACTCGAAAATGCCCGTGAGCTGGCTCGCGAACTGCATGGGAAAGCCTTAACAGCCCTGCAATCCTTGCCCTACAATACCGACATTCTGGAAGCGTTTGCCGATTACATCATCGAGCGAACCCACTAAACGCTGGATAACAGTAACAATATGAGCGTTGATATTAGCAATTTCCCCAACCTGGCCCTCGCTGACACGCCGGTCGAGTTGCGATCTCTCCCCTTCGAACGGCTGCCTGCCGTGTGCCGCGAGCTGCGCGAATATCTGCTGCGCTCGGTGAGCCGTTCCAGTGGACACTTTGCCTCCGGCCTCGGTACCGTCGAACTGACCGTGGCCCTGCACTACGTCTACAACACCCCGTTCGATCGGCTGATCTGGGATGTGGGTCATCAGGCCTATCCCCACAAGATCCTGACCGGGCGCCGTGACCAGATCCACACTATCCGACAGAAAGACGGTCTGCACCCCTTCCCTTGGCGCGGCGAGAGCGAGTACGACGTGCTCTCCGTCGGCCACTCCAGCACCTCCATCGGTGCGGCGCTCGGTATGGCGGTCGCCGCCGAGAGTGAAGGGCTGGGTCGCAAGGTGGTAGCGGTGATTGGTGATGGTGCCATTACCGCAGGGATGGCCTTTGAAGCGCTCAACCACGCCGGCGATGTCCACAAGGACATGCTGGTGATCCTCAACGACAACGAGATGTCCATCTCAGAGAATGTCGGGGCGCTCAACAACCATCTGGCCCGGGTCATGTCAGGCAAGCTCTACACCACCATCCGCGAAGGCGGCAAGAAGGTGCTGGCGGGTTTGCCACCGGTCAAGGAGCTGGCCAAGCGGGCCGAAGAGCACCTCAAGGGGATGGTGGTGCCCGGCACCCTGTTCGAGGAGTTCGGCTTCAACTATATCGGCCCCATCGACGGTCACGATATCGAGGCTCTGGTCGAGACCCTGCGCAACATGCGCAATCTCAAGGGCCCGCAGCTGCTGCATGTAAAGACCAAGAAGGGCAAGGGTTACGAGCCGGCCGAAAAAGACCCCATCGGTTATCACGCCGTGCCCAAGTTCAATCCTGACGATTGCTCCCTGCCCAAGGCGAGCAGCACCAAACCCACCTTCTCCGCCATCTTTGGCCAGTGGCTGTGCGACATGGCGGCCAAAGACGAGAAGCTGGTCGGCATCACCCCCGCCATGCGCGAAGGCTCCGGTCTGGTGAAATTCAGCCAGCAATATCCGGATCGCTACTTCGATGTGGCCATTGCAGAGCAGCATGCGGTCACTTTCGCCGCTGGTCTCGCCATCGCCGACAAGAAGCCGGTGGTGGCCATCTATTCGAGCTTCCTGCAGCGCGCCTACGATCAGGTGATCCACGACGTAGCGCTGCAAGATCTGCCGGTGCTGTTCGCCATCGACCGGGCCGGTCTGGTGGGCGCCGATGGCCCGACACATCAAGGGGCGTTCGACATCAGCTTCCTGCGTACCGTGCCCAACATGGTGGTGATGACGCCATCTGACGAGAACGAGTGCCGCCAGATGCTCTATACCGGCTATCTCCATCAGGGCCCTGCCGCAGTGCGTTACCCACGCGGCAGCAGCCTGAGCGATGCCCCCATCTCGTCAGAGATGCAGGCGCTGGAGCTTGGCAAGGGGCGTATCCTGCGAGAAGGCAAAGGCACCGCTATTCTGGCGTTTGGCACCCTTCTGCACCACGCCAAAGCGGCCGCCGAAGCGCTGGATGCCACCCTGGTGGACATGCGCTTTGTCAAACCAATGGATGAGGCACTGGTGCTATCGCTGGCAGCCAGCCACGATCAGTTTGTCACTCTGGAAGACAACGCCATCATGGGCGGCGCCGGTTCGGCGGTGAACGAACTGCTGATGCGCAGCAAACAGTGCAAGTCGGTGCTCAACCTCGGCCTGCCGGATCGCTTCGTGGAACAGGGTACCCAGCAGGAGATCTATGCCCTGCTCGGTCTGGACGATGCAGGCATCCAGCGCAGTATCGAAAGCTGGCTGCAAGCCTGATAACGTTCAAAGCTATCAAGCAAAAGAAGGGCGCCTCATTGGCGCCCTTCTTATTTTTGCGTTTCTAACCCGGATTACCCTTTGTAGATCTTGGGGTTAAACACATCCCGCAGCCAGTCACCCAGCAGGTTGATGACCAGCACCAGCACCACCAGACAGATTCCCGGGAAGGCGGTGATCCACCAGGAGCCGGAGAAGATGTAGTTGAAGCCGACGCTGATAAGCGAACCGAGCGAGGGCTGATCAACCGGCATTCCCAGACCGAGGAAGGAGAGTGCCGCCTCGCTCATGATGGCGTTGGCCACCTGCACGGTGGAGATCACCAGAATGGGCGACAAACAGTTGGGCAGAATGTGGCGGAACATGATGCGCGGGGCGCGGAATCCCATCACCTTGGCTGCTTCCACATACTCCTTCTTCTTCTCCGCCAGCACAGAGGCGCGCACGGTACGGGCATACTGCGGCCACTCGGCGATACCGATGATCACCACCAGCATCATGATGGCGAACTTCGAGTAGAACTCGGAGCCAAAGGTTGCCTGAAATATGGCGGAGATGATGATCGCCACCATCATGGTGGAGAACGACAACTGCACATCGGCAAAGCGCATCAGCAGGTTGTCGATGCGGCCACCGAAGTAACCGGCAATCAGACCGATGACGATACCGAGCACCAGCTGCAGCGCCACCGCAAACAGACCGATAGTGAGGGAGATACGGGCGCCATAGAGGATGGTGCTCCAGATATCCCGCCCCTGGTTGTCGGTGCCGAGCCAGAAGCGCTCCTCGCCACCTTCGAGCCAGGAGGGGGGCAACTCGGCATCCATCAGATCAAAACTGGTCTGGTCATAGACGTTGTGCGGGGCGAGCCAGGGGGCCAGCAGCGCCGCCAGCACAAATACCACGAACACCGCAAAGCTGAACATGGCTACCTTGTCTCGCAGGAAGTAGTAGACGATGTCAGAGTTCTTGAATCGTGCCCAACGGCTTGGGCTTGCAGTTACAGCATTAGTCATGCGCTTACCCCTTGGCAGTCAGGTTAACGGTCGGGTTGATCAACCCGTAGAGCAGGTCGACCAGGGTATTGGTCACCACGAAGATCAGTCCCACGAAGATGACGTAGGCGGTGATGAGGGGCGTATCGACCCGGTGGATCGCCTCGAGGAACAGGAAGCCGGTGCCCGGCCACTGGAACACGCTCTCGGTCAGAATGGTGTAGGCCACCATGGTGCCGATCTGCACCCCACCGACGGTAATGACCGGCAGCATGGTGTTCTTCAGAGCGTGCTGATAGTAGACCTTGTTGTTATCCAGCCCTTTGGCGCGGGCGAATTTGACGTACTCGGAGGAGAGCTGCTCCAGCATCTCGGAGCGCACCAGCCGGATAAACAGCGGCAGCATGATGGAAGAGAGGGACACCGCCGGCAGGATCAGATGCAGGATACCGTCCCAGGTGAAGAAGCCCGACTCCCAGCCCAGCAGGTTGCGAGTCTCGCCGCGGCCATAGGCTGGCAGCCAGCCCAGCTGGATGGAGAAGAGGTACATCAGCATGATGGCGGTCAAAAATACCGGGATCGAAATGCCGATACTGCTCCCCGCCATGATGATCTTGGTGGGAATGCTGCGCGGGCGGATCGCCGAATAGACACCGAGTGGAATGGAGACCACCACGATGATCAGTGCGGCAGCAAACACCAGCTCAAGGGTAGCCACCAGCTTGTCGAGGATCACCTCGAGAGCGGGTCGCTTGAAGAAATAGGAGGTGCCCAAATCCCCATGCACCGCATTTTTCAGAAAGCGGCTGTATTTGATGAGGAAGGGATCGTTAAGGCCCATCTTCTCGCGCAACTCGTGACGCTGGGCTTCGGAGACGGATTGTCCCACCAGCTCGCGCAACGGGTCACCCAGGTTGTCCTGGATGGAGAAGGCGACCAGGCTGATGACGAACATCACTATCACGGCCTGATAGAACCGTTTCAGCAGGAATGTAAACATGCTTGTCCTTCTACGTGGCCTGTGTCGTGGCACAGGCTTCTGTTAGTGGGCGGAGTGGCCAGCTGACCACCCCGCCCCGTCCTTCCTTGCGACGTTCGCTTACTTGCTGACCACCAGGTCACCCAGGTAAGGGAAGTTCATCACGTTGACCACCGGCTTGATGTCGACGTTCTTCTTGGCGCCATAGGCCAGATCTTCCCAGTGCAACGGCACATAGGCAGCATCTTCGATCAGCATGGCTTCGACCTTTTTCAGCATCTCGGCACGCTTGGCCGGATCGGTCTCGGCGTTGGCATCCATCACCAGCTTGTCAGCTTCGGCGTTGGCGTAACCGGCGCAGTTGTACTGGCCCATACCGGTCTTGGCATCCTTGGTGAAGGTCAGGAACTCGAAGAAGTTCGCGGTATCTTCAGTGTCGGAGTGCCAGCCGATCAGCTGCATGTCTGCGGCGCACTTGTCAAACTCGGGCCAGTACTGGGCCACCGGCATGGTCTTCAGATCCACCTTGATGTTGATCTTGGCCAGCATGGCGGAAACCGCCTGGGCAATCTTGACGTCGTTGACGTAGCGGGCGGCCGGGGAGATGAAGGTCATCTTGAAGCCTTTCTCGTAACCGGCCTCCTTCATCAGCTCCTTGGCCTTGGCCAGATCATACTGGGGCACCAGCGCCTCGTTGTGACCGGCATAGCCTTTCGGGCTCAGCTGGCCAGCAGGGGTACCGAAGCCCTTGTTGATCTTCTCGACGATACCCACCTGGTTGATGGCATAGTTGATCGCCTGACGCACGCGCTTGTCTTTCAGCGCCGGATTGGTGTTCTGGTTCAGCTCGATGATGATGGCACGGGTACCGGACAGGGTAACCAGCTGGGAGTCCTTGCCATTCTTCACGCGCTCCAGATCGTTCGGCGCAACCGGATAGATCATGTCCACGTCGCCACCCAGCAGGGCTGCAACACGGGTCGCATCTTCCTTGATCGGCACCACGGTCAGGTTCTCGACGTTACCCTTGGAGGCTTTGTCCCAGTAGTTGGCGTTGCGGGCATAATCCAGCTTCACACCCTGCTCGCGGAACTTGACGGTGAACGGGCCAGTACCGGAAACATGGGTAGAGGCATAGGAGTCGCCGTTTTTGACGATCTCCGCCTTGTCTTTGCCCGCTTCGGTCTTGCCGGTATAGAACTTGGAGTCCATCGGGAAGATGTAGGTGACGGTCTGCAGCACCAGCGGGAACGGCTTGGCGGTGATCAGATCGACGGTGTAATCATCGACTTTCTTCACTTCGCTGATGGGATCGAAGATCGCCTTGAAGTCGACGGAGGATTTCAGGCGGTTGACGGTCCACACCACGTCGTCTGCGGTAAAATCGTTACCAGAGTGGAACTTGACCCCCTTGCGCAGGTGGAAGCGGACGGTCTTGTCGTCAATACGCTCATACTTCTCGGCCAGACGGGGCTCGAACTGCAAGTCCTGGGTGTAACGCATCAGGGGATCGAATACCAGGTGCGACATCTCCAGAGTCTGACCGGAGAGCTGCTCCTGCGGATCCAGCGAAGTGGCGTCAGAGGCGACACCCACCTTGATATCAGCGGCTGAGACACTGAAGGCGAAACCGGCGGCAAACAGCGCCAGGGCAATCTTGGACAATCCTTTCTTCATCTTGTTCTCCATGCTTTTGGCTTTCTTATGACACTTTTTTTGACAAGCAGACCGGCGCACCGGCGCTCTCCTAGCTTGCGATTTCCAGCCCCTCGCGGGACATTCCCTTGAACTCCGGCATGAGGGAGATCAGCTTGCGGCTGTACTCATGCTCGGCATTGGTAAAGAGTTTCTCGGTCTCGGCCACTTCCACTAGATGGCCGTGCTGCATCACCCCGATGCGGTCGCACATCTGGCGGATCACCGGCAGATCGTGGCTGATAAACAGCATGGTGAGCTTGAGCTCCTGCTGCAGATCCTTGAGCAGGTTGAGGATCTGGGCCTGCACCGACACATCCAGCGCCGAGGTCGGCTCGTCACAGATAAGGAAGCGCGGGCGAGTGGCCAGGGCGCGGGCAATAGAGATGCGCTGACGCTGGCCGCCGGAGAACTCGTGGGGGTACTTGAGGCCAGCACCACGACCGAGACCCACGTGATCCAGCAGATCCCCGACAATCCCCTCAATCTGGCTCTCGCTGCTCGCCAGCTGATGGAAGCGGATCGGCTCGGCAATGATGTCGCGCACCTTCATCCGCGGGTTCATCGATGAATAGGGGTTCTGGAACACCATCTGCATCTGGCGACGCAGCGGGCGGCGCTCGCGCTCGCTCTTGAGGGCAGTCAGATCGATCCCCTCGAAGAAAATCTTGCCGGTATCAGGCGGATAGAGACCGGTTATGGCGCGGGCAATGGTCGATTTGCCGGAACCCGATTCCCCCACCAGACCGAAGGTCTCCCCTTCGAAGATCTCGAAGCTGATGTTGTTGCAGGCGCGCACATACTGACGACGGCTCGGGAAGATGGAGTCCTTGGTAACGAACTTCAGATCGACATTCTCCACCCGCAGCAGCGCCCCTTCATAGGCACGCTCGTCCTGACTCTGGCCGAGCCAGTGGGTCTTGAGGTCGATATTGGTATCCGGCGCACTGGCATCCTCGATATAGGAAACCAGCGGGAAACGCACCAGCTTCACATCGGAGCGGGGTACCGCCGAGATGAGGCTGCGGGTATAGGGGTGATTGGGGCTGCCCAGCACCTGTTCGGTCAGGCCGAACTCCACCAGATCGCCGCGATACATCACCGCCACCTTGTCGGTAACGTTGGAGACCACGCCCATGTCGTGGGTCACCAGCATGCAGCCCACCTGACGCTCTTTACAGAGGGCGCGGATAAGCTGGAGGATCTGATCCTGAATGGAGACGTCGAGCGCCGTGGTCGGCTCATCGGCGATGATCAGCTCCGGATCGCAGGAGAGCGCAATGGCGATAACCACCCGCTGACGCATGCCACCGGAGAACTGGTGCGGATACTGTTTGATGCGCAGCTCCGGCTGCGGAATACCCACCGCCCCCATCAGCTCCAATGCCTTGGCAAAAGCGGCTTCGCGAGAGAGGTCGGTATTGGCCAGAATGGTCTCCACCAGCTGATGCTCAACGGTGAACAGCGGGTTGAGGGAGGTCATGGGGTCCTGGAAGATGAACCCGATACGGGAGCCACGGATGGCCCGCATCTCGTTCTGGCTCTTGCCGGAGATGAGTTCGCCATTGAGATAGATATCGCCACGGGCGATGCGACCCGGCGGGCTCAGGAGATCGATAACGGCGTTGCCGATGGTGGACTTGCCGGCGCCGGATTCACCGACCACCCCGACAATCTCACCCTTTTCGATAGAGAAAGAGAGATCCTTCACCGCGGCCAGCACCCCGTAGCGGGAGGGGTACTCGATCCGCAAGTTCTTTACTTCGAGCAAGGACATGTTTACCTCTGCGGGGGACATCCGTCCCAAATAATTCGTCCGTAAATCAGCCGCAGATGCCGGTTGTTACCTTGGGCAATATTTGCTCAATCCATGAGGCAGCGAAACCAGCGATCCGGGCGGGTTTTTTGCATTTTTTTGGAATAACCCGCGAGTAACTTAGACGGTTTGACCACGGGTGTAAATGATTGAGTTATACAATTCCGCAATGTTTTGTGCAGATAACCACCAATTCGGCAGAGATAAATGATGATTTTCATCACACAAATGGCCGGTGCGTCCGCACATCTATTGGTATCATTACTTTAATTTCAACAACAACGCAACAAGCAGCATTTATCACTATTTCCAAAACAATCACCAGCCCCGAATGAGTAGTGAATATTTATGTGAAATGGATGATAAACGGCAGCATATGCCGATGAATGAAAATTAAGCAGATATAAATCGGGGGATGCCAGAACGGTCATCCCCCGGAAAGTGGCTCTCAACCGAGCCAGAATACCAGTAATTGCATACAAAACAGGGCGAACAGGCCGGCGATCAGATCGTCCAGCATGATGCCCAGGCCACCGTGGATCCGGCGATCAAACCAGGAGATGGGCCAGGGCTTGAGCACATCAAACAACCGGAACAGCGCGAAGCCCGCCACCACCCACTCCCAACCGGCTGGCGCGGCGATCATGGTGACACCAAAACCGATCACCTCGTCCCAGACGATGGCGCCGTGATCCGGCATACCGATGGCATCGGTGGCGCTCTGACAGATACGAATACCGACCACAAACCCCACCGCCAGCAAGGCGATAAACCAATAGGTCGGCAGACCGCTCACCAGCAGGTAGAGCGGAATGGCCGCCAGGGTGCCCATGGTGCCCGGCGCCTTGGGGCTGAGACCGGAACCAAACCCCACCGCCAAAAAGTGAAGCGGATTTTTCAGATCCAGTCGTGTCAGCTCGGGCTTTATCCTGAACAAACTCATGCGAAGTGATCCCACCCTTTCAGCTGCAGCTCGACCGCTTGGTCGCCACGCAGGTAGTCGATGCCCGGCTCGCCCGCCACGATGCGGCCGATGCGGCTGAACTTGACCCCGCTGTGGGCCAGCGCCGTATCGAGCGCGCCACGGTGCTCCTCCGGTACGGTAAAGCAGAGCTCGTAGTCATCGCCACCGGCCAGCGCCAGTTGCCACGCCTCCTGCTCGCTCACCGCATCCTGCAGCACCGGCGAGAGCGGCAGCAGATCGAGATCGATCTGGGCCCGCACACCGGACGCCTTGAGGATATGGCCGAGATCCGATGCCAGACCATCGGAGAGATCCAGCGCACACCCCGCCAGCCCGCGCAGCGCCTGTCCGGCCAGAATGCGGGGATGGGGGTGGTCGAGCCGTGGCAGCACTGCCGCCAGCTGGTTCTCGTTGAGGGTGCGTTTGCCCAGCAGGTGGGAGAGCGCCAGCGCGGCATCTCCCAGAGTGCCGGTCACATAGATGCCGTCACCGGCTTTGGCGCCGCTGCGCATCAGGGCGCGACCAGCAGGCACCGATCCCTTCACCGAGATGGTGATGGAGAGCGGCCCGCGGGTCATGTCTCCGCCCACCAGCGCCACATTGTAGTACTCGGCCAGCTCCAGAAACCCTTCGGCAAACCCGGCGACCCAACCTTCGTTGATGGCAGGCAGAGTCAGCGCCAGCGACACCCAGCGCGGCTCGGCCCCCATGGCGGCGAGATCGGAGAGATTGACCGCCAGCGCCTTGTAGCCGAGATCCACCGGATCCATGTCGGGAAAGAAGTGTACGCCGCTCACCAGAGTGTCGGTGCTCACCGCCAGCTGGGTATCGGGGGGCAGGGTCAGCAGGGCACAGTCATCTCCAGGGCCCATCACCACGTCCTTGCGGGCGTGGGGGACCTTGAAGTACTTATCAATCAGCTCAAATTCACCCATACAGTAAAAAGCCAGCAATAAGCTGGCTCCTCTCTTAGATGATGACGGACAGCAGGATCAACGCTTGTTCAGCGACTTGATCACCTTGTCCAGTACACCGTTGACAAACTTGTGGCTGTCATCGGCAGCAAAAGCTTTGGCCAGCTCGATCGCTTCGTTGATGACCACGCGCGGCGGTACATCATCACGACGGGTCAGCTCGTAGGTCGCCAGACGCAGGATCGCCTTGTCCACCATGTCCACTTCTTCCAGAGGACGGGAGAGGAAAGGTGCAAACACCTTGTCCAGCTCGCTGCAGTGGAGGGCTACCCCGAACAGCAGATCGCGGAAATAGTTCAGGTCTACACCCTTGGTGTCCTGATCGATCTTGAACTGCTCTTCGATGTCACCCACGTTAGCCTTGGTCATCTGCCACTGGTAGATGGCCTGGGTGGCGCAATGGCGGGCTTTACGGCGCTCAGACGGTTTCAATGTACTTCTCCTCGTTACACGTCCAGTTCTTTCAGGACGTTGATCATTTCGAGCGCAGCCAGTGCAGCCTCTGCACCCTTGTTACCCGCCTTGGTACCTGCACGCTCGATGGCTTGTTCAATGTTTTCAGTGGTCAGCACACCGAAGGCAACGGGAATTTCATATTCCATCATTACCTGGGCCATGCCCTTGCTGTTCTCGTTTGCCACCAGGTCGAAGTGGTAGGTGCCGCCACGGATGACAGTACCGACCGCCACGATGGCGTCGTATTGACCACTCTTGGCCAGCTTCTTGATGACCAATGGCATTTCAACCGCGCCCGGCACTTTTACCAGTGTCAGGTTGCTGTCCTGCACTTGACCTTGACGCTTCAGTACGTCCACCGCGCCGTTCACCAGACTGTCGTTGATGAAGCTGTTGAAACGGGCAACAACAATAGCAACGCGCGCCTCAGGAGCGGCGATATTTCCTTCGATAACCTTCATTGGAAATCCTGTATCTGTGCAATCAAAAGGGCCGGAGTCAAAAGTGCGCACATTCTAGCACAACAGACCCACGACAAAAACCAGCTTCATAACTCCGGCAAATTCCATCTATTAACTTTTTTCACAGCCAGTCAATAAGACCCATAATACTCCCCCCCACAACCGCATCGTTCCAGTGCGGTAAAATAAAAACACACTGAAAGGAGTTCGAAATGTTGTATTTAAAACGTGCGGCATTGATATCTGCAATCATCGCAGCTATATCGCCTCACGCAAATAGCACACCACGCATTATTGGCGGCAGTGGTACTACCGCTCCCAGCTGGATGGTTGCCATTGGGGAAAATGTTAACGGAACATGGTTTAACTACTGTGGCGGTACTCTTATCGATCGTGAGTGGGTCGTCACAGCAGCCCATTGCGTAGAAAACCCGCAAGTAGGCAAGATGGAAGTCGCCATCGGCGTAACGGACTTGAGCAAATCTCATCAACGGACTTCGATTGACCAAGTTTTGATGAATACCGAATATCTGGTCAATCGTCTGAAATCCCTCGGTTTTGATATTCCAACCTTTGAAAAAGATATTGCCCTGCTGCACCTGGCAACACCCACAGCCAATGCTCCTATCACTGTGGCACCATTAAATACCAAAGACACATGGATTGGGCCAACTCAACTACGAACCTACGGTTATGGCGGCATCAATCCGCAGGCCACTATTGACAGTCCAGTACTGCAGACTATTGACCTCCCTTATCAAGGCGACAGGGACAGATGGTATGGAGACACAACCCTGAGCCATATCTTTGCCGGGCAGACCGTGATGCAGGACTCCTGCAAAGGCGATAGCGGGGGGCCATTGGTTTATATGGGACAGCTGGTCGGCATCACTAGCTATGGGGCCTTTCCATGTGCTTCCGGAGCCGCAGGGGGATACACTTATGCACCTGCTTTGGCCGATTGGATAAACGAACAAAAACACAACATTACCATTACATCACTACGCGGACTGAATGTTCCGGCAAACCAGAGCCGCTGGGCAGAATATAGACTAGTCAACCGCACCATGTTCAACGCAACCCTGAGTGATCTGGTAACTACTGCACCTGGAATAGCCAATAACTGTAACGTTGAACTAAAACCGGGCCAAGATTGCACAATTCGCGTTCGTTTCGATGGCAAATACGCTGTTGACTCTATTCGTGCCGAAATCATTAGTATGAAAAGTACCATTGCTGGACGAGCTTCAACACTTGAAGCAGCACTTATAGGTATCACAACAAAAGAAGAACCAGCCCCCATCCCTGAACCTACACCGCAACCCGTCCAACCCTCCCAGCCGACAACCACATCAGGTAGTGGCGGTGGCGGCGGTGGTTCTATCGGTCTAGCAGCACTGTTACTAATACCAATAGCCTGGCTGCGGCGTCGCCGTTGAAACCAACGAAAAAAAGATGACGCCATGGCGTCATCTTTTTTATCCTACAAAGATTAATTACTCGCCGACGTACTCAACCACTTCCAGACCGAAACCACCGAGGGCATGGTACTTCTTCGGCGAGCTCAACAGGCGCATCTTGCTCACGCCGAGCGCCTTGAGGATCTGGGAGCCCACGCCAACCCGGCGCGAGGTGCCCTGCCACTTGGCTCCTTCCGGTGCCAGTCCCTTGTCGGCGGCTTCAAAACCCTTGACCCTAGCCAGCAGCTCGGCGCCATGGGATTCCGCCCCCAAAATCACCAGCACGCCGCCTTCGTCAGCAATGCGGGCCATGGATTTGGGCAGCGGCCAGCTGCGGGCGGCGTGGCGGTCGGTCAGCAGCAGATCGCTCAGCACATCGTGCAGATGGACGCGCACCAGGGTCGGCTGGTCGGCCTGCACCTCACCCTTTTTCAGGGCGAAGTGAACCTGATTGTCGATGGTGTCGCGGAAGGTGATGAGGTCGAACTCGCCAAACTCGGTCGGCAGCTTGCATTCGGCCACCTTCTCGACAGTGGTCTCGTGCTGGTTGCGGTACTCGATAAGGTCGGCGATGGTGCCAAGCTTGATGCCATGCTCCTCGGCGAACACCTCCAGATCCGGACGGCGCGCCATGGTGCCATCTTCGTTGAGGATCTCGACGATGACGGCCGCAGGCTCGAAACCAGCCAGACGGGCCAGATCGCAACCGGCTTCGGTGTGACCGGCACGGGTCAGCACGCCGCCATCCTGCGCCATCAGCGGGAAGATGTGGCCCGGCTGCACCAGATCGGCCGCCTTGGCGTTGGGCGCCACAGCCGCCTGTACGGTCACCGCGCGATCGGCAGCTGAGATACCTGTGGTCACCCCTTCTGCCGCCTCGATGGAGACGGTAAAGGCGGTGGAGAACTGGGCATTGTTGCGATCCACCATCAGCGGCAGCGCCAATTGCTTGCAGCGATCCCGGGTCAGAGTCAGGCAGATGAGGCCACGGCCGTAGCGGGCCATGAAGTTGATATCCTCCGGACGGACGCAGGAGGCGGCCATGATGAGGTCCCCTTCGTTCTCCCTGTCCTCGTCATCCATCAGGATCACCATCTTGCCAGCCTTGATATCGGCAATGATTTCCTGGGTTGTGCTCAGCGCCATGGGCTACTCCATCTGTCTATTTGGGGATTGAGCCCGCAGGCTCAACGGGAATGCGAGATATGCTGCTCTAGATTGGGGCGCATTGCCCCATTTCAATCGGAGCGGGATCACAGAAAATCGTTTTGGTCGGGGCCAACACCCCGACCATCAGAGAAAACCGGCCTTGGCCAGCTTGTCCAGAGTCAGGGTGGAGGCGCTGCTCTCCTGACTCTTGCCCATCATCAGCCGCTCCAGATAACGGGCGATCTGATCGACCTCGAGGTTGACCTTGTGACCCGGCTTCCAGCTGGCGATGGTGGTCTCCTGCGCGGTGTGGGGCACGATAGTCAGGCGGAAAAGGTCCCCCTGCACCGCGTTGACGGTGAGGCTGATGCCATCCACCGCAATGGAGCCCTTCTCGGCGATGTAGCGGGAGAGTTCCCCCGGCGCCTTGATCCAGTACTCGATGGCGCGGCCGCTGCTGGAGACGCTTTTCACCTCCCCTACCCCATCCACATGGCCGGAGACCAGATGGCCGCCGAGGCGGGAGGTGGGCATCAGCGCCTTCTCGAGGTTGACCCGATCGCCCACTCTGGCGGCGGCAAAACCGGTACGGGAGAGGGTTTCCAGCGACACGTCGGCGGTATAACTCTTGTCGCCCAGCGCCACCACGGTGAGGCAGACGCCGTTGGTGGCGATGGAGTCGCCCAGTTTGACGTCGCTAAAATCCAGACCTGGTGCGTGGACGGTGAGGGCCATGTCATCGCCCTGACGGCGCAGCTCGGCCAGGGTTCCCACCGCTTCGATAATTCCGGTAAACATGCAGATCACCTTGCTGATGACGGGGGCTGATTATGCCCCCTTGAACATTGATAAATCAGGCTATTTTGGCGGTAATGCGAATATCTTGGCCGACCATGCGCACATCCTTTATGGCGAGCTTGGGGGCCTGGAACAGCCGGGTCAGACCCGGCAGATGGAACAGGCCACGCCCCTCGTCACCCATCAATTTTGGAGCCTGATAGAGCACCAGCTCATCCACCAGCCCTTTTTCCAGCAGAGCGCCGCACAGCCGCGGGCCCGCCTCGACCAGCACCGAGTTGACGTTCTGTTTGGCCAGCAGCATGAAGAGGCTGACCAGATCCAGCTTGCCATCCAGCAGCGGCAGCTCCAGCTGCTGCACCCACTCGGGCCACTCGCCGGACGCCTTGTGACAGGCCAGCAGCACCGGGCTCTCGCTCTGGAACAGCGGCAGATCCGGGGTGAGCCGGTTTTGCGAATCGACGATGACCCGCAGCGGCTGGCGCAGGGTCTCCTTGGGATAACTCGCCTTGACCGAGGGGGGCAGCTCGTCCCAGCGCACGGTCAGGGAGGCACCATCGGCCAGCACGGTTTCAGCGCTGGAGAGCACCGCATCGTGGCGGGCCCGCAGCCGTTGCACATCGCGGCGTGCATCCGGGGAGGTGATCCACTGGCTCTCGCCGCTCGCCATGGCGGTGCGGCCATCGAGACTGGCCCCCAGCTTGACGGTCACTCGCGGGAAGGCGGTACGCATCCGCTTGAAAAAGCCCGGGTTGAGCGCTTCCGCTTCGCTCGCCAGCAGGCCGAAATCGGTCTTGATCCCCGCTTCGGAGAGCATCCGAAGGCCACGCCCACCCACCTGGGGATTGGGATCGACCATGGCCGCCACCACCCGGGCCACGCCGGCGTTGATCAGCGCTTCGGCGCAGGGAGGGGTACGGCCATGGTGGGAGCAGGGTTCGAGGGTCACATAGGCGGTAGCACCACGGGCGTTGTCACCGGCGGCGCGCAGGGCATAGACCTCGGCATGGGGCTCGCCCGCCTTCTGATGCCACCCTTCGCCAACCACCACGCCATCTTTGACCAGCACGGCGCCGACGCAGGGGTTGGGAGCCGTGGTGTAGCGGCCGCGGCGGGCCAGTTCGAGGGCCCGACTCATCCATTGGTAATCATCTTGACTAAACATTCGGGCTCCTTTGACAACACATCTCGACTTTACGCAGTATCGTAGGTTCGATTAGCGCAGCGTAATCGGACGCGGCAACATGGGTGAGAATGGCGGTTTACTTCTCCAGCTTGGCGATCTCTTCGCCGAACTCGCGAATATCTTCGAAGCTGCGATAGACGGAGGCAAAGCGGATATAGGCCACCTTGTCCAGACTCTTGAGCTCATCCATCACCAGATTGCCTACCAGCTCGGAGGCGACTTCGCGCTCACCGGTGGCACGCAGGCGGGATTTGATATGGTTGACCGCCTTTTCGATGGCCTCCATGCTCACCGGCCGCTTCTCCAGCGCCCGCAGGATGCCGGCGCGCAGCTTGTCTTCGTTGAACGGCTCGCGGGAACCGTTGGACTTGATGACGCGGGGCATCACCAGCTCGGCCATCTCGAAGGTGGTAAAACGCTCGTGACAGAGCAGACACTCACGACGGCGGCGCACCTGATGGCCTTCTGCCACCAGACGGGAATCGATCACCTTGGTATCAACCGCACTACAGAATGGGCAATGCATCGGACCTCCGGCGTTAATGGAACAGGGACCGGCCCGGCGGGCCAGGATCTAGGTCGGCCAGTGTAACACGGCCATCCAACCGTGGTAAAAAGCGGAAAAGCGTGATTTTTCTGTTCGTTATCACTAATGGGCAACTCACTCGTCGTAAGGCAGAGTATCAGGATCACAACCCAGATAATCGGGGGCTGGGTCGACCGTAAACTGCACCGCATCGATATAGTCATGACCCAGCATCAATGCCTTGCCTATCCGGTGCATGCCATCCATCACCCGACCGGCGCTGTCGAGAATGATCGGGTAGGCGAGATCCGCCGCCATGATGAGCTGGCAGTGCTCGACTACGCTGCGCACCGTAGGAGTGGCGCTGCCATGGCCATACCAGTGATCACGGTCGAGCTCGGCAATGTCGCAATGCCACCGCCTGCAGCGGCAGATCACGGCTCAGTCGCACCAACCGCCGTACATCCCATGCCAGCAGCCCCTGCTCACTGGCACGAAAGTGATACTGGGCGCGGATTGCCAGCCGAAGCTCCGCCTCCAGCACCTTGTCCCGCTCTGCGCAGGAGTGTGCCTCTTCGCTCGGTAACTTCTCTTCGTGGTTCAATCTCATCCATCTCGTGTTGCCCAACGCCAGAAAAAACAATGCCACCCGAAGGTGGCATTGGTCTCAAACCGGATGGTCTGGCTTATCAGCCATAAACCGGGAAGCGGCGGCAGATATCCAGCACCTTCTCACGCACGGTGGCCAGCACGGCATCGTTGTCGTGGTTGTCCAGTACATCGCAGATCCAGTGGGTCAGCTCGATGGACTCGGCTTCCTTGAAACCACGGCGGGTGATGGCCGGGGTACCGATCCGCACACCGGAGGTGACGAACGGGGAACGCGGGTCGTTGGGCACGGAGTTCTTGTTGACGGTGATGTTGGCTTTACCCAGCGCAGCGTCAGCATCCTTACCGGTCAGCTCGCGGCCGATCAGGTCAACCAGCATCAGATGGTTGTCAGTACCGCCGGAGACGATCTTGTAACCGCGCTCGATAAAGGTGGCAGCCATCGCCTTGGCGTTCTTGACAACCTGAGCCTGATAGGTCTTGAACTCCGGCTCCAGCGCCTCTTTGAAGGCAACGGCTTTACCGGCGATGACGTGCATCAGCGGGCCACCCTGACCACCCGGGAAGACGGCAGAGTTGAGCTTCTTGTAGAGTTCCTCGTCGTCAGCGGCGGAGAGGATCAGGCCACCGCGCGGACCGGCCAGGGTCTTGTGGGTGGTGGAGGTGACCACGTGAGCGTGGGGAACCGGGTTCGGGTAGACGCCAGCGGCAATCAGACCAGCCACGTGGGCCATGTCGACGAACAGGTAGGCACCGACCTTGTCGGCGATTTCGCGCATTCGGGCCCAGTCAACGATGCCGGAGTAGGCGGAGAAGCCACCGATCATCATCTTCGGCTTGTGCTCGACAGCCTGACGTTCCATGTCGTCGTAGTCGATCTTGCCGGACTCATCGATACCGTAAGGCACGATGTTGTATAGCTTGCCGGAGAAGTTGACCGGAGAGCCGTGGGTCAGGTGACCGCCGTGGGCCAGGTTCATGCCCAGTACGGTGTCGCCCGGCTGCAGCAGTGCCATGTAAACGGCACTGTTGGCCTGGGAGCCGGAGTGCGGCTGCACGTTGGCGTAAGTGGCACCGAACAGCTCTTTGGCGCGCTCGATAGCCAGGGTTTCGACCACATCCACATACTCGCAACCACCGTAGTAACGCTTGGAGGGGTAACCTTCAGCGTACTTGTTGGTCAGCTGGGAGCCCTGGGCTTCCATGACACGGGGGCTGGTGTAGTTCTCAGACGCAATCAGCTCGATATGCTCTTCCTGACGACGGGTTTCGTCTGTGATGGCCTGCCACAATTGCGGATCATAATTGGCGATGGTCATGTCACGTTTCAACATCCGTTTCTCTCCTGAAAATCGTTTGCGCGTTAGGTGAAGTGGGCGCGGGCATTGTAACGTGAGCTGGATCAAAGAGACAGTCCAACCACCTAAAAAAATGTTGAATTTATGTTGTAAAAAGCAAGATTCCCTCCCCGTTCAATACCCTGGCCGCTCCGCCAAACGATACATTTTTCATCCCGCGGCGGGCGGGCAAAACCCGAAGGGGATCACAACGCCCTCTTTATCCATCCTGTAACATATTCATTCGAAACAAATTTAATGATGATGGAGCTGATTGCAGCCATGCATCCGAGGGGCTGCACCTAACCGGAGGAGTTCAAGATGGACCATCTGCTGACATTCGTGATCCTGGCTGTCTTTTTTCTGTTCTACTGGGTCTACTACACCAGCCAACGCAAACATGTCCCCACCACCTCGTGGGATCAACTCCCCACCAAAGCCGAATATCTGGCGGCCCACCCTGAATCAGTCGATGGCGACATCATCTTCTGTTATCACTGCGGCCACCACGAGTTGCTGGAGGTAGGCATGGTGCACCTGACCGATTTTCGCCGGGAATGGGTCTGTGCCAAGTGCAAGCAGGTGCTATTTCGGGAGATCGAATAAACGGCGCAGGGACTGTCCACCCCCTATGAACGTTGTACATCGCCAGCAGGGATCAGAACGGCGAATCCCTGTTGGCCGCCAGCCACAGCTGCAACCCGCTCACCGCCGCGTCAAATTGCGCCCCGATTGTCGCAGGCTCACCGCCCCCCGCCTCAAGAGCCGCACAGTGGCTGGCAAATTCGGTCAACCCAAGCGCCAGCGCACTCCCCTTGAGCTTGTGCGCCAGCTGACGTTGCTCACTTCCCTCACCCTGAGCCAACTTATCCACCAACACCCGCCCTTGCGACTCAAACAGCGCGACCAGCTGGCGGATCCGCGCCATGCCGAGCAGGGGCAGATCGGCATCCAGTACCGGATTGGCCCACCCGGGCTGGTTAATTGGGGGCACGGCTACTGATAACTGCACCTGCGGCTCAATAGAGGCCCCTTCTTGTCGAAATAGTTGATCTATGGCGTTCGCCAGCACCGCCAGCCGCACCGGCTTGCCGACAAAATCGACAAACCCGGCGGCAAGGCAGTGGCGGATATCCTCCGGATACATCTGGGCCGAGATGGCGATGGCGGGCAGCGGCCGCTCATGCATCTCCTCGCTGATGGCTGCCAGATCCTCGCGCAGGGTCATGCCGTCCATATCGGGCAGATTGATATCGAGCAGCGCCAGCTCGAAGGGACGCTCGGTCACCAGCGCCAGTGCGCTGCGACCATCCTCCGCCAGGGTGACGCGATGGCCGAGGCGGGTCAGCATGCCGTGCGCCACCAACCGGTTGATCTCGTTATCCTCCACCAGCAGGATGTCACGGGACTTGCCAAGGTGCAGCGGTTGCGCCTCGGCAGGCAGCTGGGCACTCGAGCGTTGCAAGGGCAGGCTGAAGCTGAATTCACACCCCTTGCCCGGTTCGCTGACAAGGTTCAGCTCGCCCCCCATGGCAGTCACCAGCTTACGGCTGATCGCCAGTCCCAGCCCGGTGCCGCCCTGATGGCCTATATCACGCTTGCGCTGGCGAAACGCCTCGAACACCGCCTCCTGCTCATCGGCCGGAATGCCGGGGCCGGTATCGCGCACCACGAAGCGGATGCAGGGCTCGGCGCAAGGGCCTTGGCAGGCAAGAGGCGCCACCGCCAGGGTAATCTGGCCACGGGCGGTAAACTTGACCGCATTGCCGAGCAAGTTGCCGAGCACCTGGCGCAGCTTGCCCAGATCCCCCTCGACCACAGGCGCCAGCCCGGGCGCATATTCCAGCGCCAGGGTGACCCCCTTGGCCGCAGCCTTTGGCCGGAACAACGCGCTGAGCTCATCCACCAGCTGGAACAGGGGGAAGGGTTCGCGGCGCGCCTCCACATGGCCCGCCTCTATCTTGGAGTAGTCGAGAATGTCGTTGAGGATCTCCAGCAGGGATTCGCCACTGTGCTCGATGGCGGCCAGATAGCGCTGCTGGGTATCGCTCAGGTGGGTATCTTCCAGCAGTGTTAGACCGCCCAGAATGCCGTTCATGGGGGTGCGGATCTCGTGGCTCATGGTGGCGAGAAACACCGACTTGGCGCGGTTGGCCTGTTCTGCCTCGGCGCGGGCCTGCCGCTGCTTCTCCACCTCCTCATTGAGCCGCTCGTTGGCGTGGCTGAGCTGGCCGGTGCGCTCCTCGACCCGCGACTCCAGCTCGCGCTGATAACGGCCCAGCTCAACCGCATTGTCACGAAACACCTGCAGGGCCCGGCCCAACTCCGCCAGCTCATCGCGCCCGGTGCTGGCGATCGGCTCAAGGGGGGCCAGATCCCCGCGCGCCAACCGGCTCATCCCCGCCACCGCCCGTTGCAGCGGCCAGACGATCCGGCCGTAGACCATGCGCCACATCAGCAGCATCAGCAGGACCAGCGTAAACAGGCCAATGGCCATCAACGCCTGCTCCAGCAGCCTGAGACGCTGGCTTAGCGCCTGCTGGCTCTGCCCCAGCGAATCGCGAGCACGGCTGACCAGCTCTCCGACCTGCTGATTGAGACTGCTCATCAGGGCTTCATTGGCATTGGCCAGCACCCGCAGCGCCTCCCCCTTGCCGAGCCAGTCGCTGCGCAGTTGCACCAGCTTGTCGCTCTGCACCAGCACGGTCAGCGCCTGCTCCACCGCCTGACGACGAGCCGGATCGGTCACCGCCCCGGCCCGCAGTTGCAAGATGGCCAGCTCCCGTTGCCCCTCTTGTAATAGCGTTTGCAACTGTTCCTGCCGTTCGCTGCGCCACATCTCCTCGATGCGCTGCTGTTGCATCAGGGTGCGATGGCGCAGCTCGGTCATCTGCTCCAGCCAGTCGAGATCCTGTTCCAGCAGGCGGTCCAGCGTCCGGGCCGCCTGCGCGCCTTGCTGTTGGTAGAGGGAATCCAATCCCGCCACCATCACGGTTTCGGCGTTCTCCATCTGGCTGCGCGCCAGCTCGGCGATCTGTCCGGCCGCCGCCACCAGACGGGACCGCTGCGCCTCCCCTTGCGCCATCAGGGTCAATCTTTCCCCCACCAGCCAGCCCTGCTGACCCAGATTACCGATAATGCTCTGGTTGAGCTGATCGAGGCTTGTTGAACCCTGCCCACGGCCAAGTTGTGCCAGTACCTGCTGCAACTGTTGCCCCTGCAGAGTGAGCAAGCGCCCCTGATGCTCCCGCTCCTGCTCGCTGGTTGCGGTGGCCAGCAGCCGCGACGCGCTCTGGATCTCGCCGCTGAGGCGAGAGAGCGTGCGGGCCAGCTCCTGATCGGCCAACGTCTGCTGTACCCCTTGCTCCAGCTGGCGCAGATGGCTAAGCCCCACCCAGCCCAGCAGGGAGGCACTCAGGGTCAGCAACGCCATCAGGGAGAAGGCCAGCAGCAACTTGCCACCCAGGCCGGAAAAGATTCTCACGGGAAGTCCCTTGGTTGTGGTCGGCTTTGACCGGATAATATGGCCCAACACTTTAACAAAACCCCTGGCCATGCGAAGCGTCTATCTCTCCCCGTTGTTGCTGATCTGGTTGCTAATGCTTCCCCGCGCCGCCCTCGCCTTTACGGTCGATATCTGGCCCGGCGGCGAATTCAGCGGCCAGCCGCTGCGCCAGCAGTGGCAGGAACCCGCTGCGGCAACCAAACCGCTGACCCTCTGTGCCCTCTACCCCCATCTGCGCGACGCCTACTGGCTTTCGGTCAATCAGGGCATGGTTGACGAGGCGAAGCGGCTGGGAGTCAAGTTGCAGCTCCACGAAGCAGGGGGTTACGGTGCCCTCGCCGAGCAGCGCCAGCAGTTGCTGCGCTGCGTGCAGGAAGGGAGCGACGCCATCTTGCTCGGCGCGGTGAGCTATCAGGGCTTGCGCGAGGCAATCAAGGTCACGCCGCTGCCGGTCTTTGGACTGGTCAACGATCTGCCCAGCGGTCTGGTGCAGGCCAAGGTGGGAGTCTCCTGGTACCAGATGGGCTGGCAGATTGGCCACTGGCTGGCGCAGCGCCACCCCGCCGGCAGCAAACCGGTCTCGGTCGCCCTCTTCCCCGGCCCGCAGGCAAGCGGCGGCAACAACTTTGTCGAGCCGGGCTTTGCCGACGCCATCAAGGGGAGCGCCATCAAGCTGGTCACCACCGAGCGCGGCGACAACAGCCGGGAAATCCAGCGCACGCTGGTGCAGCAGACGCTGGCCCGCTATCCCGACCTCGACTATCTGGTGGGAGGCGCCATCGCCGCCGAAGTGGCGGTCAACGAGCTGGCGCAGCGCCATATCGACAGGCCTCAGGTGCTGAGCACCTACTTCAGCCACGGGGTACAGCGGAGCCTGCGCCGGGGCAAGATCCTGGCCGCCAACAGCGATCAGATGCGGCTGCAGGGGTGCCTTGCGGTCGCTCAGGCGGTCTGCCTGCTGCAACACCCGGATGCCAGTGCCGAGCAGTGCCCGCGGGTGATGGGGCCACCCATTCTGACGTTGTCTGCACCGCTGGCCGACCCCGCCGATTCCCTCTCGGATGGCGCTTTTCGCCCCGTCTATCGGGTCGAATAGCCGTTCCAAATCCGATTAGCACACTCAAGGAGAAGAGATGAAAGAGTTACATGCCAGCTGCCTGTGCGGCGCCGTCGCCCTGACCCTGCCGGATCAGTTTGACTATATGGGGAACTGCCACTGCAGCGAATGCCGCAAGTTTTCAGGGGGAGATTACGCCTCGGTCGGCGGACTGGATGGCAACCAGGTCACCATAGTGAAGGGCATTGATGCCATCAGCCGCTACCAGAAATCGGCAGAGACCACCCTGGCCTTCTGCCGCCACTGCGGCTCCAGCCTGTTCAGCCAGAAGAGCAGCAGCGGCAAGATCAACCTGCGCCTCGGGGTACTGGACGATGTGCCGAGCCAGCGGCCCGCGTTTCACATCTTTGTCGGCTCCAAGGCGCCCTGGCACCAGATTGGCGACGACTGCCCGCAATTTGATACCCGCCCGCCGGTCTGATACCCGGTCAAACAGGTCAAGGCCACCGTAACGGGCTCAGGAGGCTATCTCACCGGCAAACAGATAGCCTTCACCATGGACGGTGACAAACAGCTGGGGATCCCGCGGATCCGCTTCCATCTTGCCGCGCAGCCGCCGGATCAACACGTCTATGGTGCGATCGCTCGGGCCATCGCCGCGATGGCTGATGAGGGTCAGGATCCGCTCCCGACTGAGCACCCGCCCGGCATGGGCGACAAAGGCCACCAGCACTTCATATTCGGCCTTGGTCAGACGAACCGGCACCCCGTCCTTGCTGAGCTGGCGGCGGGGAATATCAAAACGCCAGGGGCCAAAGCGCACCGCATCGTCAGCGACCGCAGGCTCGCTCGGCGCGGCGGCCGCCAGCGAGATCCGCCACAGCAGATTCTTGACCCGCACCAGCAACTCCCGTAGCTCGAACGGCTTGGTGACATAGTCATCGGCCCCCATCTCGAGGCCGACAATCCGGTCTACCGCATCACTGCGGCCGGTGACCAGAATGATCCCCACCGTGCTGCGCGCCCGCAGTTCACGGGTCAGCAGCAGACCATCTTCTCCCGGCAGATTGATATCCAGCATCACCAGATCGACCCTCTGCTCCGCCAGCACGGCGCGCATCTCCTGGCCGTTTTCGACCGCAGTCACCCGATAGCCCTCCCGCTCGAAATAGCCGGTCAGCTTCTCGCGGGTAACCGCGTCATCTTCAACAACCAGAATGTGGTAGCTCATGGGCAGGGTTCACGATGGTCGACAAGGGAGGATTATTCTATTCACATTTTGTCATAAATACCCCTATTTCATTAATTTGTGGCGGCAGCCCTGTTCACAACGCCTCCCTATCATGGCTCCCATCAAAAAAGTGATGTGAGAGAGCATGATGAAAAAACTGTGGCACTTCCTGCGCACCCCCAGCCGTCGCTGGTCGGTACTGGCGCTGCTTCTGGTGGGCGTCGGCGTCACCCTCGCGGGCACCGTCGGCCTGCACTACGGCTTTGAGAAAACCAGCAGCCTCGAATTCTGTATCTCCTGCCACTCCATGAAAGACACCGTCTATCCGGAGTACAAGGAGTCCATCCACTTCAAGAATGCCTCAGGGGTACAGGCGGTCTGTACCGACTGTCATCAGCCGAAGGATTTCGTCGGCAAGGTGGCCCGCAAGATGGAGGCGGCCAACGACCTCTATCAGGAGTACATAGGTCACAGCATCGACACCCAGGAGAAGTTCGAGGACCGGCGTCTGCATCTGGCCGAGAAGGTGTGGGCGCGGATGAGCAGCCAGAACTCCAAGACCTGCAAGTCCTGCCACAGCTACGACAACATGGATCACGCCAAGCAGTCCCCGGCGGCAGCGCTGGCGATGAAAGATGCGGCGGCGAAGAACATGAACTGCATCGAGTGCCACAAGGGCATCGCCCACGAACTGCCCAACATGGCGGGCGGCTTCCGGGCCACTTACGCCACCCTGGTCAACGACACGCAAGAGGCGCCAGCCGCCGAGACCCTCTACAACCTGGGTGAAAAAGATCTCTACGCCAGCGAACAGAGCACCGACCCGGTCGGCAAACTGCTGCCCGCCTCCCGCATCGACGTGGTGGACCGCAGCGGCGATCGCCTCAAGGTGACCATCGAAGGGTGGCGCGAGAGCGATGGCAAGGGCCGGGTGCTGAGCGAATACATGGGCAAGCGGGTCTTCGTCGCCACCATCCGTGATGAACTGAAAGCGAGCGAGAAAGTGCTCAAGCAGGAGACCGACAGCGCCACCCATATCAAGTGGGAACAGGTTCAGGTGCAGGCCTGGGTCGATGGCAAGGGCTTTGAATCCTCGCTCAAACCGATCTGGGATTACGCCGGCGAGATGTACAAATCCACCTGCAACTCCTGCCACGGCGCGCCGGATCCCGCTCACTTCACTGCCAACGGCTGGATCTCGGGGCTCAAGGCGATGTCTGCCTACTATCGCCTGAGCAAGGAAGAGGAGCGCACCCTGCTCAAATACCTGCAAAATCATGCCGCCGATACCGGTGGTCAGGGCAGCCACTAAGTCCGGATTCGAAAGAGGAATAACAAGATGATCAATATTTCCCGTCGTGGTTTTCTGGGTGGCTTGCTGGCCAGCGGTGCCTCTGCCCTGATCGGCCCCTCCCTGCTCGGTCGCGCCGTGATGGCCGCCGAGTCCGGCGAAAAACTGGTGCAGTCCGGTTCCCACTGGGGCGCCTTCCGTGCCCGGGTGGTCGATGGCCGCTGGGTCGAGACCCTGCCGTTCGAGCATGACAAGCACCCCACCGACATGCTCAAGGCCTTGAGTGAGGTGGTCTACAACCCCTCCCGCATCCGCTACCCCATGGTGCGACTGGACTGGCTACGCAAGGGCCACCAGTCCGACACCAGCGAACGCGGCCAGAACCGCTTCGTGCGGGTCACCTGGTCCCAAGCGCTGGACTTCTTCTATCACGAGCTGGAACGGGTGCAGAAAACCTATGGCCCGAGCGCCCTCTATGCCGGCCACTCCGGCTGGCAGTCGGTAGGCAAACTGCACTCCGCTGGTGCCATGCTGGGGCGCGCCATGAACCTGCACGGCACCTATCTGGCCAAGGCTGGTGACTACTCCACCGGTGCCGCCCAGGTGATCCTGCCCCACGTGGCGGGCGCCATGGAGGTGTATGAGCAGCAGACCTCCTGGCCGCTGGTGCTGGAACACAGCAAGACCATCGTCATCTGGGGTTCTGATCCCATCAAGAACCTGCAAGTGGGCTGGCTGGTGCCGGATCACAGCGTCTACGACTACTGGGCCCAACTCAAAGAGAAGGTGGCCAAAGGCGAGATCCGGGTGATCAGTGTCGACCCGGTCAAATCCAAGACCCAGAAGTACCTCAACTGCGATCAGGTGACCCTGAATCCGCAAACCGACGTACCGCTGATGCTGGGCATCGCCCACACCCTGTATAGCGAGAAGCGCCACGACGAGGCGTTCCTGAAGAACTACACCACCGGCTTTGACAAGTTCCTGCCCTACCTGCTGGGCACCAGCGATGGTCAGGTGAAGGACGCCGAGTGGGCCGCCGCCATCTGTGGCGTACCAGCCGAGACCATCCGCGAGCTGGCCCGCACCATGAGCAGCGGCCGCACCCAGCTTATCGGCGGCTGGTGTGTACAGCGCATGCACCACGGCGAGCAGTACGCCTGGATGCTGGTGGTTCTGGCCTCGATGATTGGCCAGATCGGCCTGCCGGGGGGCGGTTACGGCTTTGGCTGGCACTACAACGGAGCGGGCACCATCACCTCCAGCGGCCCCATCATGTCCGGTTTCAGCTCGGTCATTCCCGGGGTCAAGCCGATCCATGACGGCGACTGGAAGGGCTACTCCAAGTACATTCCGGTGGCCCGTTTCGTCGACTGCATCCTCAATCCGGGCAAGCAGATCGCCTTCAACGGCCAGACCATCACCTACCCCCACATGAAGATGGCGGTGTTCTGCGGCAACAACCCGTTCCACCACCAGCAGGATCGCAACAAGATGGTCGCGGCCTGGCGCAAGCTGGAAACCGTGGTCAGCATCGATCACCAGTGGACCGCCAGCTGCCGCTTCGCCGATATCGTGCTGCCCGCCACCACCACCTACGAGCGGGATGACATCGAGCAGTGGGGTTCTCACTCCAATGCGGGCATTCTGGCCATGTACAAGGTGGTGGAGCCGCTGTTCGAGGCACGCGATGACTATGACATCTTCGCCGATCTCTGCCGTCGCTTCGGTCGCGAGGCCGAGTTCACCGGTGGCAAGAGCAAGCTGGAGTGGATCCAGAGCATTTATGACGACGCCCGCCTGCAGGGCCGCGGCATCGGCATTCGTCTGCCCCGTTTCAGCCAGTTCTGGCACGGCGAAGGCTTCGTCACCTTCCCGGCAGGCCAACCCTGGGTGCGCCACGAGTCGTTCCGTCAGGAGCCGGATCTGGAACCGCTCGGTACCCCGTCCGGCCTTATCGAGATCTACTCCAAGACCATCGCCAACTACGGCTATGGGGATTGCCCGGGCCACCCGGTCTGGATTGAACCCTACGAGCGTTCCCACGGCGGGCCGGGCAGCAAACAGTACCCGCTGCACCTGCAATCCTGCCACCCGGACAAGCGGCTGCACAGCCAGCTCTGCTCCTCCGACAACTACCGCGCCACCTACACGGTGCAGGGTCGCGAACCTGTCTATATGAATCCGCAGGATGCCAAATCCCGCGGCCTCAAGGACGGTGATCTGGTGCGGGTGTTCAACGGCCGCGGTCAGGTATTGGCCGGTCTGGTGGTGAGCGATGACTACGCCCCTGGGGTGGTGCGCATTCAGGAAGGGGCCTGGTATGGCCCGCAAGAGGGCGGCAAGGTAGGGACTCTCTGTACCTACGGCGATCCCAACGTGCTGACCGCCGACATCGGCTCCTCCAGCCTGGCGCAGGCTACCACGGCCCATACCGCGCTGGTGGAGATCGAGAAGTTCCGCGGACAGGCACCCGCCGTCACTGCCTTTGGCGCGCCGAAATCGGCAAAGGGCATCGACCCCATGTTCCCGGCACTCTGACCCCGGGGGGACGAAAGCGCCCCCTTGAGTTTCCTTTATTTTTAAAGTCGTTAGAATCGGGAGCCATCAAGGCTCCCGATTGCCATCCACGGAGGAAAAATGCAGGAATTTATGGCTACCAGCGAACGCCGGGCCGAACTCTACTGGTGGTTCTCCACCCTGTTCGCCGCCGAACTCAGTGATGAGCAGATCGCCGAATATGACACCTATGACGTGCGAAGCTTCCTGAAAAGCCTCTCCACCCTGGATCCGATGCGTGAAGCCGTGGCCGAACTCAACGATGCCATCGCCCGCCTGCTGGTGCGCCCGGATCGCCAACTGGAACTCGCCGCCGACTTCGCCGGTCTGTTTCTGGTGGATCCCAAGCAGGGCGCCCTGCCCTACGAATCGCTCTACCGTGGCGAGGCCAAGTTGCTGATGCAGGCCCCGATGGCCGAGATGCAGGCCCGCCTCGATCGCCTTGGTATCAATGTCAGCGATAAATACAAAGAGCCTGCCGACCATCTGGCCATCGAGCTGGATTTGATGGGCAATCTCATCATTCGTGCGGCGGAAGCCAAGAGCGCGGCCGAGCGGGAACGCTGGCTCGACGAGCAGGAAGCACTGCTGCACGGTCATCTGCTGGGGTGGTTCGACAAGTTCGAAAGCGCCTGTCGCGCCGCCGACCGGTTTGGCTTCTACGGCGCCAGTGCCCGTCTGCTGGGGGTCTTCCTCAAGATGGATGCCAACTACCTCTCTCTGGTCAAACCGGCACCGTCCGCCGACTGAGCCCGCGATGAAGACAGCCCTGCTTCTGATTGCATGCTGGCTGCTGGCCCTGATCCCGCTGGATCAGGGCATTACTCCCCTGATTGCGCTGCTGTTCAACCCGGATCGCGAGCTCTACGGCACCGCCCAGCTCACCGGATTTGCTGGCATCCTGCTCACCCTCTACCTTGCCAATCTCGGCGTCGAGGTGGTGTTGCGCCGCCGCTTCCAGATTGCCGGCATGCTGGCGCTGCTGGCCGCCTGGATCGACTTCATCAACAGCAGTGGCTGCGAGTCGCACTTCCTGCTGCTCTATCTGCTTGCCCTCCCTTTCCATCTGCTCGGTTGGCTGGTACTGGTGCGCGGCATTCAGGCGTTTGGTCGCCAGAAGGGATAACCACTCGCCCCCTTTTTCCACCCTTTTTATCAGGTTTTTCTGCCTATTCTTGCCGTCAAAACAACCAGATAACTCCGCTTGACTCCCGGCCAAACAGTTCGTGCCATACTGACAACTGATGAAAGTGATAAAACAATCAATGCCGAGGTCATCATGGATGGGAAGCTTTTCAACGCCGACACCGAGGCAATGTTGACCCAGCTGTCAGATCACACCGTCCTGGAACAGCTGATGGATAATGCCCCTCTGGGCATCGGCGTCTTTGACTGCGAATTTCGCTACCGTAAAGTCAATCAGGTGCTGGCCGACATCAATGGCAAAAGCATCGAGGAGCATCAGGGCAAGCACCTCAGAGAGGTGGTTCCCAAGCTGGCCCCGACCCTGGAGCCCATGTTTCAGCAGATCATGCGAAGCGGCATGCCCTACGTGGATATCGCCATCACGGGCCAAACCGCGGCGTACGACAATAGCTCCCGCCGCTTTCAGGCCACCTACAGCCCGATGCGTGATGAGAAAGGGGAACTGAACGGTATCCTCGCCATCGTGCGGGACATCACCGAGCAGTACGAAACCGAACAACGGCTGCAGCTGGCAATGCGAGCAGCCCAAATCGGGGTGTGGGAATGGCACGTGGCGGAGGACAGACTGCTGTTCGACGGCCAGATTGAGCCGCTGCTGGGCATCGAGGCCAACCAGTTCCACGGCGGGCTGCAAGCGTTCGTCGACTGTTTTGAACCGGAATCCGGCAGCCAGCTCAAGGCCGCCCTGCAAAGTCATGACCCCATCCATCTCACCCTGAGCTACCTCACCGCGCTCAACGAGCGCCACTGGGTCGATATTCATGCCGACCATGTCCCCGCCACCGAGTCGGTCGGCCACCGGGTCATGGGAGTCATTCACAATGCCACCGCCCGCCGCCGTCAGGAGGAGCGGCTCCATCAGGCCAACGTGGTATTCGATACCACGGCCGAGGGGATCATCATCCTCGACAGCGAGCACCATATTCTGTCGGTCAACCCGGCCTTCACCATGCTGACCCAATACAATGCCGAGGAGGTGATAGGCCGCACCCCGGATATCATCATGCATCCCAGGCGCTACACCGACCTCGACTATCCCTGGTATCACCTGCGCCCCGGCAACAACGCCTGGCATGGCGAGATGGTTTGTCTGCGCAAGGATGGCAGCTACTTCTCCTCCTGGCAGCAGATCAGCGCTGTCTATGACAACTTCAACAACACTACTCACTATGTGATCGCCCTCTCCGACATCAGCGCCATTCGCAAGGTGGAGGCCGAACTGAATCACCTTGCCTATCACGATCCCCTGACCGAGCTGGGCAATCGTCATCTGTTGCAGGAGCGGCTGGCCCTTGAGCTGAAAACCGCGCAGCTCAATCGCAAACGGTTGGGGCTGCTCTTTATCGATCTGGATGGCTTCAAGCTGATCAACGACAGCTTGGGCCACGGAGTTGGCGATGAGCTGCTCAAGCGGCTGGCAGAGCGGATCCGCGGCTGCCTGCAGCACAACGATCTGGCGACCCGCCTCGGGGGAGACGAGTTTCTGGTGCTGATCCCCTATCTGGAGGAGCCTGACGAGCTGGCAACCCTGGCCAATACCCTGCTGACCGTGTTGCGTGAACCGGTTGAGCTGGCCCATGAGCTGGTGGCGATCTCGGCAAGTATCGGTATCGCCATCTATCCGGATCATGCAGACAGCCCGGAAACCCTGGTCAGCGCCGCCGACAGCGCCATGTACGAGGCGAAAAGTCAGGGGCGCAACGGATTCCAGTTCTATACCCCCTGCATGGCGGCTCGAGCCCGCGAGCGGATGCAGATTGAGCAGGGTCTGCTCAAGGCCCTTGAGCTCGAACAGCTCTGCATCTTCTATCAACCCATGACCAATCTGGCCAACGGCCACCTGAGCGGACTGGAAGCCCTGCTGCGCTGGCAGCATCCGAATGAGGGAATGATAGCGCCGACCCGTTTTATTCCGGTGGCGGAGGAGTGCGGCCTGATCGAGAAAATTGGGGAGTGGGTGATGCGCAACGCCTGCGAGCAGGGACAAAACTGGCTGGCCGCCGGACTGCCGGTGCCTCGCTTGTCGGTCAATGTGTCGGTGCGGGAGATGCGCTCCCCGGGCTACGTTGAACGAGTCGCCGCTATTCTGGCCGAGACAGGATTTCCGCCAGAACGGCTGGAGATCGAGGTGACGGAGAGCATCATCCAGCGGGTCGAACAGAGTCTGGATCTCTTTACCCGCCTGAAAAATCTCGGCGTGCAGATTGCCATCGATGACTTTGGCACCGGCTTCTCGTCACTGAGTCTGCTCAAGACCCTGCCGATCGATCGCATCAAGATCGACCGGGCGTTTGTGCAGGCATTACCGGAAGACAAGAACAGTCGGGAGCTCTGCCGCACCATCATCAATCTGGCCGACAGTCTGGATATGGAGGTCACCGCCGAAGGGATTGAAACCAAGGCACAACACGCCTTCTTGCAATCACTCAACTGCGGCGAAGGACAGGGCTATCTGTTCAGCAAACCACTGCATGTCGAACATATGGGAGATCGCCTGCATCAACGCTACGTCTCATAGCGGCAGGCAATCATCATCACCAGCCGGGAGGCATCCGCCTCCTGGCTGCCGACCGGATTACCACTCGATCTGCAAGCGGGATTCCCAACCATCATCACGATCATTGAGCATGCGCGTCAGCGGTGATTCGCCAGCATAACGGGGGGCTGGCTCGCTGAAGGTAAGTCTGGTACCAGGCTCTTTGGCCTGCCATGCATGACCAAGCTGATCGGCCACCCGATCCCGCAGCGCGGGTGAGGCCTCCTGATGGGTGATCGCAAACTCTTTCGGAGGTTCGCCAGCGGGCACTGGCGCATCAAACTGCCAGAGGGATGCACAGAGCAACAGAGAAAACATCATGACCTCCAATTAATCGACACGGCCCCCTTTTACTCAATCACCAATTAATTGTCACTCTTTGTCCTGTAACCAACTGTTGCCGCCTATCCAAAAGTCTAATTGCCCCCCGCAACCAAAGGTATAAGTTGTTAAGAAACCATTAAAAGATCTATTCAAAGGAGTGAGTGATGAGCGAGAGCAAGGTCTACCCGGTCAAACCCCACATCAGCAGCAATGCACTGCTAGACAAGGGCGACTACGCCGCCATGTATCAGGCCTCCGTCGAGGATCCCGATACCTTCTGGGGAGAGCAGGGAAAAATTCTCGACTGGATGAAACCCTATACCAAGGTCAAGAACACCTCCTACGATCCGGGCCATGTCTCCATCAAGTGGTTTGAAGATGGCCAGCTCAACGTCTCTGCCAACTGTCTCGATCGCCATCTCGCCGAACGGGGTGACAAGGTCGCCATCATCTGGGAAGGGGACAACCCCGCCGAAGATCGTAAACTCACTTACCGCGAACTGCACAGCGAAGTGTGCAAGTTTGCCAACGTATTGAAAGCACAAGGGGTTCACCGCGGCGACGTGGTCTGCCTCTATATGCCCATGGTGCCCGAAGCCGCCATCGCCATGCTGGCCTGTACCCGCATCGGCGCAGTACACAGCATCGTATTCGGCGGCTTCTCGCCGGAAGCGCTGGCTGGCCGCATCATCGACTCGGGCTCGCGCATCGTGATCACCGCCGACGAGGGACTGCGTGGCGGCCGTCCGGTGCCACTCAAGAAGAATGTGGATGAAGCGCTCACCAACCCGGAAACCCAGGTCAACAAGGTGATCGTGCTCAAGCGCACCGGCGGCAATGTCGCCTGGCACAACCACCGCGACATCTGGTGGCACGAAGCGACCGCCACCGTCAGCAGCGACTGCCCGCCCGAGGCGATGAACGCCGAAGATCCGCTCTTTATCCTCTATACCTCCGGCTCCACCGGCAAACCCAAGGGGGTGCTGCACACCACAGGCGGCTATCTAGTTTATGCCAGTCTCACCTTCAAATATGTGTTCGACTACCACGAAGAGGATATCTACTGGTGTACCGCCGATGTGGGCTGGGTCACCGGCCACTCCTATCTGGTCTACGGGCCGCTCGCCAATGGTGCCACCACCATCATGTTCGAAGGGGTGCCCAACTACCCGGCCACCAACCGCATGAGTCAGGTGGTGGACAAGCACCAGGTCACCATCCTCTATACCGCCCCTACCGCCATCCGCGCCCTGATGGCCAAGGGTAACGAAGCGGTCACCGGCACCTCCCGCCAGAGCCTGCGCATCATGGGTTCGGTGGGTGAACCCATCAACCCGGAAGCCTGGGAGTGGTACTACCGCACCATTGGCGATGAGCGCTGCCCCATTGTCGATACCTGGTGGCAAACCGAGACCGGCGGCATCCTGATTACGCCGCTGCCCGGCGTCACCGACCTGAAACCGGGCTCGGCGACTCGTCCCTTCTTCGGGGTGCAACCTGCACTGGTCGACAACATGGGCGAACCGCTGGAAGGTGCCACCGAGGGTAACCTGGTGATCACCGACTCCTGGCCGGGCCAGATGCGCACCGTATTCGGCGATCACGAGCGCTTCGAGCAGACCTACTTCTCCACCTTCCCGGGCCGCTACTTCACTGGCGACGGTGCCCGTCGCGACGAGGACGGCTACTACTGGATCACCGGTCGGGTGGATGATGTACTGAACGTCTCCGGCCACCGCATGGGTACCGCCGAAATTGAATCGGCGCTGGTGGCCCATCCCAAGATAGCCGAAGCCGCTGTGGTGGGGGTTCCTCACGAGATCAAGGGTCAGGGTATCTATGCCTATGTCACCCTGATCGCCGGAGAAGAGCCGAGCCGTGAGCTGCACAAAGAGGTGAAGGAGTGGGTGCGCAAGGAGATCGGTGCCATCGCCACGCCGGATGTCATTCACTGGGCGGAGGGGTTGCCGAAGACCCGTTCCGGCAAGATCATGCGCCGCATCTTGCGCAAGATCGCCACTGGCGAAACCGACAGCTTGGGGGATATCTCCACCCTCGCGGATCCGGGCGTAGTAGACAAACTCATTCGCGAGAAGTCGGAAGCTGCCTGATCCCGCTTCGTTTGTTGCTCAATAAAGCCGGCCCTGTGCCGGCTTTATCGTTTCTTATCCGCCAGCAAACAGCAAGGTGGCAGCGACAAAGTATCTCAGGTCGAAACGTGCAATAAATAGCCAGATGTAGAGATTAGACCAGTAAAATGCTGCTAATTTTCACGAAATCAATATAATTGCGAAATCTGTGTGCCAGGGCACACCGATTTGCGCAGAAAATGGCTAGATTTCTGGTAGTCCACAAGATAGCTGATAGATAGCAGCATTATCATCGAGGATGTACTCAATATGTCGCAAAATCACCGAATTCTCCTGCTCAACGGACCAAACCTGAATCTGCTGGGCAAACGGGAACCGGGTATCTACGGCAGCAAGACGCTTGATGAGATCGTCGCCGATCTGAAGCTTAACGCCAGCGAACTCGGTGTCACTCTGGAACATCTGCAATCCAATGCCGAACATGAGTTGGTCGGCCGCATCCATCAGGCCATGGGCCAGGTGGATTTTATCATCATCAATCCAGCCGCCTTCACCCACACCAGCGTCGCCATTCGCGATGCGCTGCTGGGTGTCGCCATCCCTTTTATCGAGGTTCACCTGTCAAACGTCCATGCCAGGGAGCCGTTCCGTCATCACTCCTATCTGTCTGATGTCGCCAAAGGGGTCATTTGTGGTCTGGGGGCCGATGGCTACCAATTCGCTTTAACCGCGGCCGTGCGCCATCTGCGCGCGGCTTGATAATCACTGATCAGATAAAGAAGAAAGAGAATGCTAATGGATATCCGCAAAATCAAGAAGCTGATTGAACTGGTTGAAGAGTCCGGCATCGCCGAACTGGAGATCTCCGAAGGTGAAGAGTCCGTTCGCATCAGCCGCAACTTCTCCGGTCAGGTGACCACCGCCATGCCGCAGATGATGATGCAGCAAGCCGCTCCGGTTGCCGCACCTGCCGCTGCCGCCCCGGTTGCCGCCGCACCGGCCGCAGATGCCGCCCCGAGCGGTCACCTGATGCGCTCCCCGATGGTTGGCTCCTTCTACCGCTCCTCCAGCCCGGATGCCAAGCCGTTCGCGGAAGTGGGTCAGCAAGTCAATGTCGGCGACACCCTGTGCATCGTCGAAGCCATGAAAATGATGAACCAAATCGAGTCTGACAAGGCCGGTGTGATCAAAGCGATCCTGGTTGAAAATGGTCAGGCCGTCGAATTTGACGAGCCACTGTTCATCATCGAATAAGGGAAATCGCCACCCATGTTGGACAAAGTAGTCATCGCCAACCGCGGTGAAATTGCCCTGCGGATCCTGCGCGCCTGTAAAGAGCTCGGGATCAAGACAGTGGCCGTTCACTCCACCGCCGACCGGGAGCTCAAACATGTGCTGCTGGCCGACGAATCCATCTGTATCGGCAGACCGGCCAGTACTGAATCCTACCTCAACGTCCCGGCCATCATCGCCGCCGCCGAGGTAACCGGTGCCGTGGCCATCCACCCGGGTTACGGCTTCCTCTCCGAGAACGCCGATTTCGCCGAAGTGGTCGAAAAATCCGGCTTCATCTTCATCGGCCCGCGCGCCGAGACCATTCGCCTGATGGGTGACAAGGTCTCCGCCATCGAAGCGATGAAGAAAGCGGGCGTACCGTGTGTACCGGGCTCTGACGGCCCCGTCGACAACGACGCCAAGCACAACGCCGCCATTGCCAAGCGCATCGGCTATCCGGTGATCATCAAGGCTGCCGGTGGCGGTGGTGGTCGCGGTATGCGCGTGGTGCGCAATGAAGCGGAACTGGCGGGCGCCATCGCCCTGACCAAATCCGAAGCAGGCCAGTTCTTCAAGAACGACATGGTCTACATGGAGAAGTACCTGGAAAACCCGCGCCACATCGAAATTCAGGTGTTGGCAGACGGCCAGGGCAACGCCCTCTATCTGGGCGAGCGTGACTGCTCCATGCAGCGTCGCCACCAGAAAGTGGTGGAAGAGGCGCCGGCACCCGGCATCACCGCCGAAATGCGCAAGTTCATCGGCGAGCGCTGTGTGCGCGCCTGTATCGAGATCGGCTACCGCGGTGCGGGTACTTTCGAGTTCCTGTACGAGAACGGCGAGTTCTATTTCATCGAAATGAACACCCGTATTCAGGTTGAACATCCGGTCACCGAGATGGTCACCGGTATCGATCTGATCAAGGAGCAGCTGCGCATCGCCGCCGGTCAGCCCCTGTCGATCACCCAGCAGGATATCCGCATCCGTGGCCATGCCATCGAGTGCCGGATCAACGCCGAAGATCCGGCCACCTTCATGCCCTCTCCGGGTCTGGTGCAGCGCTTCCACGCGCCGGGTGGTCTGGGCGTGCGTTGGGACTCCCACATCTATGCCGGTTACAAGGTACCGCCCCACTACGATTCGATGATCGGCAAGCTGATCTGCTACGGCGAGAATCGTGACATTGCCATCGCCCGCATGCGTCATGCGCTGGACGAGCTGGTGGTGGAAGGGATCAAGACCAACGTACCGCTGCAAAAAGAGATCATGAAAGACGAAAACTTCCAGCACGGTGGCACCAATATCCACTACCTGCACAAGAAGTTGGGTCTGTAAGGATCGCTGATAGAGACCCGATGACATTGCACGGTGGCAGTACCAACGCCCACTACCTGCACAAGAAGTTAGGTCTGTAAGGATCGCTGATAGAGACCGGACTTCCGGTGGAAGTCTGCTCCGCAAGGAGCCTCTGCTGAAAAAGGGCCATGGCGACATGGCCCTTTTTTGTTATCCTTGCGCCCCTCAAATTTGTCGGAGGCCAAGGTGAACCGTTTTGCTCTCGCCCGCCGGGAAGCAGCTTTCTGCCTGCTGCTGACCCTGTTCTACTTCTTTGCCTGGTATGGCACCGCCTATTTTATCCCGCTCCAGCTGGAGTTGTGGGGGCTGCCGTTGTGGTTCCTGCTCAGCTGCATGGTGATGCCGCTGCTGTTCATTCTGCTCTGCGCCCTGATGGTGAACCGGCTGTTTGTGGAGATCCCCCTCGATACCCACTCCCCTTCCGGCAAGGAGTCATCCCATGAATCTTGAGTTGATGCTGCCGCTCGTCATCTATCTGGTGCTGGTGCTGGGGGTGGGTTTCTGGGCCAGCCGCCATCGCGCAGAAGGCAACTTCGTGCAGGAGTACTTCATCGGCAACCGCAGCATGGGCGGGCTGGTGCTGGCGATGACGCTAGTGGCCACCTACACCTCGGCCTCCTCCTTTATCGGCGGGCCGGGCGCGGCCTACAAGATCGGTCTGGGCTGGGTGTTGCTGGCGATGATCCAGCTGCCCACCGTCTGGCTCACTCTGGGGGTGCTTGGCAAGAAGTTCGCCATCATCGCCCGCCGGGTCAATGCGGTGACCATCAACGACATGCTGTGGGCCCGCTATCAGAGCAAGGCGGTGGTGATCCTCGGCTCCGTTACTATCATCCTCGCCTTTATCGCGACCATGGTGGTGCAGTTTATCGGCGGCGCCCGCCTGCTGGAGACCGCTACCGGCCTCTCCTACCAGCAGGGGTTGATGCTGTTTGCCAGCTGCGTACTGCTCTACACTATCATCGGCGGCTTCCGCGCGGTGGTGATGACTGATGCCCTGCAGGGGATCATCATGCTGATCGGCACCGGCGCCTTGCTGGCGGGGATTTTGATTGCCGGTGACGGCCTGCCGAACCTTATCCACCAGCTCAGGGAGATCGATCCCAAGCTGGTAAGCCCGCAAGGGGCCGGCGACATGTTGACCCAGCCCTTTATGCTGAGCTTCTGGATCCTAGTCTGTGTCGGGGTGGTGGGGCTGCCCCACTCGGCGCTGCGCTGCTTTGGCTATCGCGACAGCAAGGCGCTCCATCGCGGCATTCTGATCGGCACCGTAGTCAGCGCCCTGCTGATGTTTGGCATGCATCTGGCGGGCGCCCTTGGCCGCGCCATCCTGCCGGGCATGGACAGCCCGGACAAGATCATGCCCTCCCTGATGATGGAAGTGCTGCCCCCTTGGCTGGCCGGGGTCTTTCTGGCGGCGCCGATGGCAGCCATCATGTCCACCATCGACTCCCAGCTGATCCAGGCTTCCGCCACTCTGGTGAAAGATCTCTATCTCAACTATCTGAGTCCAAAGCAGGAGAAGCTGGAAGTGCGCATTCCGCGCCTCTCCCTGCTCTGCACCCTGATCTTGGGCACCCTGGTGCTGCTGGCGGCGCTGCAACCGCCCGAGATGATCATCTGGCTCAACCTGCTCGCCTTTGGCGGTCTGCAGGCTGTGTTCCTCTGGCCGCTGGTGCTCGGCCTCTACTGGTCGCGGGCCAACGGCCCGGGCGCACTGGCCAGCATGGTCAGCGGCATCGTCAGCTATGGGGTGCTCAGTCAGTGGGGGATCAAGCTGGCTGGCCTGCACGCCATCGTGCCAAGCCTCACGCTAGCGCTGGTGGTCTTTATCACGGTCAGCCTGCTGACGGCACCGCCCTCGCGGGAAGTGCACGAGCTTTTCGGGCAGAAATAATAAAAATATAAATTAGGGGTTCCAAAACTATCCCCAAATAGGTGTTTTCCGGTTAAACTGTGCGCCAAGTCACAGAACGTAGCCGCTGTATGCCCGTTAAAGCCACTCGACAAGTCGTTACTCAAGCCCTGCAGCGGCTCGGTTATGCCCTGCTGCTGCCCGTCTCCATCCTGCCGATGGCGGCGTTGATCTACCGGCTTGGGCAACCCGACGTGCTCGATTTGGCGGTGCTCTCCCTCACCGGTCAGGCGATCTTCAGCCAGATGCCGCTCATCTATGCGGTGGCGATCGCCTTTGGCCTGAGTCGGCAGGAGCTGGGCGGACAGACGCTGGCGGGGGCGGTCAACTTCCTGCTGCTCAGCACAGCTTTCAATACGCTGGCCCCCAACCTGCACGCCGACATGATCTGCGGTCTGCTGGCGGGGCTCACCACCGCCATCATCTATCCCTGGGTTCACCAGCAAACGCTGCCCCGCTGGCTGCAGATCGCCAGGGGGGAGTTTCCCAGCCTGCTGGTGTCGGCCTTGGCCTGCCTGCTGATCGCCATCCCCCTCTCGCTGCTGTGGCCGCCACTGGAGCGCGGGCTGACCCTGCTCACCTCCGAGCTGCTCACCACGCCGTTTGGCGCCTTCTGCTACGGCACCCTCAACCGACTGCTGATCCCGCTCGGGCTCCATCAGGTATTGGGCAGCGTCATCGGCCTTGGCGAGAGCAACCTGCAGGCGCTGGCCACCGCCCAACCCCTTCATGAAGGGTATGTGGCCGGTCTTTACCCCATCATCATGTTCGGCCTGCCGGGCGCCTGTTTTGCCATCTGGCTGCACCGCCAGCGGATGCAGCGGCTGCCACAAGGCGGGCTGCTGCTCACCCTGGCGCTCACCTCGGCACTGGTGGGTATCACAGAGCCTATCGAGTTTCTGTTCGCCTTTACCGCCCCCTGGCTGTTTCTCGCCCACGCCCTGCTGACCGGACTGTCGCTGGCGGTCTGTAGCGGGCTGGGGATCAAGGTGGGCAGTTACTTCTCCGCCGGTCTGCTGGATCTGGTGCTGAGCTATCAGGCTGGGGAGCACAGCTTCTGGCTCATTCCGGTCGGTATCCTGTTCTTCGTCGCCTACACCCTGCTGTTCTATCAACTGCTGGAGCGTGCCCCCCTCAGCATGCCGAGCAAGCCCATCGCGGTGGAGCATCCGCGCCTTGCCAGCGTTGCCCCCTCAGACCCGCAGATGCTGGCGATCCAGTACCTCAAGGTGCTGGGCGGGATGGACAATCTGGTGGCGATGAGTGTCTGTATCACCCGCCTCAGCCTGCGGGTGCGCGATATTTCACTGGTGGATGAATCTCGCCTGCTGGGCCTGGGCTGCCTCTCCTGGATCCAGCTCAACGACCACCAGCTGGTGCTGGTGCTGGGCCCCAGCGCCAGCCTGATTGAAGGACAGATCCGCATGCTGGCGGAGCGCCAGTCGGTCCCCATCGGCCTCAAACCCAATCAGGAGTCGGCCAGCCAGAGCAGTTGGTAACTCAGGCAAACGGCAACCGCTCGGCCACGAAATCCATCAGGGTGCGCAGGGCGGGGGCCAGATGCTCCCGACTCGGATAGATTAGGTAGAACGGGTTGGCCGGAATGGGCTGATCCGGCAACACCTTCTGCAGCCGCCCCGCCGCCAAATCCCCTTCACAGACATGGTGGGGCAACAGGGCAATCCCCCCGTCATGGAGTGCCATCTCCCGCAGCGCCAGCAAGCTATTGCTGACACAGGCCCCCTGTGGCCGCCAGCCGCCCTCCTGCAATGGCCACACCGGCATGGCCGAGTGCACCAGACAGGCATAACGGCCCAGCTCGCTCAACTGTTGTGGCATGCCGTGGGCCGCCAGATAGGCGGGCGCCGCCACCAGATGGCGCGCCACCTCACCGATACGCCGGCAGATGAGGCTGGAGTCTTTCAGCGGCGCCGCCCGCAGCGCCAAATCATAACCTTCCCCCACCAGATCGAGCTGTTCATCGCTCAGGGTCAGTTCCAGCACCACCTCGGGATAGAGGGCGCGAAACTCGGCGAGGATCCGGCCAAGCAATAGAGTACCGGTCGCCTCGGGGGCAGTAATCCGCACCCGCCCCGCCGGGGCCGAGCGCAGCCGTGCCATCGCCAGATTGGCGCTGCGGGCCAGAGCCAGCAGCCCCTGACAGTGCTCCACATAGAGCTCCCCCTGCGGCGTCAGGCTCAACCTGCGAGTGGTTCGCTGCAACAGCCGCACCCCGAGTTGGGATTCGAGCCGCGAGATCTTCTGGCTCACCGATGACTTGGGCATACCAAGCAGCTCGGCGGCCCGGGTAAAGCTCCCCTGCTCCACCACGGTGGCGAACAGCCCCATCAACTCCAGATCGACATTGTTCATATATTCAAACAGTCTTTACCGATTACCCATCTTAATCTTGATAATCAACCAGACTAGAGTGAGTGGCAATCCCGAACACAGCGATTTGAAAGGAAAAACCATGAAAGCCATTGCCCTGACTCACTATCTGCCAAGCGACCACCCCGACTGCTTCATCGCCGCCAACCTGCCCGATCCGGTTCCGGGTCCGCGGGATCTGCTGGTCCGGGTTACTGCCACCTCCGTCAATCCGGTGGATACCAAGGTGCGCTCCCCCAAGGCCAAAATTGAAAGCTCGCCCCGGGTGCTGGGCTGGGATGCGGTGGGGGAAGTGATCGCCACCGGAAGCGAAGTGACCCTGTTCAAGACAGGCGACCGGGTCTGGTATGCCGGCGACATCAGCCGCCCGGGCAGCAACAGCGCCCTGCAACTGGTGGATGAGCGCATCGCCGCGATCGCCCCCACCAGCTTGAGCGATGTGGAGGCCGCCGCCCTGCCGCTCACCGCCATCACCGCCTGGGAGACCCTGTTCGAGCGCTTCGCTCTTAACCGCGAAAGCCGTGGCAAACTGCTGATCATCGGCGGCGCCGGTGGCGTGGGCTCCATCGCCATCCAGCTGGCCCGCCAGCTCACTGGCATGGAGGTGATTGCGACCGCCTCCCGCCCCGAGAGCCGCGAGTGGTGCCTCGAGATGGGCGCCCATCAGGTCGTAAACCACCACAAGTTGCAGGAGGAGCTGACCGCCCTTGGCATCACTCAGGTCGATGCCATCTTCTGCACCAACGCCACCGCCGAACACTGGGCCACCATGGCGGGGCTGATCCGTCCGTTTGGCCATATCTGCACCATCGCCGAATCGAGCGAGCCGTGGGATCTCTCCCTGCTCAAGAGCAAGAGCGTCACCTTCAGCCAGGAGTTCATGTTCACCCGCTCCCTGTTCCAGACGCCAGACATGATCGAGCAGCACCGCCTGCTCGGCCGGGTAGCGGCACTGGTCGATGAAGGGGTATTGCAGACCACCCTGACCAGCACCATCCCATCACTGACCCCGGTCACGCTGGCTCAGGCCCATGCCGAGGTCGAGGCGGGCCGCATGGTAGGCAAGCTGGTGATCGACATGAGCGGCTTTGCCAACTAAGCCCTCCAACGCACCATGATGGGATAAGTTCACCAAGGAGATGCCCCAAACGGGCACAATCAGCGGCACTCATGACAGCCTGTGGCAGGCCAACATCCGACAATCAGCCAAAAAAGAGGCCATTTCGTGAGAAATGGCCTGAATACCTGAACATTGGGGTAACAATCACACACATATCCTTATGCAGGACATATTAGTCTTTGCATCTGGCGTGCCAACAGCAGCATGAATGCGCCAAAACAGCGTCAGCCCATCCTTGAGCAAGGTGCCAACCTTGCTCTTTTTTTGTCTGGCAGACTGTTTACCAGGCAAACAAGTGCAGATAAAAAAATGCCACCCGAAGGTGGCAGTGAAAGATGACGGAACTTGAGCAAAGCGTTCAGCGAAAACCGGTCGTCTTCGCCTGCATAGAGCAATACAGGAACCGTGCCAATCCGGCAAAAGCCCCCGTATCCCTCCACGTCATGGGCAAACCACGACAGCACTGCCCCATGATGGTAGAATCTCGCGGTTTCACATTTATGAAGAGTCGACGCCATGCCCTGGATACAAATTCGAATCAACGCCACTGCAAAGACCGCAGACAAGGTGAGCAACATGCTGCTGGGGCGTGGAGCCCAGGCTGTGACCTTTATGGATGCCAAGGATGTGCCCGTCTACGAACCCATGCCCGGTGAAACCCCGCTCTGGGGCGAGACCGAAGTGATGGGGCTGTTCGATGCCGAAACCGATCCGGCCCCCACCATCGCCTTCTTCCAGCAGATCTTCGGCGAAAATGTCGGCTACAAGGTCGAGCAGCTGGAGGACAAGGATTGGGTGCGCGAGTGGATGGATCACTTCCACCCCATGCAGTTTGGCGAGCGCCTCTGGATCTGCCCGAGCTGGCGCGATGTGCCGAACCCCGATGCGGTCAACGTCATGCTGGATCCGGGTCTAGCCTTCGGTACCGGTACCCACCCCACCACCGCGCTTTGTCTGCAGTGGCTGGACGGGCTGGATCTGACCGGTAAAACCGTGGTCGATTTTGGTTGCGGCTCCGGCATTCTCGGCATCGCCGCCCTGAAACTGGGAGCCGCCCGCGTCATCGGCATCGACATCGACCCGCAGGCCATTCAGGCCAGCCGCGACAACGCCGCGCGCAACGGCGTCGCCGACCAGATTGAGCTCTATCTGCCAGCCGACCAGCCACAAGACGTCGAAGCGGACGTGGTGGTCGCCAACATCCTGGCCGGCCCGCTGCGCGAACTGGCTCCGCTGATCGCCGGCCACGGCAAAGCGGGCAGCCTGATGGCCCTCTCCGGCGTGCTGGAGAGCCAGGCCCCGGAGCTGGAAACCATCTACGGCCAGTGGTTCGAGATGGACTCGACCGCAGTCAAGGAGGAGTGGTGCCGCCTCTCCGGCCGCAAGCACGGCTAAGCGCGGGCAACATAGACGCCAACCTCATGCCATCAGGGCTCCCATTCGGGGGCCCTGATTGTTTTGGCCTGTCGGGCTCTTCCCGGTCCGTGGACATGGGTTTGATCGCCCTCCCTTCTGATTGTGTTCGTTTGAAAACAACAGACACCTTTTATTCCGGTAAGATAGCGGTCCGAGCCAACGCAACCGAGAAGGATTTCTTATGCGGATTGCCATTCTGGATGACTATCAGGATCAGGTGCGCCACCTCCCCTGCTTTGCCCTGCTGGCGGGTCATGACGTCACCATCCTCAACCAGAGCGAACCCGATACAACGCGCCTTGCCGCCCTGCTGGAAGGAATGGAAGCACTGGTGCTGACCCGCGAGCGTACCCGCATCGACGAACAGCTGCTGATACAGCTTCCCACCCTTAAACTCATCAGCCAGACCGGCAAAGTCAGCCAGCATATCGACCCGACACTATGCCAGCAGTACGGCGTTGCCGTGGCAGAAGGGATCGGCAGCCCTATTGCTCCCGCCGAGCTCTGCTGGGCGCTCATCATGGCAGCCTCCCGCCATATACCTGTTTACAGCCAGGCGTTAAGCCAAGGCCAATGGCAGCAATCTGGTGACCTCGGTTTGGGACGCACGCTGCATGGGCTGACGCTCGGCATCTGGGGCTACGGCAAGATAGGCCAGCGGATCGCCCGCTATGGCAAGGCATTTGGCATGTCGGTACTGATATGGGGCAGTGAGGCTTCGCGCAGGCAGGCCGAGCTGGATGGCTATGCCTGCGCCTCCAGCAAGGAGGCTCTCTTCAGTCAAGCCGATATCCTCACGCTGCATCTGCGCCTGAGCGAGGCAACCCGCGGCGCTGTTACCCGAGCAGACCTGGCCCGCATGAAAGTTGACGCTCTGCTGGTCAATACCAGCCGTGCCGAACTTATCGAGCCGGGCGCCCTCTATGCAGAGCTCAGTAACCATCCTGAGAAACGGGCCGCGCTCGATGTATTTGACATCGAGCCGGCGACACTACAAAACGAGCCCCTGCTGCGTCTGCCCAACGTATTGGCGACACCTCATCTCGGCTATGTGGAGCAAAACAGCTACGAACTCTACTTTCGCGTGGCGTTCGAGAATGTGCTGACCTTTGCCGAAGGCAGACCTGCCAACCTGGTTCTGCCCATATCGGGTGGATGATCACGTTACTTCTGCCGTATTGGCGCCAATATCCAAATCCCTGGCAGATAAAGGAAAGCAACCTTCATGATCGAATACCAGAAGATGATTAGCAGCCAACCGTACAACTGCATGGCACCCGAGCTGGCCCAGTTGCGCCGGGAGGCGGCCCAGCGCTATCGCCGTTTCAATCAGGCGGAAGAGGAGACAGAGCAGCGGGCACTACTGGCGGAGCTGATTGGCGAACTGGCAGAGAATGCCTTTATCTGCCCGCCCCTCTACTGCACCTATGGCCGCCACATCCACCTGTGCAAGGACTCCTACATCAATATGAGGGCCACCCTGCTGGACAATGCCCCCATTCGCATCGGCGCCCATGTGATGATTGGGCCAAACGTGCAGATCTATACCGCAGCCCATGCACTGGAGGCCGACGAACGGATTCAGGGCACTGAGACGGCGCTGCCGGTCACCATTGAAGATAAGGTCTGGATTGGGGGCGGCGCCATCTTGCTGCCCGGCGTCACCATAGGGCGGGAGGCGATCGTCGGCGCGGGTGCCGTAGTCACCAGAGATGTACCGGCCGGTGCTCGGGTAGTCGGCAACCCGGCCCGGATCCTGCCAGCCAAAAACAGAGCATAAGGCAGCCAACCGGGTTGTATGCCGATACCGCCATCAACTCACAACAGCCCCGACACCCCATAAAAAATAAAGCCCAATGTCACGAAGACGTTGGGCTGTTAAAAGGTGCTACGGAATTGCGACTCTCATCGCAGAAAAATTAGAAGGAGTGCCCTTCTAAACTGGCAGGGAGATATTAGCGAATGCGCAAACGTTTTACATAGTGAAATACAACAGGATTGCGAGGTACATCGCACTATTTAAATAATTACCTGCTATGGCGCGCGAAGCCTCTTTGAGCCATTTATTTTCCCCAATTTCTCTGGTTACTATTCACGGTTAAACAGAAAAGCCCCGATTTCTCGAGGCTTTGCTTCTCTCAACCGCAACGTGGCCGAAAAGTCAGAAACGGCGGACAAACTCATCGAGCGGCAGTTCGCGCAGTTTGCGTGCTTCCAGCATGGGGGTACCGAGATAGAGGAAACCCACCAGCTGATCCTCTGCCGCCAGTCCCAATCCCTTGTTGATCTGCTCATCGAAGATAAACCAGCCGGAGCGCCAGATACCGTTGAAGCCCTGTGCCTGCGCCGCCATCTGCATCGCCATCAGGGCACAACCGGCAGAGAGCTCCTGCTCCAGTTTCGGCACCTTGGGGTGATCCTGATAACGGGTTGCCACGGCGACGACCAAGGGTGCCCGCAGCGGCGCTTCGTTGCACTTCTTGATGCTCTCTTCATCTTCGCCACGGGCACGGGCGGCGTCCGCCAACAGCTTGCCCAGCCGCTCGCGCCCCTCTCCTTCAAACAGAATGAACTGCCAAGGGGTCAGGGTGCCATGATCCGGCGCGCGCAAGCCCGCCTTGAGGATATTGTCGAGTACCTCGCCGCTCGGGGCAGGATCGGCGAGACGGCCACAGGAGTGGCGATTGAGCAACAGGGTGAGGGCATCCATGGGCAATTCCTTCTCTGGGGCAATGATGGCGCTACCTTAGCACAGCACCGAATGAAGAAAACCCCTGAGGCTCAGGGGTTTATCGCACTAAAAAGGGCAAGAGGACGCGGCTTGCTAGATGATCGCAGCCAGCTCGGCCCCTTGCCGGATGGCACGTTTGGCATCCAGCTCGGCAGCCACGTCGGCTCCGCCGATGATATGCACCGGCTTGCCTGCCGCCTGCAACCCGGCCTGCAGCTCCTTGAGGGGCTCCTGCCCGGCGCAGACGATCACCTGATCCACCGGCAGACACTGCTTGCTCTCGCCCACCTGAATGTGCAAGCCCTCGTCATCGATCCCCAGATATTGCACCCCGGAGAGCATCTGCACCTTGCGGTTCTTGAGCACGGTACGGTGGATCCAGCCGGTGGTCTTGCCAAGTCCGTCCCCCACCTTGCTCTCCTTGCGCTGGAGCAGCCAGATCTGGCGCTCGGGGGCGTCGATTTCAGGAGCAGTGAGGCCACCGCGCTCGCCAAGCTGTTTGTCGATGCCCCACTCCTTGAGCCAGTGATCACGGTGCCCATCGGCATCCATCTCCACTTTCTTCTCTACCAGATACTCAGCTACATCGAAGCCGATGCCGCCGGCACCGATCACCGCCACCGTCTGGCCGACCGGTTTGTGATCCCGCAATACATCGAGATAACTCATCACCTTGGGATGTTCGATGCCCGGAATATTGGGGGTGCGCGGACGAATACCGGTAGCAAGGATCACCTCGTCAAAACCGCCGCCGAGCAGGCTCTCGGCACTCTGGCGCTGACCAAGGTAAAGCTCGACACCGCACTTCTCCAGCCGTTTGGCGAAATAGCGCAGAGTCTCGTGAAACTCCTCCTTACCCGGGATCTGCTTGGCGAAGTTGAACTGGCCGCCGATTTCGCTGGCCTGATCGAACAGGTTCACCTGATGACCGCGCTCGGCAGCGTAACAGGCAAACGCCAGCCCGGCCGGGCCCGCCCCCACCACCGCCAGCTTTTTGGGCTGGGGCACGCGGCCAAAGGTAAGCTCGGTCTCGAAACAGGCGCGGGGATTGACCAGACAGGAGGCGCGCTTCTGCTTGAACACATGGTCGAGGCAGGCCTGGTTGCAGGCGATGCAGGTGTTGATCTCGTCCGCCCGGTTCTCGGCCGCCTTGATGACAAACTCCGGGTCCGCCAGGAAAGGGCGCGCCATGGAGACCATATCCGCCTCGCCACCCGCCAGAATCCGCTCGGCCACCTCGGGGGTGTTGATACGGTTGGTGGTAATGAGGGGCACCTTGAGGTGTTTTTTCAGCTCGGCAGTCACCCAGCTGAAGGCGCCGCGCGGCACACTGGTGGCAATGGTTGGAATACGCGCTTCGTGCCAACCGATACCGGTGTTGATGAGGGTCACCCCCACCGCTTCCAGCGCTTTGCCGAGCGCAATCACCTCTTCCAGGGTTGAGCCCTGCTCCACCAGATCCAGCATGGAGAGGCGGAAGATAATGATGAAATCGGTGCCGACCCGCTCGCGGATGGCGCGGACAATCTCCACCGGAAAGCGCATCCGGTTTTCGCTGCTGCCGCCCCAGCCATCGGTACGTTTGTTGGTACGCTCGCAGATGAACTGGTTGATGAGATAGCCTTCCGAGCCCATCACCTCGACGCCGTCATAACCGGCCGCCTTGGCCAACGCTGCTGTAGCCGCGAAGTCGCGGATGGTGCCGCGGATCTGCCGCTCGCTCATGGCGCGCGGCTTGAACGGGGAAATGGGGGCCTTGAGGGAGCTCGGGGCCAGACTGAACGGATGATAGGCGTAACGACCGGCATGGAGGATCTGCAGCGCTATCTTGCCCCCCTCCTGATGCACGGCGCTGGTCACCTTCTTGTGCTTGCTCACCTGCCAGGGGAAGCTTAGCTGGGAGCCGTGAGGCACCAGCCGACCGCGCAGGTTGGGGGCAATGCCGCCGGTGACGATAAGGCCAACACCACCACGGGCGCGCTCGGCATAAAAGGCGGCCAGCTTGTCAAAACCGCCCTTCTCCTCTTCGAGGCCGGTATGCATGGAGCCCATCAACACGCGATTGCGCAGCTGGGTAAAACCAAGGTCGAGCGGGGTCAGCAGGGTCGGATAGCGGCTCACGATGCCTCCAGTTAATTTTTTGTTATCAAACTGAGGCTAGAGTAAAGAATCGAAAATTCTTTTTCAAACAAATGTTTGGACAATTTTTCAGCGAACAGCCGTGCCCTGAACGAAGATAGGCGGGATCCGCCAGTCGGAAATGGCAATTTCGCCCGCAACTGGTTAATAATGGCTCTTCTCTACCCATTAACAGGGCGATAACGCGACTATGTCTATTTTCAAAGGTCTGGGTTGGTTGTTCCGCAGCCTGTGGCGCCTGCTCAATTTCACCCGGCTGATGCTGGTCAATCTGCTGTTTCTCATCGTAGTGCTGGTCATCGTCTTCAGCGTCAGCCAGAAAGAGGCGCCCAAGGCGCCCATCGAAGGGGCACTGACCCTCAATCTCAACGGCGTGCTGGTGGAGCAACGCTCCCAGACAGATCCCACCGTACAACTGCTGCGCCAGATGGACAGCAGCGACGAGCAGCCGATCGAGATCGTTCTCTCCGACCTGCTGTGGGCCATCAAGAGTGCCAAGGATGACGAGCGCATCAAGGCGCTGGTGATCAAACCGCAAGGGCTGCAGGGTGCCAACTTCACCAAACTGCAGGAGGTGGCGAGCGCCATCGACTCCTTCCGGGAGAGCGGCAAACCGGTGATCGCCATGGCTGACTTCTACACTCAGGGGCAATACCTGCTGGCGGCCCACGCCGATCACGTGCTGCTCAACCAGAGCGGCGCCGTGGTGATCGAGGGGCTTGGTGTCTACCAGACCTACTTCAAGTCGGCGCTGGAGAAGCTCAACATCACCCCGCATGTATTCAAGGTCGGTACCTACAAATCCTTCGTCGAACCCTATACCCGCGACGAGATGTCCCCCGAGAGCAAAGAAGCAAACCAGCGCTGGCTGGATCAGCTGTGGCAATCCTATGTGGCTGACGTAGCCGAGCAGCGGGAGATCGAACCCGAGGCGGTCGCGCCAGGCAAGGATCGCTTCCTCGAGCTGCTGCGCAAAGCTGGTGGCAATGCCGCCAACTACGCCCTCGACAACGGTCTGGTGGATCAGCTGGCCACCCGCGACGAGATGACCCAGGCGGTCATTAAAGAGGTGGGTGAAGCGGACGACCACGGCTGGAAAGGGGTCGGCCTGAAAGAGTATCTGGCTGCCATTCCGGAACAATATCCCCAGAGCGGCAAGGATGAGGTGGGTCTGGTGGTCGCCAGCGGCGCCATCATGGATGGCGTACAGCCTGCCGGTACCATAGGCGGTGATAGCCTCTCCGACCTGCTGGCCGATGCCCGTCGCGATGACAAGGTTAAAGCCGTGGTCCTGCGGGTCGACAGCCCCGGCGGCAGCGCCTTCGCCGCCGAGCAGATCCGCGCCGAGCTGCTGGCCCTGAAACAGGCTGGCAAGCCGGTAGTGGTCTCCATGGGCAGCTATGCCGCCTCCGGTGGCTACTGGATCTCCGCCGATGCGGACAAGATCTTCGCCTCCCCCACCACCCTCACCGGCTCCATCGGGGTGTTCGGCATGTTTGCCACCATCGACAAGGCGTTGGCCCAGTTCGGGGTGCATACCGACGGGGTTGGCACCACAGATTACGTTGGCGTCGGCCCGACCCGCGCCCTGCCGGATCACGTCGGTCAGGCCATCCAGCTGAGCGTGGAAGATACCTACCAGCGCTTCATCGGTCTGGTGAGCAAGGGCCGTGGTCTGAGCCCGGAAGAGGCCGAGAAAGCGGCCGAAGGTCGGGTCTGGACTGGTGAGGATGCCAAGGCCCTGGGTCTGGTGGACGAGTTCGGCAATCTGGATGACGCCATCAAGGCCGCCGCCGAACTGGCCAACCTCAAGGAGTGGCAGGTGACCCCCATCGAGCAGGAGGAGTCCACCAAGGACAAGTTCCTGCGCCAGCTGTTTGACAGCAGTGCCCGCGTGCTGGCCCCCCAGTTGCAAAGCTGGCTGCCGGCAGGATTTGGCAAGGCCTTGGTGGAAGTGAACCGCAGTCTCGACCCGCTTACCCGCTTCAACGATCCGCAAGGCACCTACGCCTTCTGCCCGGTCTGCGTGCAGTAAGCAAGCGGTGACTCCCCCATAAAAAACGGCGACCATCTGGTCGCCGTTTTCTTTATTCAGTCAGTGCGCGCGGCACCGCCAACTTGCTCAATCATGGATTGAGGCGGGTCGGCATACCGGTACGCTGTTCCAGCACCTGCTTGACCACGTTGGAGTCAGACTCGGCGTGGGCGATGAAGCGGGTGATAGCCGGTGTCATCGGGAGCGGCACGGAGGCGGTGGAGTTGAACTCCTCCTCGGTGCGCGACAGCGGCTCGTGTACTTCCATGTAGCGACCGCCATCCGGCTCGACCGTGGTCTTGACCGGCTGGTTGACGAACTGGACGCGGGTGCCGACCGGCACGTTGTCGAACAGATACTTGATGTCGTCAGCGCGCAGACGGACGCAACCGCTGCTCACCCGCAGACCGATACCGAAGGTGGCATTGGTGCCGTGGATGGCATAGAGGTTGCCGATATATAAGGCGTGCAGACCCATGGGGTTATCCGGACCGGCTGGCCATACTGCCGGCAGGGTCTTGCCCTGGGCGGCATAGCGACGACGGATGTTCTCGGTCGGGGTCCAGGTCGGGTTGGCGCGTTTGCGCTCTACCTTGGTGATCCAGTTCTCCGGGGTGTTTACCCCCAGCTGACCGATGCCGATGGGCAGCACTTCCACCACGTTCTTCCCTTTCGGGTAGTAGTAGAGACGCATCTCGGCAACGTTGATGACGATCCCTTCGCGGGGCGCGTTGGGCAGGATCAGCTGATGAGGGATGATCAGGGTGCTACCCGCTTTCGGCAGATAGGGATCAACGCCCGGGTTGGCTTCCATGATGTTGGTCAGACCCAGCTGGAAGTCAGCAGCGATCTGCTCCAGCGGACGGTTGTCCGCAGGCACCACGTATTCCTGGTTTTCACCGATCAGGCGACTGTTGGCCGCAGGCAGACGGTACTCGACAGCGGCAGCCTGCTGGCTGACCAGCGCAAATGTGCATAAAAGGGCCGAAGCGGCAGTGCGAAGGGGATTCATAAAATTCCTGTGTGGTTTCCTGTACCAAATGGGCCGGGGGCCGTCTCATCCTCGGTCTGCCGGTGGCGGGTCAACCTGCCCCACGACGCCAATAACCGAGCGCGCATTCTTTCCTGAGTCGGCCAAAATTTCAACTTCCATATGTTGCTTTTCTTGTTAAAAGTAGCCGTTTTCGGTGTGACGCTTATCAACAGGGCAAAAGCCACACTGGCAAGTCACAGCAAAGAGAAAGATGAATGGCACAGCCCGCCTGGCAGCGAGCCACCCGAGCCCTCGTCAACCACAACGCTGCGCCACCTTGTGTCACGGTTGCAGCCCTAGCTGAAACGTTTGCCACATCGGGAGAGATAGACCAATGTCGAGGGAGGCTATTTATTGGCATGGAGAGGGATAAAACCGTGCGTCGGCCACCCGCCGGTGCCGGTTTCAGCTATAAAAAAACCGCTCCGAAGAGCGGTTAATGGAGCCACCAGGCAACCATAAAAGGGACTACAGGTAGTTGTCATTGGAATTACTGGACGGCAGCTTCCCCAGCACCACTCTGCTCTTTGAGGAAGCTGATCCACGGAGATGCCCGACCGCTGACGTTGCCATTCTTAGCCGCCTGAGTGAAGGCGTTGAGGGCCTCCTTCGGCTTTTGTTGCTCAAAATAGGCGACCCCGGTCAGGAACTTGAGATCCGCACGCTGTTCACCATTTGCATTGGCTGCCGGTTTGGCGGCCAGCGCCACCAGATCCTGATAGCGTTTGCTCTGGATCATCATGCGCGCCATTTTCAGCTGCAGATCGGCACTCGGGGCCAGCTGGTAGGATTTGGCCAGGGTGTCGATGGCCGGATCCAGCTCCTTGGCCTGATGCCAATAGTTGGCCAGGGTCTTGTAGTTGCTGGCGCTCTGCTCAATCACCCCGTCCTTCATCCCCTTCTCCATCACCCGGGCGGCGCGATGGGGAATACCGGTGAAGGCGAGGTAGTTGGCGAGGCGCTGCAGCTCGGCGGCCTCGGTCAACATGCCGAGGTTATAGGCCGACTCCAGCGCAGCCAGCGCCTTGGCATCGTTGCCTGCCTGCATATGCATGGCCGACAGCTGGGTCCAGTACTTCTTCTTCTCCGGGAACATGTTGACCAGAGAGGTCAGCACCTCGGTCGCCGGTTTGTACTGTTTCAGCTCGTAGTGAGCGCCCATCTTCAGCAGATACCAGGACTCCGGCGCTTTACCTGCCGACAGCTTGATCGCCTGATCCACCGCCGGAATCGCGTCACGGTACTGCTTGAGCTGCACGTGGGCGTTGGCCAGCGTGATATAGGCATGGGAGTTGGGCTTGTCATCCTTGCCCTGGTTGGCAAACCACTCCTTCATGGTCTTGATCGACCCCTGATAATTGCCCTCCGCAATATAGAGCTGGGCCAGGTTGTAGCGCACCTGCTGTGCCACCGGTGGCGGCAGGCCGCCTGTCGCGATGGCATCGGCAAAGTACTTGGTCGCCTGACCGTATTTCTCCTGCTGGGCAGCTACGAAACCGAGAGTCTGCAATATGACCCCCTTGTCGTAGACCCGCTCGCCCGCGCCGGAAAGCGCGTCTTGCAGCTTGGCATTGGCCTCGCCGTATTTCTTCTCGGTGATCAGCTCCTGCGCCTTGTTGACCGCCCGATAGGCCCGATCCGACAGGGCCGGCTGCTCGGCGGCCCAACTGGCGGTGCTGAGCAGCACCGCCATGGCGACCGGGGCGAGGATCATCTTGTGTAACTTGTTCATCGCCACCTTCCTTAGTTGACCGCAAACTCGATCTCTTGTTGCATCCGGCTCGCCTGCGGCTTGCCATCCACCATGGCCGGTTTGAACGTCCACTTGGCGATGGTTTTGCGCGCCTCTTTGCCGAGGTCATAACTGCGCGGCTCTTCCTTGACGATCCGCACGTTGCTGACGGTGCCGCGCTCGGTGACGGTGAACTCCACCAGCACCTTGCCGGAGGCCAACCCCGCCAGCGCCGCCTTGCGGGGCATCATGGGCTCGAAGGTTGCCAGCGGAATGGCGCCGTTGTTGCCACCAACGCCGCCACCACCGCCGCCGGTGCTATAGGCACCCAGCGCGTTGCCACCACCGATATTGACCGGGATGTCGAGCTTGGGCATGTCCATCGGCGCGCTCTCCATCTTCGGCCGATCCGTGCTGGCCACTTCCATCTCGGGAGGCGGCGGTGGACGCTTGGGCGGCGGCGGTTTGGGCAGCTCCCGCTGTTTCTCTTGCAGGGTCTCCTGGGGCTTGAGGCGGATGAAATCGGTCATGGTGACGTCATCCTTCTCCACCAGCTCCCGGTGATCCGGTGTGATCAGCTTGTTCATTCCCAGAAACAGAAAGAACACCACCACACAGGAGACCGCCAACGATATCAGGTATCTCATAGGTCTCTCTCCGGCATCAGCTGCTCTTGTCTGCCGCGATGGAGATGTTCTGGACACCGGCCATGCGGATCTGATCCATGACCTGCACCACCAGACCGGAACGGGATTCGTTATCGGCCTGGATCACCACGGCGCTCTCCGGGTTTTCGGCCCGTAGCCGCTCGATGTTGGCGCGTACTGCCCCCACCTCGACCACCCGCTTGTCGACCCAGACCTGACCGTTTTCGCGCACCGCGACCATGATATTGCCCTTCTTCACCGTCTCGGCCGTGCTGGCACTGGGACGGTTGATCTCGACACCGGACTCCTTGACGAAGGAGGTGGTGACGATGAAGAAGATCAGCATGATGAACACTATGTCCAGCATGGGGGTCAAATCGATAGCCGCCTCGTCAGCACCGCTGTCGCTGTAACGTTTTCTCATAGCAGAAACTCCTTGCTTGTTCTGTGCCCCCGGCAGGCCATGCCTCGCGGGGGTATGCATCCTGCATCAACCGTGTTTCAGGTTGTCTTCCAGCTTTTGCACCGCCAGTTTGGCCTTGTGATCGAGCTGGTTGACAAAAAACAGGCCGGAAAGGGCGGCAATCATGCCCGCCATGGTCGGTACCGTTGCCTTGGAGATCCCCGATGCCATCGCCCGCGGCGAACCGGTACCGGTGATGGCCAGGGTGTCAAACACTTGCACCATCCCCACCACGGTCCCGAGCAGCCCCATCAACGGGCAGAGAGCGATCAACACCTTGATGACCGGCATCCCCTTGTCCACCGCCATGGCGACCCGTGAGACCAGCTCGCGCCGGATCTGCTTGGCAGACCAGGAGAGATGATCGGTGCGGGCCAGCCAGGTCGCCTTGGTCTGCTTCACCTGCTTGGGGTAGACCGCCATGAAGTAGAACCAGCGCTCCAGCAACAGGGCCCACATCATCAGGGTCAGGAAGAACAGGGCGACCAGTACATCGCCCCCCAATCCCAAAAACCGGCGGACCGACTCGACTTCTTCAATCAACCAGAACCACATGGGTGACTCCTTACGCTGCGGCTTTGGAGGCGTGCAGACGTTCCTGATAACGGGCCACGAAACCGGCGCTCTGCTCTTCCAGCACCTGGATCAGACGACGGCTCTGGGTCTGCACAATGGTGTAGAGGAACAGCATGGGCACCGCGACGACCAGACCCTGCATGGTGGTCACCAGCGCCTCGGAGATACCGCCCGCCATCAGCTTGGGATCGCCGGTACCAAACAGAGTGATGGCCTGGAAGGTGGCAATCATCCCCACTACGGTACCGAGCAGGCCCAGCAGCGGCGCGACGGAGGCGATCAGCTTGATGAGGCTGATGCCCTTCTCGAACTTGGGCACGTTGCGCAGGATGATCTCGTCGAGCTTGGACTCCAGATCCTCGATGTTGTCACCGCGATGGTTCTGGTAGGCCCCCAGCATGTCACCAATGGGGTTGCCCTTGATGATCTGATCGGATTTCAGCTGCTTGCGCATGGACGAGCCGATCAGCGACAGGCGGATACCGCAGAAGATGGCCAGCAGGGTACCGATGACCCCCAATGCCAGGATCACATAACCCACGGAACCACCCTGATCGATACGCTCCTTGAGGGTCGGTGACTGCACCAACAGGGAGAGGATCACGCCGCGAGACGGGTCGATAAAGATGGGCTTGACCCCGTCACCGCCCTGTTCAAACTCGGCGATGGGAGCCAGCACGCTCTTCTCCGGTTGACGGGAGAGTTGCTCGAACTTGCCGGTCTCCGGCACGAAGGTGAGGTACTTGCCTTCGGAGACAGTGTTGAACTCACCGATCTGGGTGACCGTCTTCTCGGCCTGGTTGCCTTCGCCGTAGACCACAGTCGCCGGGATCTGGCTCACCTTGCCACCGTCCACCATGCGGCTGAGGGTGGTGGTCCAGAACGCTTCCAGATCGTCGCTGGAGGGGAGCTCTTTACTCTCGGCCAGACGGGTCAGCAGGGCGGATTGCTCCGGATGCTCGACCCGACGGGCGGAGGCGTTGAAGATCCCCTTGAACTCACCGGCAAACTGACGCAGCACACCAAACATCTCGCCCATGTTGCCGGAACGCTGGCGCAGGGTTTCAGTCAGCTCGGTCAGTTGCTTGTCGTTGGCATCAAAGGTCGCCTTGAGCTGCTCGCCCTTGGCGGTTTCGGCTGCCAGCTCGGCCTTGGCCTTGGCCAGCAGCGCCCCCTGCTCGTTCTTGTCAGCCAGGAAGCGGGCTTCCCGCTCCTTGTTGAGTTGGGATTCGCTCAGGCTGGAGGCCTTGACCTGGTTCAGCAGCGCATTGAGATCCACCGGTTTTTCGGCCGCGGTCACCGGCAGGGTGACCAGGGTTGCTCCCGCAATCAGGGAGGCAATAGCAAGTTTGATTCCTTTCATGATGCTTTCTCCGCAGTTTGAACCGGCAGCTTGATCAGCGCGGGAGGCGCCTGCTTCTTGGCGATGCGAAGGCCCTGTTCAACCGCACTGCGATACTCCTGGGGCAACTCTTCCCACTGGCGGGTCTGCTTGTTCCACATGCCGGTCTCCTGACCATCCGGGGACTGGTAAAGCAGCGCGATGCGGCCAACACGCAGGAACTCGTAGGTCTTCTCGCTGCCATCCTTGTCCAGGCTCGCCTTGTAGGCCTCGATGGTGCGGCTGAAGCCCTCCTCGATCTGGTAGGCCTCCAGGATCTTGCGGTATTTCTCGGAGATGGTGACATCGGCCCGGTTCATCAGGTCGGTCAGAGCCGCCACGCGGTCCTCGCGCTCGACCTTCTGGAACGGCAGATCCAGCGCCACAAACTGCTCGAGGGAGTCGATCATCTTGAGCATCAGCGGCACCACTTCGGTGCTGGTCTGGTCGATCTGGGCGATCTGCTTTTGCATCGACGCTAGCTCGGCGCTCTGGGACTCGACCATCTTGCTCACCTGCTCGTTGTAGGTGCGCAGACTGTCGACCTGACGCAGGGCGGCCTTGTACTGAGCCAGTGCGGATTCGGCAGATTCGGCATAGCTGTCGATCTTCTGCTGGGAAACTTTGGATGCGTTGTCGGTGGCGGCTTGAGCGTCCACGGCCTGACCGGCAGTGGCGGCACTCAGATTGAAGCTGGTCAACAAGGCGGCCGAAACCAGGCTGCCAAGGAGCGCTTTCTTCATTGTAATGGTCCTTGTCTTCATAGGATTACCCTATCTCCGTAACTTCCTTGGACGTTGGGCACAGCCGGCCCGACCGGGCCGGCTGAGGTTGTATATCAACAGGGTTGATTAGAACTTCTGGGTGTAGTCGATGTAGTAGACGCGACCGTCGATGCCGTAGAGGTATTCATCGTAAGTGAAACCATCGTTGGACAGGGAAGGCCCGCGGTTGAACATGTTCTTCACACCGGTCTGGATCTTGGCATTCCAGCTGGTATCAACCGCCACGTTCAGGTTCCAGATTGTGTTGGAAGCGATATGGCCCTCTTCCTTGTCATCCACATAGTCCTGACTCTGGGAGTCGATATAGTTGGTGCTCAGGTAGGTATCCAGATTCCACAGCTGCGGGAAGTTGGCACCGATCCCGGAGTTGAAGCGGAAGTCGGGTTTGCCATTCCAGCCCTTCTTGTCGACCATTGGGCCACCAGCAAACAGACCTTCCTCATATTTCAGGATGTAGCTGCTGCCAAAGTCGTAACGCAGGGTGAAGGAGTTGAAGTCGTACTTGTAGTCCGCCTTGAAGTCGATACCACTGGTCTTGAGCTGCCCCAAGTTGACCATGCCGGCATAGACCTTCTCGACATCGCCGTTGGCATCACGGATGACGTTCGGGTTGCTGCCGGTATTGAGCTCCTGATAGAACTGGGTCTGGGTGTTAGCCAGCTGGATCACGTCATCAATCTTGATGTAGTAGTAATCGAGCGACAGGTTCAGGTTGTCCAGCGGGTTGTAAGCAGCACCGATGGTAAAGGTGTCAGCCGTCTCTTCCTTCAGGTTCTTGTTGGATTGACGTGTTGTCTCGTACTGCGCTTCGGAACAGTTGGCAATGCCATTGGCCTGGCAGTAGACATAGTCCTTGGCAAAGTCCGCTGACTGGGCATCCGCCGCATAGAGATCGTTAAGACCCGGCGCGCGGAAAGACTGGGACCAGGAGGTACGGAACATCAGCTGGTCGAGCGGTTGATAACGCAGACTCGCTTTGGGCGAGAAGGCGCTGCCAAAGTCGCTGTACTTGTCATAACGACCCGCCAGGTTCAGCTCGATCTGCTCGGTGATGGGGATCAGACTCTCGATATAGGTGGCAAACACATCGCGCACACCACCACCGGAGTTACCGGATGAACCCAGTACGTTACCCGCTTCGGACTGGCTGTCATAGGTATCGGAGTAAACCCAATCGTTATACTCGGCCCCAAGATACCAGCTGACCGGGCCAGCGGGCAGTTCGCCCATATCCCAACCTACACCGCCGTACCACTGGAAGAAGTCCATCTTGGAATTGCGGCTGGTGGTATAGGAGAGATCCTTGGTCGCCGCATCAGAGAAGCTGCCATTAACAAACTTGCCGGTATTGACCTGAGTTTCCACGGCGGGGGCCAAGACATAACCATTGCCGGTGCTCTGGTTATCTGTTTTGGAATACATGTAACCAGCATTCCATTCCAGATCGCCTACTGCTTCGGTCGGCACCACCCCTTCAAAACCCAGGTTCAGGGTACCGGTCAAGTCAGTCACATCGTTGTCACGGGGACCAACGTTGTTAAAGCGGTAGTAAACGGTCGCAGCCTTGGCGGTGCTGAAGTTGTTGGCAGACAGAACTGCTGCGCTTTCAGGGGTGGAACCATCCACGGTGAAGGCACCGGCAGCTGGCGCGAAACGACCAAAACTGGTGACGCGAGAACCAATCATCTGTGGCACGAAATCCACATTGTCGTTGATATGGTAGCGACCGTTGAGGTAGACGGTGTCGCGGGTACGAGAGGCAGTCTTGGCAGCGACTTGAGCAAAGTCGAAGCGGCAAGCCGTGCCCTTGGTGACGAAACCGGTGCCGGTACCTTCACAGTCAACACCCTTCAGGGTACGGGTAACCGTCTTGCCGGTAGTGGCATCCACTCCCTTGATATTGCGGCCATAGAGACTCGGAGCAGTAGCCCCCTCTTTCGCCAGATAGTCGCGATCCTTGTAATAGATCTCGTCTTTCACATCGTGCTCGTAGACCATCATCAGGGAGCCTTTCTCACCCGAGATGCCGCTAACGATGGAACCACTCTGCTCGTCACCACCCTCTTCGGTCGGTGAACCAATACGTCCCTGGAAAGTCAGCCCTTCGAAACCCTCTTTGAGGATCACGTTGATAACGCCGCCGATGGCATCAGAGCCATACAGGGCGGAGCCACCGTCCAGGTTCACTTCCACCAGCTCAACCGCCGCCATGGGGATGGTGTTGAGGTTGATGGCAGTGCCGCCCATGGAGGGAGAACCGGCGATACGCTTGCCATTAAGCAGCACCAGCGTGCGATCTTCACCAAGACCACGCAGCCCTACTGTGGCTTGTGATTGGGCGGAACTACCGGAGGATGGGGAGAAACCACCAAAGGAGTTATAGGAGGCCTGTTTCAGATAATCGGCCACAGTCTGCTGACCAGACTGTTCAATTTGGGCCTTGCTGACAGAGACGACCGGAGTCGCCCCCTCAACATCAACACGGGAGATACGGGAGCCAGTGACTTTGATTTTCTGCAGTTTTTCGACGTTCTGCCCTTCTTCGGCAGATACGGATGGGGCCGCCGCAAGGCTCGCCAAGGCGAACGCAATCGCAGCAGAGATTCTGCTCTTCCTAAGCATCGCTTATATCCTTCCTGGTTGTTTATTGTTTGCTTCCTGATACCGCCCTCTTTGGAGCGATGTGTAAGGCTTATCAATCTTTGACTAGCGACGTCAATGGAGCAGGGGTATGGCGAGGTCAGGCGTAGAATAAGCGGAGTGTATTAATTTTGACCGGCATAATTAGTGAATAATTCTGCCAAAAACAATTCACGCAATGTAAAAATATTGTTAAATGGCGTAAATGGCGCTGAATTAAAAATTGATGAACTTATTAGTTAACGTGCTGTCCGTTTATATCTTATTTTGATTTATCGGCCTTAATAAGAATAAAACACTAACTTCATGAGGGTTGAACCTGACCGCTCCCATGGGGATAACAGTTAAAGTCGTCGAGATGATATCGTTTTCCTTCAATTTCACCCCCAAAACAAAAGCATTACCAATCAACAAGTTAAAAACATTTAAAGCTCAAGCAAACAGCTGTTTATATTTTTTAAAATAATGTTGAGCAGTAGCGTTTTGTTTTGATTTTCACTTTTCAGATAAAAACGTCATTTTTCGGTGCTTTTGGTCTCAGCGGGTCATTTGTCCCAGTTTTCCATTTCCTTGTACTTGATTTTTGTTGCAGAGCTTTTACAGTGGCCAAGCGGATTGTCTGCTGTTTGGCAACCAATCCAGCGCGTAATGCCAGGAAGGACAGGCCCGTCACCGGATTTGACTGGCCGCAAAAAAAGAACAACAAGGACGAGGTTCCACCATGCTGTCGTATTTCCTACGCCGGATGCTTTTGATCATCCCGACGTTTCTCGGTATCACCCTGCTCGTCTTCACCATCACCCGTTTCGTACCGGGCGGTCCGGTCGAACGCATGCTGCTGCAAGCCCAGGTATCCCAGAATGAATCTGGCCGCTCCAGTGGCAGCAAGGGGGCGCAGGCCCTCTCCGATGAACAGATCGAGGAGCTCAAGGCCTTCTATGGGCTCGACAAGCCGATGCTGGTCGCCTACTGGGAGTGGCTGCAGAAGCTGGCGGTGCTGGATCTGGGCGAATCAACCCGCTACTACGAGCCGGTGTGGGATCTCATCAAGGAGCGGCTCCCCGTTACCGCCTTCTTCGGACTGGCAACCTTTCTGCTGAGCTATGCGGTCTCCATTCCGCTCGGGGTGGCCAAGGCGCTCAGGCACAACAGCCGCTTCGACTCGTTAAGCTCCATGCTTATCTACATGGCCTATGCCCTGCCCGCCTACGTGGTGGGGATCTTCCTCATCACCGTCTTCGCCTTCCATCTGGAGTGGCTGCCGATGGGTGGTTTTCCGGGAGACGACTTTGAGTACATGGAGAGCAGCTGGGATCAGATCCGCACTGTCTTTGCCCACGCCCTGCTGCCGCTTATCGCCTACGCCATCGGCGATTTCGCCATCCTCACCATGACCATGAAAAACAGCCTGATGGAGAACCTGTCGGCTGATTATGTGCGTACCGCCGTGGCCAAGGGACTGCCGTTTCGCAAAGCGGTCACCGACCATGCCATGCGCAACAGCCTGATCCCCATCGCCAGCCACCTGGGGTCTGTGCTCACCGTTTTCTTTGGCGGCTCCTTCCTCATCGAGACCATCTTCAACATCGACGGCATCGGCCTGCTCGGTTACGAGGCTATCGTCGAGCGGGACTACCCCACCGTCATGGGCATTCTGGCCATCACCTCCATGCTGATGCTGATTGGCAATATCGTCTCCGATATCTGTGTTGCCCTTGTTGATCCGCGCGTGCGGTTTGGAGACTGACCATGAAGCTCAATCCGGTTACCTTGAAAAAACTCAAGCGCTTCAAGTCGATCAAGCGCGGCTACTACTCCTTCATCATCTTCACCACCCTGGTGCTGCTCTCCCTGCTGGCGGAGCTGCTGGTCAACAGCCGGGCACTGATGGTGAGCTATCAGGGACAGTTGCACTTCCCCACCTATGGCGATGTGATCCCCGGCCAGCAGTTCGGGCTCGATTACGAGTACGAAACCAACTACCGCCAGCTCAAGGCCAAGTTTGCCGCAGAGGGCCAGGGCGACTGGGTACTGCTGCCGCCGGTACCCTGGAACCCCTACGAGCAGGATTTCAAGGAGGATGCCTACCCGCCTTACGCCCCCAGCGCAGCCGAGCGCCACTTCCTCGGTACCGACACCAGCGGCCGCGACGTGCTGGCGCGACTGGTTTACGGCTTTCGCATCGCCATCGGCTTTGCCTTTATCGCGCTGGCGGCCAGTTACGCCATCGGGGTCACCATCGGCTGCCTGATGGGCTTTCTCGGCGGCCGCTTTGATCTCATCCTGCAACGCTTTATCGAGATCTGGTCCCAGGTGCCGTTTCTCTACGTCATCATGATCCTGGTGTCGCTGGCCAAGCCCAACTTCGGCCTGTTTGTCGCCATCAACGTGCTGTTCGGCTGGATGGGGATCACCTGGTATATGCGCACCCTCACCTACAAGGAGCGGGCGCGGGACTATGTGATGGCGGCGCGGGCGCAAGGGGCGACCACCGGGCGGATCATCTTCAACCACATCCTGCCCAACACCCTGATGATGATCGTCACCCTGGCGCCGTTCGCCGTGGTGGGCAATATCTCCACCCTGACGGCACTCGACTATCTGGGCTTCGGGCTGGCACCGCCGACCCCGAGCTGGGGGGAGCTGCTCTCCCAGGGCATCAACAATCTGGATGCCATCTGGATCGTCAGCTCGGTGGTGGCCGCGGTGAGTCTGGTGCTGATCATGGTCTCCTTTATCGGCGAGGCGATCCGCGAGGCGTTCGATCCGCGTAAATTTACCCGTTACCAATAAGCCAGCCGATGCCAGCGCATCAGCAGGCGCCGGATAACGAACAGTGATTAATGAAGGACGGGCCGCCGCCATCGGCGGTCCCGGGAGCAAGGGATAATCCCGTTATCAATCAAGACCCCCAGTGCAGGGGCCGGACCTGGAAGTCAAACATGAAAAATAAAATCAAATGGATAGGTGCTCTCTTTGTGCTGGTAAACGGATCCTGGGTCTGGGCGGCCAGCCTGCCCGCGGATCTCAAATGGGAGACCAACGACACGGATCCTGTGTTCGCCTCCCCCAAGGCGCTGTCGGGCGGCAGCCTCAATATGTTTGTGGAGAGCTTTCCGCTGACGTTTCGCACCGTGGGGCCTGACTCCAACGGATCGTTCCGTTCCTTTATTCTCGATAACCAGTTGCGACTCATCAGCTTCCATCCCAATACCGGCAACCCCATCCCCTCGCTGGCGACCCACTGGGCCATCGCGCCAGACAGCCAGACAGTCTACTTCAAGCTGGATCCCCGCGCCAAATGGTCGGATGGCAAGCCGGTCAATGCCGATGACTACACCTTCGGCTACGAGATGATGCGCTCCAAACACATCAAGGGGCCCTGGTTCAACAACTACTACACCACTGAAGTGGTAGCGGTAGAGAAGATCGATGATCACACCATTATGGTCAAAGCGGGCAACCGCAAGGCCAAGATGGACCTGCTCAACACCACCGAGCTGTGGCCCCAGCCCAAGCACTACTACAAGCTGACCCCCAACTGGGTGAAGCAGTACAACTGGGCCGTGGTGCCCACCACAGGTCCCTACGTGATCAGCGACGTCAAGAAGGGCAAATCGGTCACCTTCAGCAAGCAGAAGGATTGGTGGGCAAAGGATGATCGCTATAACCAGCACAGATTCAACATTGACACCATCAAGGTGCAGGTGATCCGCGACCACAACATCGCCTTCCGCCACTTCCTGAAAGGGGAGATCGATACCTTCGAGATGATCCTGCCCAACTGGTGGCATGAAAAAGCGGTCACCCCGGAGTACAAAAAAGGCTACGTGCAGAAGGTAATGGCCATGACCGATACCAAACAGGGCGGTCAGGGGGTGCACCTCAATGTGGCCAACCCCAAGCTGGCGGACGTAAACGTGCGCCTCGGCATCCAGCACGCCTTCAACATCGACAAGATGATCGAGACCGTGCTGCGCGGCGACTACGACAGAGCCACCACCTTCGACTCGGGCTTTGGCGAGTTCACTGACATCACGCTGCCGGAGCGGGCTTATGACATTGGCAAGGCGCGGGAGTACTTTGCCAAGGGCGGCTACAACAAGCCGGGGCCGGACGGCATCCTGCAAAATGAGAAGGGTGAGCGGCTGACGCTGGCGCTCACCTACACCAGTCAGGAGCACTCCAAGCGACTGACCGTGCTGAAAGAGGAGGCCAAGAAAGCGGGTCTGGATCTAGAGCTCAATCTGGTGGATGGCGCCACCGGCTTCAAGGTGATGCTGGAGAAGAAACACGAAGCGGCCTGGCTCGGTTGGGGCGGCGGCGGTCTCTATCCGCAATATTGGGAGTTTTTCCACTCCGCCAACGCCAACAAGCCGCAGACCAACAACCTGTTCAACGTAGCGGACAAGGAGCTGGACGCGCTGATCGACGCCTACAACGTCGAATTCGACATGGCCAAACGGGCCAAGCTCTCCCAGCAGATCCAGCAGCGCATCTATGATCTCGCCATCTTCGTGCCCGGGGTGCAGCTCAACTATGTGCGGGCCAGCAGCTGGCGTTATGTGATGCTGCCGGAGGTGCCTGCCACCAAGAACACACCGGATCTGCTCTACTGGCCGATGGATGGTTATCCTCACAGTAGCGGCGGTCTGCTCTGGCTCGATCCCAAGGTGAAGGAAGAGACCCGCAACGCCAAGGAGGCAGGGGAGGCGCTGGCGCCCATCAACCTGCTCGACAAGACCTATGCACGTCATTGATATTCAGGCCATTGCGAAGGGAGCAGCCGTTATGCCCAACACTCAGGCCCCCATTCTTGACGTACCGGATAACGGGGGGGAGTTCGCCGTTGATCACGGCCAGCACCAAGCCTCGATTCTTGAGGTAAGCAATCTCGAGGTGGAGTTCGCCGTCGATGACGGCAAGATCAAGGTGCTCGACGGGGTCAGCTTCAAGGTGGCCCCCGGTCAGACGCTGGGGATCGTCGGCGAGTCCGGCTGTGGCAAGAGTGTCACTTCACTCGCCATCATGGGGCTGCTGCCCAAACCCCATGGCCAAGTGGTCGCCGGTTCCATCCGCTTTCAGGGGGAGGAGCTGCTGTCGCTTGCGCCGGATCAGATGTACAAGGTGCGCGGCAACCGCATCTCGATGATCTTTCAGGAGCCGATGACGGCCCTCAACCCGGTGCAGACGGTGGGGGAGCAACTGATGGAGGTGTTTCGCCTCCATCGCCCCGAGTATGACAAGGCCCAGCGCAAAGCCGCGGCCATCGCCATGCTGCAGAAGGTGGGGATCCCGGAACCGGCCCAGCGCTTTGCGGTCTATCCCCACAACCTCTCCGGCGGTATGCGCCAACGGGTGATGATCGCCATGGCGCTCTCCTGCGAGCCAGACCTGCTGATATGTGACGAGCCGACCACGGCGCTGGATGTCACCATTCAGGCCCAGATCCTCGAACTGATGAAAGAGCTGCAGGCCCAGACCGGGATGGCCATCATCTTTATTACCCACGATCTCGGGGTGGTGGCTGAGCTGTGCGACGAAGTGGTGGTGATGTATGCCGGACGGGCGGTAGAGCAGGCCGATGTGTTCGAGCTGTTTGACCACCCCCGTCACCCCTATACACACGGCTTGATGAGCTCGATCCCGCGCCTCGAGGATGAGCCCAAGAGCCTGCTCAAGACCATCAAGGGACAGGTACCGGCCCTGCACGAAATGCCCGCTGGCTGCCGCTTCTCCAACCGCTGCCCCCATGCGACCGATCTCTGTATCAGCGCCATTCCGGCGGTGGAGCAACTCAATCCGCGCCACCATGTCGCCTGTCACTACTGGAAGGAGTTGACCGTATGAGCACTCTGTTATCGGTCAGGGATCTGAAACAGCACTTCCGGCTGGGAGGCGGGTTCCTGCGCAAGCAATATACGGTTCACGCGGTGGATGGCATCAGCTTCGACCTGAAACAGGGGGAGACGCTGGGGCTGGTGGGTGAGTCGGGCTGCGGCAAGTCCACCCTCGGGCGCAGCCTGCTCAAGCTGTTCGAGCCGACCGCGGGCACCATCACCTTCGAGGGGCGCGATATCACCGCCCTCAGCCCGAAGGAGATGCGCTCCCTGCGCCAAGAGATGCAGATGGTGTTTCAGGACCCGGCAGAATCCCTCAACAGCCGCCACACCGTGGGCCAGATTTTGGAAGAACCCTTCATCATCCACGGTAAAGGCAACACAGAGCAGCGGCGCGCCTGGGTGCAGGAGTTGCTGGCAAAAGTGGGCCTGCCGGGCAGCGCGGTGGATCGCTACCCCCACGAGTTTTCCGGCGGTCAGCGCCAGCGTATCGGCATCGCCCGCGCCATCGCCCTCAAGCCCAAGCTGCTGGTGTGCGACGAGGCGGTCTCGGCCCTCGATGTCTCGGTGCAGTCGCAGATCGTCAACCTGCTGCTCAGCCTGCAGCGGGAGATGAACCTCTCCATCATCTTCATCGCCCACGATCTGTCGGTGGTCAAACACATCTCGGATCGCATCGCGGTGATGTATCTGGGACGGATCGTCGAACTGGCGGATGCCCAGTCGCTCTATCTGGCGCCACGTCACCCCTATACCCAGGCACTGATCTCCGCCATTCCGGTGCCGGATCCACGCAGGCGCAGCCAGCGCATTCTGCTGACCGGCGATGTGCCCTCCCCCATCTCGCCGCCAAGCGGCTGCCACTTCCACCAGCGCTGCCCCCATGCGACCGAGCTGTGCAAAAGCAAGGTGCCAAGGCTTGAGGCGTGTGATGAGTCCCATCATCAGGTGGCCTGTCACACCCCGCTCGCCGTCGGTAGTCACGCCATCAGCGGCAACGCTATAAGCGGCGACAGCAGGCTGGAGCAGGCAAGCTAGGTGCAGCGAACAAACACCAGGGTAGAAACAGACGAGGCGGCCATCAGGCCGCCTCGTGCTATCGGGTCACGCTTGTCTTATCGCGTCACGGCCGCTGCTCGTCAGGCAATCTGGTAACGGCCCGGCTTGTGGTTGAGTGTCAACACCAGATTACAGATAACCGCCGCCACGATGGAGAGCGCCAGGATCCAGGGCTGCACCACGAAAAACGAGGCGACAACAATGGCGCAATCGAGCCCCATCTGCAGCTTACCCGCCCGAATGCCAAAGCGATCCTGAATAAAGAGCGCCAGAATGTTGAAGCCTCCCAGACTCGACTTGTGACGGAACATGATGAGCAGCCCCATACCAATCAGGGTGCCGCCGATCAGCGCCGCATAGAGCGGCTCTATCTTGCCGATCTGCAGTACCCCGTTGAGGTGATCGGTCATGTAGGAGACCGCCGCCACCGAGACAAAGGTGTTGAAGGTAAAACGTGGCCCCATTCGCAGCCATGCCAGCGCATAGAAGGGCAGGTTGATGCCGAAAAACAGCAGGCCGAAGCTGATACCGGTCACCTTTTGCAACAACAGCGCCAGCCCGGCGGTGCCGCCAGTGAGCAGACCAACCTGATGAAACAGAAAGATGCCGAGGGAAACAAAGCCGGCCGCCGTCAGCAGGGCCAGCACATCCTCATAAATAGGATGAGCAGTGCGAATCGAGGTGTTGTCCATAACCTGTATCCAAGCGAAGTAAAGAGAGAGTGTCTGTCGCCTGCCGTTGCGGGCGGGCTGCGAGCCCTGTCCACAGGGCTTCGTTATGGGGTCCAGTCTATTTTTTGTGAAAAGGATCACAACAGTCAGGCTGAACGCCCCATTCTGGTGCCTGTCATCTGGCATTGACACTCGCTGCACCAAGATGCAGCATGCCGCGGTTTAAGCGCGCCATCCCCCCATTCACAGCACGAGGCACTTTTCATGAAGGTCACCATTTTTGGCACAGGCTATGTCGGGCTGGTGCAGGCCGCCGTTCTGGCCGAGGTGGGCCATCAGGTCTGCTGCGTGGATGTGGATGACGAGCGGATCGCCGCCCTCAGGCTGGGGCAGATCCCCTTCTACGAACCGGGGCTGGCCCCGCTGGTCGAGAGTCATCTGGCCAGCGGCCGCTTGAGCTTCACGGTCGATCCCGCCATTGGTGTGGCACACGCCGACCTGCTGCTGATCGCCGTGGGCACCCCGGCTGACGAGGATGGCTCGGCCGACCTGCAACATGTGCTGGCGGTGGCCGACACCATAGGCCGACTGATGAGCCGCCCCAAGCTGGTGGTGACCAAGAGCACAGTACCGGTCGGCACGGCGCAGCAAGTAAGGGAACATATTGAGCTACAGTTGGCCGAACGTGGGCAGACCCTCACCTGCGAGGTGGCGGCCAACCCCGAGTTTCTCAAGGAGGGAGCGGCGGTCAACGACTGCATGCGGCCGGATCGCATCATCATCGGCTGTGACAGCGAGCGGGCGCTTGAGCAGTTGCGTGCCCTCTACGCCCCCTTCAACCGCAATCACGACCGGATCGTGGTGATGGATCTGCGCAGCGCCGAGCTCACCAAATACGCCGCCAACGCCATGCTGGCCACCAAGATCTCCTTTATGAACGAGATGGCAGCCCTCGCCGAGCAACTGGGGGCCGATATCGAGGCGGTGCGCCAGGGGATGGGGTCCGATCCCCGCATCGGTTACCACTTTATCTACCCGGGCTGCGGCTACGGCGGCTCCTGCTTCCCCAAAGATATCAAGTCGTTGCGCCATACCGCGGCGAGTGTCGGCTGCGACGCCCCGCTGCTGGCGGCGGTAGAGCAGGTCAACCAGCGCCAGCAACAGAAGATGGCGCAAACCCTGCTGACCCGCTTCGGCTCGGATCTGCGCGGCCGCACCTTCGCCTTGTGGGGGCTGGCGTTCAAACCCGGCACCGACGACATGCGCGATGCGCCGAGCCGCCCGCTGCTGGCCGCCATCTGGGCTGCCGGTGGCCGGGTGCAGGCCTTTGATCCCAAAGCGATGGGGCGCGCCCATGAGCTTTACGGCGAGCGGCCGGATCTGCTGCTCTGCCCGACTCAGGAATCTGCACTGGAAGGGGCCGATGCTCTGCTCATCTGTACCGAGTGGCAGGCGTTTCGCGCCCCCGATTTCCAGCAGCTGAAAGCGCTGCTCAACCAGCCCGTCATCATCGATGGCCGCAACCTCTATGACCCGCGCCAGCTCAGCGAGCTCGGGTTTGACTATCACGCCATCGGGCGGCCACATCTACCCGCCAAAAAGCAGCCAGCCAATGCGAACTGCAATCCGGAGACCCAGCAATGATCTATCTGGTCACCGGCGTCGCCGGTTTTATCGGTTTTCATATAGCCAGCCAGCTATGCAGCGCAGGCCATCAGGTGGTGGGGATCGACAACCTCAACGACTACTACGAGGTGAGCCTCAAAGAGGCGCGGCTGGCCCAACTGGCCAGTTTCCCCCATTTTCACTTCGAGCGGCTTGATCTGGCGGATCGCGAGGCGATGGCGGCTCTCTTTGCCCGTCACGGTTTCGAGCGGGTGATCCATCTGGGGGCACAGGCGGGGGTGCGTTACTCCATCGACAATCCGTTCGCCTATGCCGACAGCAACCTTACCGGCATGCTGACGGTGCTGGAGGGGTGTCGTCACCACGGGATTCAGCACCTGATATACGCCTCCTCCAGCTCGGTCTATGGCATGGGGGATCAGATGCCCTACTCCACCGCGCAGCAGGTGGATCACCCGGTCTCCCTCTACGCCGCCACCAAGAAGAGCGGCGAGCTGATGGCCCACGCCTATTCGGCGCTCTATGGCCTGCCCACCACAGGGCTGCGCTTCTTTACCGTCTACGGCCCCTGGGGCCGCCCCGACATGGCCATAATCAAGTTCACTCGCGCCATCCTCGCGGGAGAGCCTATCGACATATATAACCACGGCGATCTCAGCCGCGACTTCACCTTTATCGACGACATCGTCGCGGGGATCCTAGCCGTGGCCGACCAGCCGCCCCGCCCCAATCCCGATTGGCACGCCAGCGAGCAGAGCGCGGCCGAGAGCGCAGCCCCCTACCGCATCCTCAATATCGGTAACGGCCAGCCGGTACAGCTGCTCGATTTTATCGAGGCGCTGGAAGAGGCCATCGGCAAACCCGCCATCAAGCGGATGCAGCCGATGCAGGCAGGTGACATGCACGCCACCTGGGCCGACAGCGAACCGCTGCACATCCTCACCGGCCGGCGCCCCGCTACACCTCTCAAGCAAGGTGTTGCCGAGTTTGTCCGCTGGTATCTCGACTACTACCAGCCCGACCGCTGACGAGCGCGGGTAACCCCTCGGTCATTGATGAGTTAATCAGATACCACTGATGCCCCGCGGGTTTTAGGATGGCTAAACGCACTGTCTGCGCACCATAGCGAGGATTTGAGATGCAATCACAGGAACAGGGTCTGATCGATGGACTGTTCGACCGCCTCAAGCAAGCGCAAGCCAGGGATAGCAAGCGAGACCCACAAGCGGATCAGCTGATCCGCCAGCATCTGGCCCAGCAGCCCGATGCCCCCTACTACATGGCCCAGGCGCTGCTAATTCAGCAGGCAGCCCTTACCCGCCTCAACGAGCGGGTCAAGGAGCTGGAAGCCAGCCAGAGCGCCCCGAGCAGCGGCAGTTTTCTCTCCGGCCTGTTTGGTAGCGAAAGCAGCCCTCCTCCGCGCTTTACGCCGCCACCGGCATCCGCTCCTGCCCAGCCAGCATCCCGTACCAGCTCCTTTTTGGGCGGCGCCCTGCAAACCGCCGCCGGTATGGCCGGTGGCGTGATGCTGGCCGATATGATCGGCGGACTGTTTCACAACAACCGCCCCGAGGAGATCATCGACATCATAGAGCCAGCGCCCATCGCCAATCCGGTCGATGCGGAACCGGTGCGCTGGGACGGCTGGGATTCACCTCCCTATGCTGGCAGCAATTTTCTCGACGACGATAACCTGAGTGGCGGCTGGGCCGACAGTGACGATAACAACGGCGGTTTCTTCTGACCGTCAAACCATTACTGGCCCCGCATCTGGCGGGGCCCAACTCGATACGAAACCCATGACTATGGAAAGTGTGATGACACCACGGATCGGCAGCGGCATGACGCGATATACTCAGCGCGCTTCGTGCCACCCGGGAACAAATCCCGACCCCAGGCGCTCTGTCCGTGGCCACGCAACACCCCCATGACGACAAGGAGCCACCTCATGATCCGAACCCTGCTTTTGACCGGTGCCGCCATTGCGGCCTATGCCCTGACCCAGAGCCACTCTCTGCTTCCTCTGCTCAGCCTGCTGGCCCTGCTTTCGCTCTGGGTTGTCAGCGAAATTGGCAGCTTCTATCGCGCGCTTCCTCCCGCCGTGCTGGATGAGCAGGAGTATCACCACGACTTCTAACCGGATGAAAAATGGTGTGAAACGGTCGAGATGCCGTTAGTTCCATACCGTTTTGCTCTCTGAAATCTCCACGCTATAACAACAGGATCCACTGGGTTCGTGGCGATAGCAGCCATGTTCCTCTATATCTTCTGTACTCAAACAGGAGATAACCCATGAGGCACATCAGCGAAAACGGGCTGTTTTTGCTGCTTTTTTTGTCGTTGTTACTGGCAGGTACGCCGCGGGCGATGGCACAAGGCAGGGATTTCAGACAGGCCCCCAAGGCGCTGACGGCGATCAAGCAGGGTCAAGTGGCCCAGCAACACGGCAATCTGCAAAAGGCCATCGCCCTCTACTGTGTCGCCGCCAGCACCGGCAACCCTGAAGGATATTTCCGGATCGGCAGCCTGCTCGCCACCGGCCCTGCCTCGGTGCGCAGCGCCAAGCTGGCCAACAGTTATCTCGCCATGGCGATGCGCCTGGGCAACCAGCAGGCCAGCCGCTACTACAACCCGCGGGTCGGCAATGCCCCCATGGGCGATCAGTGCGGTGTCGGCATGCGCGGCGGACAAGGGAGTTATTCCGCCTTGCCCAGCACACCGTTCAATGTCGAGGCATATCTGGCACGCCAGTCACCGGGCAAACAGAAGCTGGTCACCATGCTGCGTCACGCCGCCAAACACCATAAGGTGGATGCCCGGCTGGTACTGGCGATTGCCATCGCCGAATCCAATCTCAACAGCCGCGCCGTTTCACCCAAGAATGCTCAGGGGCTGATGCAGCTGATCCCCGAAACCCAGCAACGGTTCGGGGTAACCCGGCCATTCGATCCAGCCCAGAACATCAAGGGTGGCGTGAGTTATCTCAAATGGCTGGATCGCCGCTTCGATGGCGACTGGGTACTGATCTCGGCAGCCTACAATGCCGGGGAAAAAGCGGTGGAACGCTATGGCGGGATCCCCCCCTATGACGAGACCCGGGAGTATGTGAAACGGGTGCTCTACTTCGCTGGCCACAAGCAGCCCTGAGCGGGAGGTCAGGAGCTCGCCCGATCGGACGGCGGCACACGCCTCTTTCTGCGGCCACTGTGGCGGCCACGCCCCCAATAGTCGAAGCCATAGTGACGGTAGTAACCCACCAGATTGCTGACCAGAAACAGCCCCTCCATCAGCGCGGCGACCGGAGAGCCCACCAGCAGGTTGTTGGCCAACCAGCAGAGGGTGCCGAGCAGCATCCAGCGCCGCAACAGGCGATCATCCGGGCAAAACGCGGCCCGGGTTTGCAGCAGGCTCGCCAGCAGCCCGATCAATGAGAGCAGGCCCTGATAGGTCGCCAGCGCTGCCGCACAGGCCAACCCCATGAAAAACCACATCAAGATGCGGCGAACCAGCCAGATGCTGACCAGAAAGCGCATGCTGGCCAGCAGCAACAGGCTGGCGGCAGACCACTGCCCGAGCAGGGCAAAGTGACCGGCATTGAGGGCGCAGGAGAGGGCCAGACAGGCCAGGATCCTGCGGCGATCCCGCAACTGAAACGACAACAGATCGAGCAACAAGGCCAGACTCACCACCAGTTGCGACCACAGAAACAGCGACATCATCCACCCCTCGTCCGTCATTTGGATGGCGCAGCATGAGGGGATGGTCGGAGAGCAGCATTAACCCGTGTTAATGCGCCTGCGGATCCGTGACAGAGTGACCGGTGTGATGCCGATGTAGTTGGCGAGCTGCACCTGAGTGAGCCGCGCCGGCCAGTGGGGGAAGGTGTGGCAGAGCTCCCGATAACGCTCTTCGGGGGAGTGGAGCAGCAAAAAAGCCTCCTTGCGCTCCTTGTAACCGAGCTGCTGACGCAGCAGGGCCATGCAGACCGGCTGCCAGGCGGGCTCATCCAGCAGGGTGAGCGGTACCCGCACCACCTGCTGCTCCGTCAGCGCCTCCAGCTGGTAGCGGGCGGGCGACACAGTGAGCCAGCTGTCATAGAGCAGGCAGAGCTCCCCCTCGAAGTAGAACTCCTTGCAGCGCTCCTGTCCGTCCCGGGTGTAATGGCATGCACGGGCGATGCCCGTTTCGATATAGAAGGCAGCCTCCTGTTTGTCCCCTTGCGCCAGCAGCACCTGACCGGCGCGCAGCGTCTGCCGTGGCAAGCGCAGGCTGATGGCTTCGCTCAGTGCGGCGTCCAATCCCATAGTGCAGAGAAAGGCGGCCAGTGAGGGGACTTGAGGGGATGGTTTCATGACGGCTCCGGAACAAAACGGCAGCCCACATCATGCCCAAATTGCACGGCTGATGCAGCAAGGCGTGACCGCTGCGGCAAAGGGGGGACACAGCCGGGTGCCACCTTTGCCCCCCCTCGTCCGTTGGTTTACAATCGACAGGTTTTTTGGAACCCGGTTGACCTGTGTCGACCTGGCCCCACCACGACATCAGTCTGTTAATGCCAAGACATTAACCTGCTGAAAAGGAAGAGAATTAGCCAATGGCTCAATTTATTTACACCATGAACCGGGTCGGCAAGGTAGTGCCGCCCAAGCGTCATATTCTCAAGAACATCTCCTTGAGCTTCTTCCCGGGCGCCAAGATCGGCGTGCTGGGTCTGAACGGCGCCGGTAAATCGACCCTGCTGCGCATCATGGCGGGCATCGACACCGAGATCGAAGGGGAAGCCCGTCCGCAGCCCGGCATCAAGATCGGCTACCTGCCGCAGGAGCCGAAGCTGGAGCCGGAGCAGACCGTACGCGAAGCGGTCGAAGAGGCCGTTGGCGAGGTGAAGCGCGCCATGGCCCGTCTGGACGAGGTCTATGCGGCCTACGCCGACCCGGAGGCCGACTTTGACAAACTGGCCCGCGAACAGGGCGAGCTGGAAGCCATCATCCAGGCCCAGGGCGGTCACAACATGGAAAACCAGCTGGAGCGCGCGGCCGATGCCCTGCGCCTGCCGGCCTGGGATGCCAAGATCAAGCACCTCTCCGGTGGTGAGCGCCGCCGTGTGGCACTGTGCCGTCTGCTGCTGGAAAAGCCGGACATGCTGCTGCTGGACGAACCAACCAACCACCTGGATGCGGAATCCGTGGCCTGGCTGGAACGCTTCCTGCACGACTACGAAGGCACTGTTGTGGCCATCACCCACGACCGTTACTTCCTCGACAACGTGGCAGGCTGGATCCTGGAGCTGGACCGCGGCGAAGGTATCCCGTGGGAAGGCAACTACTCCTCCTGGCTGGAGCAGAAGGACGCCCGTCTGGCGCAGGAAGCAAGTTCCGAAGCGGCCCGTCGCAAGTCCATCGAGAAAGAGCTGGAGTGGGTTCGTCAAAACCCGAAAGGGCGTCAGGCCAAGTCCAAGGCCCGTATGGCTCGCTTCGAAGAGCTCAACACCAACGACTACCAGAAGCGCAACGAGACCAACGAGCTGTTCATTCCGCCCGGACCGCGCCTCGGCGACAAGGTGGTGGAAGTGGCCAACCTGCGCAAATCCTATGGTGATCGGGTGTTGATCGACGATCTGTCGTTTGCCATTCCGAAGGGTGCCATCGTCGGCATTATCGGCCCGAACGGTGCCGGTAAGTCGACCCTGTTCCGCATGATGTCGGGTCAGGAGCAGCCGGATTCCGGCTCCATCACCCTGGGTGAAACCGTGGTACTGGCCTCTGTCGATCAGTTCCGCGACAGCATGGATGACAAGAAGACGGTATTCGAAGAGGTCGCTGATGGTCAGGATATCCTGCGCATCGGCAACTACGAGTTCCCGAGCCGCGCCTATATCGGCCGCTTCAACTTCAAGGGTTCCGACCAGCAGAAGCGGGTTGGCGAACTCTCCGGTGGTGAGCGCGGTCGTCTGCATCTGGCCAAGCTGCTGCAGACCGGCGGCAACGTGCTGCTGCTGGATGAACCGACCAACGATCTGGATATCGAAACCCTGCGCGCCCTCGAGAACGCCCTGCTGGAGTTCCCGGGTTGTGCCATGGTCATCTCCCACGACCGCTGGTTCCTCGACCGTATTGCCACTCACATCCTGGACTATCAGGATGAGGGCAAGATCGAGTTCTTCGAAGGTAACTTTACCGAATACGAAGAGTGGAAGAAGAAGACCTACGGCGCCGAGGCGATCCAGCCCCATCGCGCCAAGTACAAGCGCATCGCCAAATAAGGCTGACTGCGTGTTGAGGGGAGCTTCGGCTCCCCTTTCTCTTGCCTTTTGACTTACAATCCTAGACGGATGCCTTTGCATGGATGTAGCACGATGACGACCCCCATAGAGAAAAAACTCACCATCCAGATCCGGGTTGAACCGGGTTGCCTCGGGCCGGATGGCAAGGAGCACATAGAGACCTTCTGTGCTGCTGCCGCCAAGATTTTTGCCGCTGTGGAGCCCGAGCTGGTGAGCTGGGTGCTGATCCCCCGCTACGACAAGCAACTGCCGGAGCAGGAGTTCTTTATCGAGGGGCGCAAGCTAACCGAAGAGCAGGCAAGCCTCTTTCTGCGCCGCTTCGGCCACGAACTGGGTGAGGTTCAAGACCGGCTCGACTCGGTACTGGCCCAGCTGGTCGAGCGCTACTTCAAAACCCTCTAAGCCCCCAATTTTCGATAAAAGGTTCTCTGCTGAGAACCTTTTTTAATGCTCAAAAAGCAAACGTTTGAATTTTTACTCTATTCATTGATCTGCTTCGCAGATCCGGGGTTTGTAAACGGCGCCGCCTGTGTAAAAATGTGCGCGCTGTCACGGTATCAGGACGAGTCTGGTTACTTAACCGCCAGAAACAGGGCAATTTACCCCGCATGGATGGGATAGCCCGTTCCCCTGCTGCTTATTTCACGTCACCTATTGGAATCCAACATGAATCAACAACACCAAGCTGCCAATCAGGCCGCCGGGCAAGGATTGCTTGAGCGCCTGTTTGCCCTGCAAGGCCATGGCACTACCGCCCGCACCGAAGTGATCGCCGGTATCACCACCTTCCTGACCATGGTCTATATCGTGTTCGTCAACCCGCAGATCCTCTCTGCGGCGGGCATGGACACCCAGGCCGTGTTCGTCACCACCTGCCTCATCGCCGGTATCGGCAGCATCCTGATGGGCCTGTTGGCCAACCTGCCGATCGCGCTGGCCCCCGCCATGGGCCTCAATGCCTTCTTCGCCTTCGTGGTGGTTGCAGGTATGGGCTACTCCTGGCAAGTGGGCATGGGCACCATCTTCTGGGGCGCCATGGGTCTGTTGATCCTCACCCTGCTGCGGGTGCGTTATTGGCTGATCGGCAACATCCCGCTCACCCTGCGGGTTGGCATCACCGCCGGTATCGGTCTGCTGATCGCCCTGCTCGGCCTGCACAACGCCGGGATCGTGGTGGCCAGCCCCGCGACTATGGTGACCGTGGGCAATCTCACCTCCCTGCCCTGCCTGCTGGGTCTGCTCGGTTTCTTCCTGATCTGCATCTTCTCCGCCCGCGGCGTCCACTCCGCCGTGCTGATCGCCATCGTGGTCACTACCGGTCTGGGCTGGCTGTTTGGCGATGTCACCTTCAAGGGCTTTGTCTCCATGCCCCCCAGCATCGAGCCGGTGTTCGGCCAGCTGGATCTGGTGGGCTCGCTCGATATCAGCCTCGCCGGGATCATCTTCTCCTTTATGCTGGTCAACCTGTTCGACTCCTCCGGCACCCTGATCGGCGTCACCAACCGCGCCAAGCTGGCCGATGACAAGGGCCACTTCCCGCGCATGAAACAGGCGCTGATGGTCGATAGCGTGAGCTCCGTCGGCGGCGCTTTCATGGGCACCTCCTCGGTTACCGCCTTCATCGAGAGCAGCTCCGGCGTCGCCGTTGGCGGCCGCACCGGTCTGACCGCCATCGTGGTCGGCCTGCTGTTCCTGCTGGCGATCTTCTTCTCTCCGGTCGCCGCCATGGTGCCGGCCTATGCCGCCGCGGGCGCCCTTATCTATGTGGGCGTGCTGATGTGCTCCGAGCTGACCCGGGTGAAGTGGGAAGATCTGACCGAAGCGGTACCGGCCTTTATGACCGCGGTGATGATGCCGTTCAGCTTCTCCATCACCGAGGGGATCGCCGTGGGCTTTATCTCCTACTGCGTGATGAAAGCGGGCACCGGCCGCTGGCGCGAAATCAACCCCTGCGTGCTGGTGGTTGCCCTGCTGTTCGTGCTCAAGTTCGTCTGGGTCGACAGCCACTAAGTGGCACTCTGTCCCAATAAAAATGCCAGTCAGCTGACTGGCATTTTTTTATCCAAAGTATTTTCGGCCTGTGCGCTGGCCATAAAAAAATCCGAAACCTGTGGTTTCGGATTTTTTCTATCGGACAAAGGGCAGGCTCGGCTATCGCCTCGCCCACTCTTGCACAACTTACTCGGCAGCCATACGGGCTTCGATGTACGCCAGCGCACGGTCAATACGCGCCAGTACACGCTCTTTGCCTACCAGCGCCATCACGGCATCGATGGCAGGGGATTGGCCCAGACCGGTGACGGCCACACGCAGCGGCATACCAACCTTGCCCATGCCCTGACCCAGCTCGGCGGCGGTCGCTTCAATCAGCTCGTGCAGCGCTTCGGTGGTCCAGCTATCCAGTGCAGCCAGCTTGGTCTTGGCCAGAGCCAGCGGCTCGGCAGCGACGCCACGCAGATGCTTCTTGGCAGCCGCTTCGTCGATCGCCTCAAAATCTTCGAACAGATAGCGGCTCTGGGCGGCCATCTCAACCAGGGTGTTGCAGCGCTCGGCCAGCAGGGTGACTACCTCGGCCAGCGCCGGGCCATTGCTGGTGTCGATATTCTGGTTTTCCATGTGCCATGCCAGATGCTTGGCCACATAAGCCGGCTCCAGGCTGCGCATGTAGTGGTTGTTCAGCCACAGCAGCTTGTCGGTGTTGAAGGCTGAGGCGGACTTGGAGATGGCATCCAGACTGAACAGCTTGATCATCTCTTCCAGGCTGAAGATCTCCTGATCGCCGTGGGACCAGCCCAGACGTACCAGATAGTTCAGCAGCGCTTCCGGCAGGTAGCCGTCGTCGCGGTACTGCATCACAGAAACGGCACCGTGGCGCTTGGAGAGCTTGGCGCCGTCGTCACCCAGGATCATGGAGACGTGGGCAAACTCAGGTACCGGCGCATTCAGTGCCTTGTAGATGTTGATCTGGCGCGGGGTGTTGTTGATGTGGTCTTCACCACGCACCACGTGGGTGATCTCCATATCCCAGTCATCGACCACTACGCAGAAGTTGTAGGTCGGCGCGCCGTCGGTACGGCGGATAATCAGATCGTCCAGCTCGGTGTTGGCAAACTCGATGCGGCCACGGACGTGGTCATCGAACACCACAGAGCCTTCGGTCGGGTTGCGGAAGCGGATGACGTGCGGTGCATCGGCCGGGTGCTCGTGGGCGTGGTCGCGGCACTTGCCGTCATAACGGGGCTTCTCGCCGTTGGCCATCTGGCCTTCGCGCAGCGCTTCCAGACGCTCTTTGGAGCAGTAGCACTTGTAGGCGCGGCCATCGGCCAGCATCTCGTCGATCAAACCGTTGTAGCGGTCGAAGCGCTTGGTCTGGTAGTAGGGACCCTCATCCCAGTTCAGCTCCAGCCATTCCATGCCCTCAATGATGGCGTCGATCGCCTCCTGAGTGGAACGTTCCAGGTCGGTATCCTCAATACGCAGCACGAACTCACCGCCCTGGTTCTTTGCAAACAACCAGGAATAGAGTGCGGTACGGGCACCGCCGACATGCAAAAAGCCGGTCGGGCTGGGAGCAAAACGGGTTTTGACTTTCATCTTTAAGCCTTGTGTAGAGGGCCTTGGGCCAATTCGTTAGAAAAAACCGTCGCATTTTAGCACCGACAATCACGGATGGGAAAACCATGACACCATTGCGGGCTAAAGTAGGGGATTAAATTTACTGGCGGGGCGCTTGCCGCCTGATATTTGAAGGGGATCGCAAAACAGAAGTTCTATTTCCTATTTGCTACAACCACTGTCGGCTTCGGTCGATATCCAAATAACACCGCTACTAAAAAGGAAGAGACGATGCAGTTCCGTTCTATCCAGAATCGCATTCTAGTGATGGCTGGGATCGCCATGACCACCGCCTTGGTCATCCTGATCCTGCTCAACCAATACTCGGGTCAGCAGACTCAACAACTCACCATCAGCTCCAGCCGTGAAGCGCTGCAGCAGGAGGCCTGGCAGAAGGTCAGCGCCAATGCCCGCGCCGAAGCGGCCACCATCACCCAACTGCTACAAAAGGCATTGGCATATGACCAACAACTTGCAGGAGTGGTTCAACTGGCCATTTCCAAGGAGCTACCACTGACGCGCCCCAATGTTGTTGCGCTAATGAAAAAGACGTTGACCACAGACCCTCAGATATATGGCGTCTTGGCGGGATTTGAGCCCAATGCACTGGACGAGCAAGATAGTAATTATGTCGGCCAGAAGGAGCTGGGCAGTGACAGTAATGGCCGGTTTGTTCCCTATTACTACCGTGATGGGGGGTCTATAGGCACAGACCTGCTTTACTCCATTACCAAAACGGATACCGACAGCTTCGGTAACCCAGCCAACGACTATTACAGTTGCCCCCAACAGCATAAAAGTGCATGCCTTATCGATCCCTATGTATTTGATGTCAATGGCAAGCAAGTCATGCTGAGTACCATCTCATCCCCACTGTTTATTGACGGAGACTTCAAGGGGATCATCGGCGTCGATCTTGAGGTTACTGCCCTTAACCAGCAGGCCAAGAGCCTCAACAACAACATCTATGATGGCCAAGGGGAGACCCTGATCGTCAGCGCAGCTGGTGTGATTACAGGTACCAGCGGCAATGACAATATGCTGGGTAAGCATGCCAAAGAGTTGTTGGGCAACAACTGGAAACAGTACCTGCAACAGCAGGAGCAACGTGAAGAGCTCAACGACAATCTGCGTATTTCTGTACCAATCTCTGTTCCGGGAATGAGCCGCAACTGGGCCATCATCGTCACCCTGCCCTACAAGGTGGTGCTGGCGGGGGCCGATCAACTGGAAAGCCAGCTGAGCGACATGAACCAGGCCGCCATGACCCAGCAATTGGTGGGCGCCGTTATCGTACTGGTGCTGGCGCTGGCCACCATGCTGGTGATTGCCCGCAGCATCACTGGCCCCATCCGTCAGATGGTCAGCCTGGTGGATGACATCGCCGATGGTGAAGGGGATCTCACCAAGCGCCTCGCAACCCGATCTGTCGACGAGCTGGGGGATCTCGCCAAGGGGATCAACCGCTTTATCGACAAGCTGCAAGGGCTGCTCGGAGATGTGCTGAAAACGGCAAGCGAAGTGAATCGCCATGCCGGTGATACCGACCGCATCGCCGGTCAGACCGACAACAACCTGCAGCACCATCAGGCGGAGATGGAGCAGATGCTGACCGCGGTACAGGAGATGTCCTACGTCAGTCAGGAGGTCGCCACCCACGCCAACAACACCGCCGACTCGGCCAAACAGGCGCAAAGCGCGGCCGATCAGGGCAAGGAGCGCTTCCAGCAGGTGATCCAGTCGATGCACAAGGTCGCGGCGGAAGCCGGGAAAGGGGCCGAAGTGGTGGAAGGGCTGGCCCACGACAGCGCCCAGATCACCAGCATCCTCACCGTCATTCAGGGGATTGCCGATCAGACCAACCTGCTGGCCCTCAACGCCGCCATCGAGGCTGCACGGGCTGGCGAACAGGGCCGCGGCTTTGCGGTAGTCGCCGACGAAGTGCGCAAACTGGCGGGCAATACCCAGCAGGCGGTGCAGAACACCCAGGAGTTGATAGAGAAGATCCGCCTCAGCTCCACCAATGCAGTCAACGCCATCACCCAGAGCCAGCAGCTGACCCATCAGGCGGTGGGCGAGGCGGATCTGGCGGAAGAGGCGCTTGGCAGCATCTACCAGGCCATCTCCACCATCAACGACATGACCTATCAGATCGCCTCCGCCGCCGAAGAGCAGAGCTCGGTCTCAGAAACCGTCTCCGGCAACCTGTCAAAAACCAACGCACTGGCCAACGACATTGCTCAGGATGCGACCGAAACGGCCAAAGCCAGTCAGGCATTGCGTCAGGCGGCCGACAAATTGCAGCAATTATTGGGTCAATTTCGTCTCAGCTGATAATTTTCCGCATCAGGACTCTCCCCCTCGGGGGCGAGTCCGTTTACCATAGGCGACGAATTTGCCTGATGGCAGGCAATGTAGTGAGAGGTAAATGCCGTGCCCACCCCGGACCGTCGCCCACGAGGCCATAACAGACGAGCCCAGCAGCGTCGCCAAGACGAATCACAAGGATCCCTGCTCCATCGCATCAATGCCGCGACCCTGTCCCTGCGCCAACGTTTTGGCCAAGGGATGAGCAACCTCGGCCAACGCCGCCAGGATGCCAAAGCAGGCAAATTCAAGCTGTCCAGCCCGCTGCCCCGCAAAAACACCATAGGTCTGCTGCTCCTGATCCCGCTCTGGTTGCTGGTACTGGCCTGGGAGCCGGCACCATCCGCCCCCAAAGCCGCCCCTTCCGGCTCACTGGAAGTGCCGCTGGCCGTGCCTGCTCAAGCTCTAACTGTCGGCAGTGGCGCGGCAGGCGGTGCGCCCGCGACAGCCAAGCCGGTCGAAGAGAAGGTCAACGGCACCTGGCTGCAACACGATGTGCAGGCGGGTGAGACCCTCTACTCCATCTGGCGTAAATTCGAGTTGCCGGGTGCCGAGCTGAGCCGCCTGATCGCCATCGAGGGGCCGGATCGTCCCCTGACCCGCCTGCAATCGGGCCGTTCTATCTTCATCCTGGTGGACGACACCCGCCGCATCCAGCGGGTGGAGATCCGCTCCTACGGTCAGGCAGTCTACCGCTACGACCGGCAAGGCGAAGGGTTCGCCCTCAAGGAATAACAAAACGGGAGGCGCTGGCCTCCCGTTTTTTTCAGTCAAATATCTTCAAATAAGCTACTGACTTCACAATATTTTTAGCTTGTTCAAAAAACGAAAGGGGTCAAATTGACAAGGATCGGCGCTAACGTACAATCGTTTGTGCTTTAGACAGGGATTGTTCTGCGTGCTACTGGGACAAAGAGACGTGGTCAGTCATGAGCCAACCCCTGCTTGCAAGGCAAATGCAGCCCAGCACGGGCTTAGTTTCATTTTGTTATTGATAGGATTTAGCACATGTCTGACATTCGCACCGGCCAGGTAAAATGGTTCAACGAAACCAAGGGTTTTGGCTTTATTGAACAATCCCAGGGTCCGGACGTATTCGTTCACTTCTCCTCCATCCAGAGCACCGGTTTCAAAACCCTGGCTGAAGGTCAAAAAGTCCAGTTCACTGTGACCCAGGGTAAAAAAGGCCCTCAGGCTGAAAACGTTACTCTGGTTTAAGCCCGCGCCAGTGAATCATGCAGGAGGAGCCAAGGCCCCTCCTCTTTTTTGCCCGCAATTCTCGCCCCCCACCACCTGTCACAACCGCTTGCCTCGTACAATCCGCACCATGAGCCCACATCGCCTTCCTGTTGGCAGGAGGTGGTAGAGACGCGCCTAGTAAACGCCAGATACGACAAAGCATCGCAACGCGATGTGAAGGGCAATTCAAAGGGATTATGAAAACTTCGAAGAGAGATTGGAGCGGGAAACGAGACTCGAACTCGCGACCCCGACCTTGGCAAGGTCGTGCTCTACCAACTGAGCTATTCCCGCAACAGAATGTCATTTACAAGTGATTGGAGCGGGAAACGAGACTCGAACTCGCGACCCCGACCTTGGCAAGGTCGTGCTCTACCAACTGAGCTATTCCCGCAACGGAATGTCACTTACAAATGTTTGGAGCGGGAAACGAGACTCGAACTCGCGACCCCGACCTTGGCAAGGTCGTGCTCTACCAACTGAGCTATTCCCGCAACAGAATGTCATCTGCAAGTGATTGGAGCGGGAAACGAGACTCGAACTCGCGACCCCGACCTTGGCAAGGTCGTGCTCTACCAACTGAGCTATTCCCGCATCGGAATATCACTTACAAATTTTTTGGAGCGGGAAACGAGACTCGAACTCGCGACCCCGACCTTGGCAAGGTCGTGCTCTACCAACTGAGCTATTCCCGCAACAATTTGGTTGTCTTGAGGCTGGCTGATGATTGGAGCGGGAAACGAGACTCGAACTCGCGACCCCGACCTTGGCAAGGTCGTGCTCTACCAACTGAGCTATTCCCGCATCGGGCTGGTTTGCACCAGTGTCATCATCAGATTTTTGGAGCGGGAAACGAGACTCGAACTCGCGACCCCGACCTTGGCAAGGTCGTGCTCTACCAACTGAGCTATTCCCGCAACTACCTTAAAACAGGCCGTACAGCATTTGGTTGCTTGCGCTACTGTACGGGAGCCGAATTATAAGAGCAGTCATTCCAATTGCAAGGGCTTTTTTGTCTGGTTGCGCGCGTTCGCTCAAAAGCTGGCCGAACTGTCGATTTTAGCAGCCAGAGTATGACAAACCCTTGCCGGGGAATCAGATCTTGAAGACGTGGCTGCGATAGAACTGCAGCTCGGCGATGGATTCGCGGATATCGTCCAGCGCCTGGTGGGTGCCGCTCTTCTTGAACTGATCCAGCAACTCCGGCTGCCAGCGGCGTACCAGCTCCTTGATGGTGCTGACGTCGACGTTGCGGTAGTGGAAGAAGGCTTCCAGCTCGGCCATGTGCTTGACCATGAAGCGGCGATCCTGACCGATGCTGTTGCCGCACAGCGGGCTGGTTCGCTCCGGCACCCACTGGCGAATGAACTCGAGGGTCTCGGCAATGGCTTTCGCCTCATCGTGCTGACTCGCCTTGACCCGAGCGACCAGACCGCTCTTGGTATGGGTGTTGACGTTCCAGTCGTCCATCTTGGCCAGCTCTTCATCACTCTGATGAATGGCGATGACCGGCCCTTCGGCCAGTACGTTCAGATCCTTGTCGGTGACTATGGTGGCAATCTCCAGTACCACGTTCTCTTCGGGGTCGAGACCCGTCATCTCCATGTCGATCCATACCAGGTTCTGCGCGCTGACTGTCATGATTGCTCTCTCTATTGGGAGGAATGGCGGAATTTTGCCAATTTGCATGTATCATACTGGCTTTGGATCTGTTCATAAACTGGCGAATCGAGTGGCAAAGAAAGCAAAACTCAATCTGGGTCAACAAAGGCGCGTCCAGGCCAACCGCGAACGGCGGCTGCAAAAAGATCACACCACAGTGGTGGATGACACCCTGTTTGGCCCCGCCATCGAAGGGGTGGTGATCAGCCGTTTTGGTCAGCACGCAGACGTGGAAGCGGTCGATGGCACCATCCACCGCAGCAACCTGCGGCGCAGCAGCATCAGCAGTCTGGTCTGTGGCGACAAGGTGGTGTGGCGTCCCGGCCTCAATGCCGCGACAGCGGGCGTCATCGAGGCGGTGCATCCACGCCACTCGGTACTGACCCGACCGGACTTCTACGACGGTGTCAAACCCATCGCCGCCAATATCGACCAGATCATCATCGTCTCGGCGGTGATGCCCGAGTTCTCCACCAACATCGTCGACCGCTATCTGGTGGCCGCCGAGGATGTGGAGATCCGCCCCCTCATCGTGCTGAACAAGGTCGATATGCTCGATGATGCCGCCAGAGCGCGCATCGAAAGCCAGCTCGAAACCTACCGCAAGCTCAATTACGAGGTGCTGCTGGTGAGCTGCGAGAGCGGCGAAGGGCTGGATGAACTCAAGGCAGCCCTGACCGACAAGATCAGCATCTTCGTTGGCCAGTCCGGAGTGGGCAAGTCGTCGCTCACCAACGCCCTGATGCCGGGGCTGGATGTACTCACCGGCGAGATCTCCGAAAACTCGGGACTCGGCCAGCACACCACCACCACGGCGCGGCTCTACCACTTCCCGAGCGGTGGCGATCTCATCGACTCCCCCGGGATCCGCGAGTTCGCCCTCTGGCATCTGGAGGCCGACCGCATCACCTGGTGCTTCGTCGAATTCCGTGACTATCTGGGTGGCTGCAAGTTCCGCGACTGTACCCACAAGGACGATCCCGGCTGTGCCCTGCGCGCCGCGGTCGACGCGGGCGCCATCAGCGCCGATCGCTTCCACAACTATCACCGCATCCTGGAAACCATGCAGGAAGCCCGTCACGGTCGCCAGCAAGCGCGCCTGTGACCCTAATAAACCTACGTTGATGATGAACATGAGCATTACTGACAACCTGAAAATTGCCGGTCAATACTGTCTGCCCAAGCACGCCCTCTCCCGTCTGATCGGCAAGTTTGCCGCCGCCGAAGCGGGCAACATCACCACCAAAGTGATCGAGGCCTTTATCAAGCAGTATCAGGTCGACATGAGTGAGGCGCTGCACGAGAGCCCGGCCCACTACAAGAGCTTCAACGAGTTCTTCACCCGCGAGCTCAAGCCCGGTATCCGCCCCCTGGTAGAAGATGCCATGACTCTGGCGCTGCCGGTGGATGGCACCGTCAGCCAGCTCGGCCCGATCCAGCAGGGTCGCATCATCCAGGCCAAGGGCCACGACTACAGCGCCCGCGAGCTGCTGGGCGGCTATGAGGATCTGGTTGCGCCGTTCAAGGATGGCGACTTCGCCACCATCTATCTGGCGCCCAAGGATTACCACCGCATCCACATGCCGCTGGACGGCGTGCTCGAGAGCATGGTGTTCGTGCCGGGGGATCTCTTCTCCGTCAACCCGCTCACCGCCGAAAACGTGCCTAACCTGTTTGCCCGCAACGAGCGGGTGGTCGCCACCTTCCGAACCCCGCACGGCCCCATGGCGCTGGTGCTGGTCGGTGCCACTATCGTGGCCAGCATCGAAACCATCTGGGCCGGTAACATTGCGCCGACCAAAGAGAAGAAGGTGGTGCGCTGGGACTACACCGGCGACGAGGCCATTACCCTGCAAAAAGGCGCCGAAATGGGCCTGTTCAAGCTGGGCAGCACCGTGGTCTGCCTGTTTGGACCGGGCATGCTGGCCGGTTTCGAGCCCCATCTGGCCAACGGGGTCACTACCCGCATGGGTCAGCCCTTTGCCAAGCTGGCGGAGCAGGCATGAGCGAGCAACCGAACGCCTCGCAGAAAAACAACCCGCTGCACGGGCTGACGCTGGAAGCCATCGTCACCGCACTGGTCGAGCACTATGGCTGGGAAGAGCTGGGGCAGCAGATCAATATCCGCTGCTTCACCGATAATCCCAGCATCAAGTCCAGCCTGAAGTTCTTGCGCAAGACCCCTTGGGCTCGGGAGAAGGTCGAAAGCCTCTACCTCTACGTCCAGCGCAAGCAAGCCAAATCGAAGAAGGAAGGGCAAGATGGCCTTTAAGATTACGTACACCTATAAAAAACAGGCCAAAGAGATCGGCTACGCGAACGACAAGTTCCGCAGCATCTACGATGCCATCGCAGCTGCCGAAGGGCTGGATCTCACCAGTTTTCACGCCATGGAGGCCCAGCTGGCTCAGGTTTGTCGCCGCGACAAGAAAAGCGTGAAGGATTATCAGGAGAACTACTTCAAAGAGTTGGGATTCTCCAACATCGTCATCGAACGGGATCTTCAGGAGTAACCATGCGCACCTTGACTCTGATGGCCGCCTCTCTGCTGCTGGCGGCATGCAGTACACCGGAACAACATCTGGTGGGCGGCGATCGCGACAGCCACGGCTGTATCGGCAGTGCGGGCTATCAGTGGTCAGCGCTGACTGGCAAATGTGTGCGCCTGTTTGAAGAGGGTATCCGGCTCAATCCGACCGATGCCAGCCAGACCAGCAGCGCCTTCGTGATGTTCAATGCCGACCAGACGCAGGCCGAATTGCATCTGCCAAGCGGCGAGCAGCACCTGCTGACCCGTCAAGGTGTGGAGGGCAACTGGTCGTGGCAGGGTGGCGACTACATCCTCTTCCCCTGGAAGGATTATGTGCTCAAGTCCGGTGACAAGGCGCTCTATCACGGGGAATAACCCCGAGGAATAGCGCACAGCGTGGTATCGGTGCGATGCACGCGAACAAAAATGCCGACCCTGTGGTCGGCATTTTTGTATCTGACACAACCGGTTATCAGGCGCGGCTGAGGTAATCGGCCTGCCCTACCCACTTGTAGCTGGTGAGCTCGGTCAGCCCCATGGGGCCACGGGCGTGCAGCATCTGGGTCGACACCGCCACTTCAGCGCCCAGACCAAACTGGCCACCATCGGTGAAACGGGTGGAGGCGTTGACATAGACAGCCGCCGAACCGGCGCCATTGACGAAACGCTCGGCATTGCCCAGATCGTTGGTCAGGATGGCATCGGAGTGGCCGGCGTTATGCTCGCGCATATGGGCCAGCGCTTCGTTGACGTCTGCCACCAACTTGACCCCCAGCGTCAGCCCGAGCCACTCGGTATCGAAATCCTCCGGCCCTGCCTCGCACAAGTTGTCGGCGCCAGTCAGCAGCGTCATGGCATTGGGCGCGGCCACCAGCGTCACCTTGCGCTCGTTCATCAGCGTCACCAGCTGCGGCAGGAAAGCCGAAGCGACTTTCTCGTGCACCAGCAGGGTATCGAGGGCATTGCAGGCGGAGGGGCGTTGCACCTTGGCGTTGTCGATAACCGCCAGAGAGCGCACCAGATCGGCACTCTCGTCGACGAAAATATGGCTGATACCGAACCCGCCGATGATGACCGGAATGGAGCTGTTCTCCTTGCACATCTTGTGCAGGCCGGCACCGCCACGGGGGATGATCATGTCCACATAGCGGTCGAGACGCAGCAACTCGCCGACCAGCGCCCGATCCGGGTTGTCGATGTACTGCACCGCCGCCTCGGGCAGACCGGAGGCCGCCAGCGCATGCTGGATCACCCGCACCAGCTCCAGATTGGAGTGGAAGGTCTCGCGCCCGCCACGCAATATGCTGGCGTTGCCAGTCTTGAGGCAGAGGCTGGCGATGTCGATGGTGACGTTGGGGCGCGCCTCGTAGATGACGCCGATAACCCCGATGGGCACCCGACGACGGGAGAGCCGCAGGCCACTCTCCAGCACCCGGCTATCCATTTCGGCACCGACCGGATCATCCAGCGTGATCACCTTGCGCACATCCGCCACAATCCCGGCCAGCCGGGCCGGATTGAGCAGCAGGCGATCCAGCATGGCTTCTGACAAGCCTGCCTCACGGCCGGCGGCGATATCTTTCGCATTGGCGGCGAGGATCTGCTCACTGCGCGCCTCCAGCTCGTCGGCGATGGCGGCCAGCGCCCGATTCTTCTGCGCCGTGCTGATGGTAGCTAGCTGATAGGCGGCTTCTCGGGCCGCCTGCCCCATTTTCTCCAGACTCATCTCATTTCCCTTTGTTCATGCTGTGCCGCCCTGATTAGAGCAGCACCATATCGTCTCGATGGATGGCTACTGAACCATATCCATAGCCCAGTACCTGCTCAATCTGATCCGAGTGGACGCCGCGCAGTTTATCCAGCTCCAGATGGTCGTAACGGCAGATACCGCGCGCCAACTCGGCGCCTTTGGGATCAAGAATACGCACCACATCGCCCCGAATGAAATCGCCCTTGACTGCCACAATCCCCTTGGGCAGCAGGCTGGAGCCTTTCTCCTTCATGGCGGCCACTGCGCCCGGATCCACATGCACTTCGCCGTGAGGAGGTGGGCCTGCCAGGATCCAGCTCTTGCGTCCTTCCAGCGGGGACGCCAGCGCGGGAAACAGGGTGCCAATCCGCTCACCCTTGGCAAGACGGCCAATCACCTCCGGCATCTGGCCGGTCGCGATCACCACGTTGACGCCGGCGCGGCGCGCCACATCGGCGGCCTGCAGCTTGGTAGCCATGCCGCCGGTGCCGAGGCCACTGACACTGTCACCTGCCAGCGAGCGCAGGGTATCGTCGATGGTCTGCACTTCTTCGATCAACTGGGCATCCGGATTGGTGCGCGGATCGGCGGTAAAGAGCCCCTTCTGATCTGTCAGCAGGATCAGCAGATCCGCATCCGCCAGAATGGCGGCCCGTGCGGAGAGGTTGTCGTTGTCGCCGACCTTGATCTCGGCGGTCGCCACCGCATCGTTTTCGTTGATCACCGGAATAATGCGGTGATCGAGCAGGGTGCGCATGGTGTCGCGGGCGTTGAGGTAGCGCTCCCGATCTTCCAGATCGGCGCGGGTCAGCAGCATCTGGCCGATATGCAGACCGTAGAGGTTGAACAGATCCTGCCATACCCGAATCAGCTGGGTCTGACCAACCGCCGCCAGCATCTGCTTGTTGGGCAGGGTTGGCGCCAGTGGCGGGTGACCCAGATGTTCACGCCCGGCGGCGATAGCCCCTGATGTGACGACCACGACCCGATGGCCGTGACGGTGCAAGGCCGCACACTGTCTGACCAGCTCGACCATATGGGCACGATTGAGCTGGGAAGACCCCCCTGTGAGCACGCTGGTGCCCAACTTGACGACTATGGTTCTGTTTTCCATGGGAGCATAAAGGCTAAAAAGTAAGGAATATCTTTATACCCACGGCCATGGTGCCCTGCAAGGCAATTAACGCCGGGGGTGAGGAGATGAAGCAAAGGCCCGGATGATTGCGGTCGGAAGAGGAGATGGCTGACTGATGGCCCGGCAAACAGCGGGATGCTGCTCGCCGGGCATCAGGGATCAAGCAGCGGTCACGGTCAACTCATTGGTGACCTGATCCGCTGGCGCTAACTGACACTCCAGAGCCGTCAGTTTGTCGCTGATGAGCTTGTAGAAACGGTTGAGGGTCCGCTCCACTTCTACCTGGTGCTTCTTGGGGATCGGCTTGTCCAGCCACTCACCATCAGCATTGTAGAAACCGAGCTGATAGTGGTAACGGAAATGGTGATCGTCCTGCTCCAGCACCAGCCACCAGCCCCAGAACTCCCGTTTGTCCGGCGCCGGCTTGGCGCTGACACAGACCGACAGGCAGTCGAAACGATAACGCCCCTCTTCGCAGAGATCTTCGCGCAAATAGGGGCCAATGGCAGCAAACTGCCTCAGCAGTCGCTTGTAGGTCACTCTTTCAGACATGTTAACCTCCCTGTTAAACAAGCCGCGCCACCTCGGGATGGCGTCAGTTCTTTAGCGCAATATCAGGTACACAAATGCTGTTTCAGCCACTCGACGATTTCGTCCAGCGCCTTGTCATACACCTCCAGCAAAGGCTGTTTGTCGAATACGATGGCCTTACCGTTACGACTGGCCGCCGCCAATGCCCGTACATCCTGCTCGGGACAAATAAAATCTCGCTTGTGTCCAATACTCAATATCGGCACAGAGGTGCGAGTCCCCAGTAATCCTTGTGTTTTAAGTGAAAATACCTGGCACTTGGTACGCATGCCATCCCACTGCGCCGCATCAGCCCCCAACCGGTTGGCCAGACTATCCCGCATCATGCGCGGACACTTGGCAAACAGCTCCTGATTGGTAAACACCTGATTGACACCGGCGCCGACACAAACCACGGTGCGCAGCTTGAACGGTTCGATAAAGGCCAGTCTGGCCGCGATATTGCCCGCCAGACGCATCCCCACCATGGCGATACGCTGATGATCGACCCAGGCCACTTCGGAGAGGTAATGGAGCACCGCCTGATGGAGGCGGCTGGTATCCTGCACCAGCGGCCAATGCTCGGCATAGCCGACCCCGGGCATATCGAGGGAGAGCATGCCGATGCCGTTGGGCTCGAGCCGTTTGAGATAGAAGTTGAGGAAATCGAGCTGCAGGGAGTCGATCCCGCCGCTGATGATCACCAGCGGCACCGGTTTTTCGGTCGTCGGCAGGTGGAGATAACCCTGAATATGCTTGCCGCGAAAAGGCACCTGGATCTCTTTGAGCGGCACCTTGAACAGGCGACCCGCCTCGCGATAGGCCATGTTGCCAAGTAGCTGGGCCTGATCCGCCAGCTCGTCATCCTTGAGATGGGGATAGCTGGCGATGGAGTAGTAGCGCACCGCCTTGAGCAGCTGTTTCAAGGCGCCAGAAGGATCACCCTTCTCGCGCAGTTCTCGGCCCTGCTTGAAATAGTTGCCAGCCACCTGGCTCCACTCGTAGATCCAGTTGCCGGGCACATAGCCCTTGATGGTATCGAGATAGCAGTCATGGGTGCGCTCGCCGGTCGCCATGGCGATACGGGCCAAGGTCTGCTCCACTTCGATGGGATCAGCCCCCTGCCAAGTCCAGGAGGGGCGGCGCAGCAGGCGATACCAGCTCTTTGACATGGAGCCATCGATAAACATCTCGTCTGACTCGGCTTGCGCCAGATCAGCCGGACTGGAGTTGGAGATCTCGGATGTTTCCAATACCTTCTTGACGCGGGTAAAGAGCTGTTCGGTCAGGTTTAGGTCTTCGTTCAAGTCCAAGATAGTATCCCATTCATATCAGGCAATAGCTCATCTTAACCACTTTTACTGCCCATCAGCCACCCTGCAACAGATTGATACACAAAAAAACAGGGCTCCGAATTGGAGCCCTGTGAAACCATTATTGCCGGTTGCGACCAATGGACGCAGCGAGCGTCACATCCCGATCCCGTTACTTTTCGTCGCAGATCGGTGTGGCGAACTCCAGTGCCATATCCCACGGCTGTTCGATCCAGGTATCCTGCGGGATCGCCACTTCGAAATCGTCCAGCAGCGCTTCGCCCATCGGCTTGGCGAAAATCGCGATAAACTTGGCTTTCGGATAGAGCTCGCGGATCGCCTTGGCGGTAGTGCCGGTGTCCACCAGATCTTCCACCACCAGCCAGCCTTCGCCGTCACCGGCGGTGGTGGCAGCCTTCACGACCACCAGCTCGCGCTGGCTGTCATGGTCATAGCTGGAGATGCAGAGGGTTTCCACATTACGAATGCCAAGTTCACGGGCCATCAGGGCTGCGGGCACCAGACCACCACGGCTGACCGCGATGATACCTTTCCACTGGCTGACAGGCAGCTGACGACGGGCCAGACGGCGAGCTTCACGTTGCAGGTTGTCCCACGACACATAGAACTTTTTCGGCATGTTATCGATCTCGAATAGTTATTTAAAAACAATCACTTAAAATAACAACATCCGCAATTATCCCTGCGGATGCCAGTAAATGGCGGCCCTTGCCCGACTGAATTCAGATTGCACTTCGGCTGCCTCAGGGCTAAGCCTCGGCAGCAAATCTGATAACAATGGAAGCAAGATGGGCTTATCCGGCGATCGGTTAGATGATGTGTCCAAACCGCGGACAGGCTGTTGGGCCGATATGATAGCACCGTTTGCAGAGAAAATGCCTGGCAAACGTATGCCAAAAACAGGAAAAATCGGCATCACCCTCTCCATTCGGCACATCTAGAGCGCCAAACGACTAACCTGCCGTCCCTGCTGCCGAGTCCAAATGGGCTGTGCGGCAAATCGCAGATAAAAAAATAGCAGGGGGAGGATTTACCTCACGCACCTGCTGCTTTCTCGCCTCTGCCTGGTTGGGCAGCTCGTCTTAGCGACGAGTGACGAAGGGGTTAGGGTAGCTGAAACCCTGGGTATACAAAGAAGGGGCAAACCAATAGGTTGAGTTGCTGCCTGGCATATTGAAACTCCTGATTGCTTAACAAGTTACGTACCTTTAATGCGGGCTCAAATCCTTGAACGAACACTCGGTTCCATGGAGGCGCACTTGCTTTGCTTCGGTTCCCTGGAGGCTTTCATCGTCATCCTGACGGGTGGCGAACCACGGGAGCTAATTTACCAGTCGGTGCGTTAAATTCAATATTTTTGTGAGATCGGTCACACATTTTCTTTTATATCGGTCAGCGTCGTCCGAACCTGACGATCGTACTGCCTGGTTGCCATCAGCCAGCACAAGCTGCCTGCGATTTGCGCTGATTGCTCACATTTTTGTGTGATTGACTGTATTATCGTTATCCTCTTCCCCGGCCCGCTGATGGGGCCCTGTTAATTCCGTGCTGGTAAGGAGTCCCGACGTGGCACAGCTTAGCTCTCTCTCTCCCAAACTGATTTGGCATTTCTTCGAACAGATCTGCTCCATTCCCCACCCTTCCAAACATGAAGCCAAACTGAGCGCCTGGATCATCCAATGGGCTCAAGGGGAAGGTCTGGCGGTCAAGCAGGACAAGGTCGGCAACATCATCATCAAGAAACCGGCCACCCCGGGGATGGAAAACCGCAAAGCCGTGGTACTGCAGGCCCACATCGACATGGTGCCGCAGGCCAACGCCGACACCAAACACGACTTCGCGACCGATCCCATCGATGCCTATATAGATGGCGAGTGGGTCACGGCCCGTGGCACCACCCTGGGTGCCGACAACGGCATCGGTATGGCCGGTTGCCTGGCTGTGCTGGCTGACAAGACCATCAAGCACGGTCCGCTGGAAGTGCTGCTGACCACAGACGAAGAGACCGGCATGACCGGCGCATTCGGTCTGGAAGCGGGCTGGCTGGAGGGCGAAATTTTGCTCAACACCGACTCCGAAGAGGATGGCGAAGTCTATATGGGCTGCGCTGGCGGTGTGGATGCCAATATCCGCTTCCCGCTCGAGCTGGTTGACGCCAGCGAAGGCGAAGCATTCGAGCTGGCCGTGAAAGGGCTGCGTGGCGGCCACTCCGGTTGCGATATCCATCGCGGTCGTGGCAACGCTAACAAGCTGCTGGTGCGTCTGCTCAAAGCAGCCGAGCCGCTGGGTGTGCGTCTGGCCGAGATCCACGGCGGCACCCTGCGCAACGCCATCCCGCGCGAAGCCCGCGCCACCCTGCTGGTGCCCGCTGCCAGCGTAAACGAGTTCAAGGCGCTGGTTGACCGCTACACCGGGATCTACCAGACCGAACTGGCCGCCACCGAGCCGAACCTGACCGTGCTGGTCAACAGCGCCGCCAAACCGGCCAAGCTGATGAGCGTCTCCCTGCAACAGCGCCTGCTGGATGCCCTGATGGCCTGCCCGAACGGCGTGATGCGCATGAGCGATGCCATGCCCGGCGTGACCGAAACCTCTACCAACCTGGGGGTCATCAAGACTCAGGATGGCGAAGTGTACGTCCAGTGCCTGATCCGCTCCCTGATCGACTCCGGCCGCGAGAGCATCGAGCAGATGACCCGCTCCCTGTTCACCCTGGCAGGCGCCAGCTGCGAATTCACCGGTGCCTACCCGGGTTGGGCGCCGAACGTGGACTCCCCCGTCATGGCGCTGGTACGCAATAGCTACCAGACCCTGTTCGGCACCATGCCCAACGTGATGGTGATCCACGCCGGCCTCGAGTGCGGTCTGTTCAAGAGCGCCTATCCGGAGTGGGACATGGTCTCCTTCGGCCCGACCATCCGCGGTGCCCACTCCCCTGACGAGAAGGTACATATCCCGGCGGTCGAGCGTTTCTGGCAACTGCTGGTGCACGTGCTGGAAGCGATTCCGGCCAAATAACCCGGCCTACGCCACACGGCAAAGCAAAGCCCCGCACTGCTGCGGGGCTTTTTATTGTCTGTTCCAACCTGACGTTGGCGCTTACCGGATGCCGCGGGCCTCGCGGATCCACTCCCAGGCTTGCTGGATCTCCTGGGTCTTCTCCTTGGCCATCTCCATCATCTCCGGCGGCAACCCCTTGGCAGCCAGCTTGTCCGGGTGATGTTTGCTCATCTCCTTGCGGTAGGCGCGCTTGATATCCTGATCGCTGTCGCTCTCGCTCACACCCAGCAGCTGGTAGGCATTCTTGAGGCGATCCGCAGAGGGTGCCGCCTGCCGATACTGCTGACCACCGGAATGGCCCCCCTGATACTGGCCATGAGCCTGATTGAAGAAGTTCATCTGCGCCTCGGCCATTGCCAGAATGCGAGCCAGCTCGATGCGGCTGAAACCCAGCTCGTCGGCAATGGTGTGCAGAATGGCGCGCTCGCCCTCCTCTACCCGACCATCTGCAAAGGCCGCCTGCAGTTGTACCTCGAGGAAGAAGCGCAGAATATCGCGCTGCCCCAGACTGGCACGGCGGAACTCGGCCAGGGTTTCGCGCAGCGGGAAGTCGGCCTCCTTACCGAGACGAAACGACTCCTGCGCCCGGGCACGCTGTTCACCCACCAGCCGCATCCGATCCATCAGGTTGGAGGCAACCCGGATCTCCTGCTCGGTCACCTGGCCGCTGGACTTGGCGATGTGACCCATCACCGAGAAGGTGGCATGGAAAAAGACTGCTTGCTGCTCCTGACTCGGGCCGCGACGAAACGCCCCCTGCAACCCCATGCCACGGTCGAAACGGTGGCCGATCCAGAGGCCAATCAGGGCGCCGATGATATTGCCGAGCAGAAAACCGAAGAAGGCGCCCAGCACCTTACCCCAAATACGCATGGTTCAAGACCTCTTGAAGTTAATGAGTGCGGGCCTGGAGCTGGTCATCCAGCTCGCGCAGACGGTCGACCGTGCCGATATCACGCCACTCGCCAGCGAGCAGGCTGCCGCCCACCCGCCCTTGCGCCATCCAGTCACGCAGCAGGGGCGCCAGCTTGCGGGCGCCGCCCGCGAGACCGGCAAAGGCCGCCGGATCATATAGTCCGACCCCGCTGAAGGTAAACGCTGGCGTATCCACGACTCGCCCTTCTTGCAGGGCAAAATCCCCGTTCGGGTGCTGGGGCGGATTGGGCACCAGCCAAAGGTGGGCCAAATCATCGCCAAGGGGCTGACTGACCAGAGTGTGATAATCGAGATCGAGCCAGGTATCGCCGTTGATGACCAGAAAAGGGTCTGCCCCCAGTAGTGGCAGCGCCTGCACGATTCCGCCCGCGGTCTCCAGCGCGCTCTCCTCGGCTGACCAGTGGATGGTCACGCCAAGCGCACTGCCATCACCAAAGCTCTCGACCAGCTTGTGGCCGAGCCAGGCGTGGTTGATCACCAGCTCGGTCACGCCAGCGGCTTTGAGTTTTTCGATGTGATGAACGATGAGCGGTTTTCCCCCCACCGCCAACAGTGGCTTGGGCAGCAGGTCGGTCAGCGGGCGCATCCGCTCGCCACGGCCAGCGGCTAGGATCATCGCCTTCATGGTTTTACCCCTGCATTGGCGATCCCCGGCAACACCACCTGCTCCAGCCACTGACCAAAACGGGCCAGTACAGGATAGGCACTACCATGAGTGCGACAGACATCCACCACGTAGCCGAGGGTGCGGGGAATATCCTTGAGATAGCCGGACTTGCCGTCGCGATGATAGAGCCGAGTGAAAAGTCCCGCCGCTTTGAGGTGGCGCTGCATACCGGTCAGGTCGGCATCGCGGCGGAAACTGGCGTAGTCGCGCTCGCCAAGCAGTCCCGCATGCTGCAGAGTGGCAAAACCGTATTGCATCCCCTGCTCGATCACCGCGTCCGGCCAGCGTACGTAGCAATCTTTCAGCAGGGAAACCAGATCATAGGTGAGCGGGCCGATGACCATATCCTGAAAATCGATGATGGCGAGTTCGCTGCTATCAGGAGTGTCTCCGCCACACACCATCAGGTTGCGACTGTGGAAATCTCTATGCATCACACCTTGCGGCTGGGCCAGATTGCAGGCGGTGAGGCAGGCAAAGGTCTCGTCCAGCAGTTGCTGCTCTTCATGGCTCAGGGTCAGTTGCAGATGATGACCCAGCAGCCACTCGGGGAAAATGCTGTTCTCCCGCGCCATAAAAGCCGCATCGAAGGGTTCAAGCGCCAGTTCAACCGCCCCCAGGCGGGGCAGCAAATCAATCGCCTTGCCATACCAGGCCAGCACGTTGTGCTCGTTCAGGCAGCTGATCAGCTGGGTATCGCCCAGATCACTGACCGCCAGCAGCCCCTGTTCGTAGTCCACCGCCTTCACCTCTGGCGCCAACAGCTGACGCGCCTGCAAGGCGGCCGCGTTACGAACAAATTCATGATTTTTTTCGGTTTTCGGATTGGCATCCACCCACACCAGACCACCACCGCGATAGTAGCGGCGGAAGCTGGCATCACCGGAAATGAGGGTCAACTGAAGATTGGCATCACCGGAAATACGGCGTGCCCACTGCAATAGCAGGGAATCGCGATCGTGCATAAGTAGAGGACCAAGGTGGAAAGCAGCACTTGGCTGTTAGCCCTGGCCGCAATAATGCTTTATCATTGCCGGCTAACATAAAGCAATGACATGCAATGTCAACTCGATGAAACCTGTCGTAAAATGCATGCCTTGGATCAACCGTATCTATCACGGATTGCACGAGTCTTTCACATGACAAAATGGACACTGGGGTACCGCTATCCCATCGCCCTGACTATCAGCCTGGCCCCCGCACTCACCTCTATGATGGTGCAGGCGGCCCCGTTCGAAGCGCCGCCAGCCACCGGCATTCTCGATAGTCTCTGCTATGACTATGTTCCCAAGATAGAGAAGCCTGCATCGGATCAGGATGCCAACGCACAGCCGGTCGAGGTTGATGCTGACCGTCTCGAGGCCAAACAGGGCGGCACCGCCGTCTATGAAGGCGACGTCAAGGTTCGTCAGGGTGTTCGCAAGTTTGACTCCGACTATGCCCAGCTCGATCAGAAGAGCCGGGATGTCATCGCCATCGGCAACATCTATTACAACGACGGTCAGGTGACCGTCACCAGCGACAAGACCCTCAAATCCAACCTGGATACCAAGAACTCCGAACTGGAAGAGGGCAAGTATCAGGTGCATGGCTCACCGGTGCGCGGCTTTGCCAAGCGAGTGGTGATGACCAACAACAACCAGAACATCACCATGGAGGGTGCCCAGTACACCACCTGCCCCCCCGGTCAGGAAGTGTGGACCCTCAAGGCGGGCAGTATCGACATCGACCAGAAAGAGGTGTTCGGCGAAGCCTGGAACGCCAGCCTCTGGCTCTATGACTACCCGGTGTTCTACTTCCCCTATATCAACTTCCCCATCAAGGATGAGCGGAAGACCGGTCTGCTCTACCCGGGCTACAAGCAGAGCTCCAGCAACGGCATGGATATCACCCAGCCCTTCTACTGGAACATAGCTCCCAACTACGATGCCACCATCACCTCCCGTTTTATGGATAAACGCGGCCTGATGGAACAGGTGGAGTTCCGCTACATGCCGGACCCCGCCCACACCGGCACCCTCTATTTTGAAAATCTGACGGATGACAAGCAGTACAGCCCGAGCAATCCGAGTCTGGCTGGCCTGTCCGATGGCCATCGCTACCTGATGAACGTCCGACACGGCTCCACCCTGATGGATGGCAGCCTGCGTTTTGGTATCGACTACACCCAGGTGCGCGACAAGGACTACAACTACTTCAACGACTTCAGCCCGCAAGTGGGCACTCAGGTCGACAGTCAGTTGCAGCAATCCTTTACCGCCGGCTACTACCAGCACAACTGGAACCTCACCTCCGAGGTGCGCCGCTACCAAATCCTGAGCCCATATGCGCTGCTGCCCCACGAGATGCTGCCGCGTATTGACTACAACTACTATCAGCAGGGCAAGTGGTTCGATCTGGCCTGGAACAGTGAACTGACCAAGTTTGGCTATGACAGTGGAAGTGCCGACACTTTGCAAGCAGGTGAGCGCTATACCGCCACCCGCCTGCATCTGGCACCAACCCTGACCGTGCCCCTGGTGGATGCACCGGGTTACTACCTGACCAGTCAGTACAAGCTGATGTTTACCTCCTACAACCAGGAGGTACCCGATAATCTGGTTAGCCAGGACCGCAGCCGCTTCACCGATGCAGACAGCAAACAGCTGACCCTGAAAGAGGGCACTATTACCCGTACTCTGCCCTCCTTCCGCCTCAAGGGGGGCGTCAACTTCGATCGGCCGCTCGACTGGTATGATGGCAAGGGCACCCAAACCCTGGAACCCGAGTTCCAGTACCTCTATATCCCTTACAAAAATCAGGACGAGATCGGGATCTACGACTCCACCACCACCCGTCAGGACTACTACAGCCTGTTCAGTGACCGCCGCTTTGCCGGTCTCGACCGCATCAGCGATGCCAATCGGGTCACCGTTGGCCTGACCAGCCGGGTCTATGACAATGTGGGTGATGAACGGTTGCGTCTGGCGGTGGCCCAGGCCTTCGAAATGACACCACCCAAGGTGCGCCTCTACCCTTCAAATCCGGAAAGCACCAACGCCCGCTCCCTGCTCTCGTTCGAGGGGGATGCCCGGATCACCGATGAGTGGTTTGCCCACGCGGGGACCCAGTACGATACCTCCGAGGGTGAATTTACGGCTGGCAACGGTGCAGTCGAGTACCGAACCGGCAAGCTGACCACTCAGGTCAACTACCGCTACATCAAGGATGGCAACCTGGACTATCGCTATCCGACCAACACGGCGCTGGCAGAAGATCTGAGCCAGGCGGGTCTGGTGATGATGGCGCCGATCGCCGATCAGTGGCAGATGTATGGCGGTTACTACCGTGACATCAAGCAGGATGTGAACATTGACCGCAAGATCGGTGTCAAATACGACTCCTGCTGCTGGAGCATCAACATGAGCCTGGAGTGGCACAATCAGCCGGACAACGTCACCCTGAAACCCACTTCGGAAAAAGTCATTGGTCTGCAGTTTGAAATGAAGGGACTTGGCAGCGTGGGTACCGGTGGCCGCAGCGTCACCCTGGATACCGAGCTGTTGCCCTATGTTCGCCCGTTTAATCTGAAAGGCCAGCAATGATGCTGGCCCAGCCTTGAGAGATGGATATGAAAAAGACCCTGATTGCCCTGCTGACCGCGGGAATGTTCGGCGCCATGAGCCAGGCCGCACTGGCTGCGCCCGAGCTGATGGACAAGGTTCTGGCCGTGGTCAACAAGGACGTGGTGCTGTCCAGCCAACAGGACGCACTGGTCAACAAGGTAAAACTCTCCGCCCAGGAGAGCGGCCAGTCCCTGCCTGACGATGCCACCCTGCGCAAACAGGCGCTGGATCGGCTGATCCAGGAGAGCCTGCAGCTGCAACTGGCGGAGCGCCAGGGGCTGAAGATCAGCGACACCCAGCTGGAACAGGCTATTCAGGGCATCGCTGCCGACAACAAGATGACCCTGGATCAGCTGCGGGCCCAGCTCGCCCGTGAAGGGATGACCTATGCCCAATATCGGGAAGAGGTTCGCCGCGAGATCCTGATGAACGAGGTGCGCCGCAACCAGGTGCGCCGCCGTATCAACATCTCCGAGCAGGAAGTGAAGCAGGTGGTAGAGATCCTGAAGAAACAGGGTCAACAGCAGAACGAATACCATGTCGGCCATATCCAGATTGCCCTGCCGGACAACCCCACCGCCGCCCAGCTGGATGCCGCCAAGAGCAAGATCGAGCGCATTCTGGCCGCCCTCAAGCAAGGTGCCGACTTCCGCAAACTGGCCATTGCCGAGAGTAACGGTCCCAAGGCGCTGGAAGGGGGCGACTGGGGCTGGATGAGCCCGCAAGAGATGCCGACCCTGATGGCGGAAGCGGTACAGGGTGCCAAGAAGGGCGACATCGTCGGCCCGCTGCGCTCCGGTGCCGGCCTGCACATCGTCAAGGTGTTCGACACCAAGGGTCAGCAGCAAGTGATGCAGACCGAGGTGAAGGCCCGTCATATCCTGATCAAGCCCTCCATCATCCTGAGCGAAGAGAAAGCCAAGGGGATGCTGGATGGCATTCTGCACGACATCAAGAGCGGCAAGGCAAGCTTCGCCAGCATGGCGGAGAAGTACTCCGAAGATCCGGGCTCTGCGGTGCAGGGTGGCGAACTGGGCTGGTCTGATCCCAACGTCTATGTCCCCGAGTTCCGCGACATGGTCAACCGTCTGCAACCGGGCCAGATCAGTGCCCCGTTCCGTACCAGCCACGGCTGGCACATCGTGCAGGTGGAAGATCGCCGCAGCCAGGATGCGACCGACAAGGCTCAGGAGCAGCGCGCCTACCAGCTGATCTACAATCGCCGCTTCGTGGAAGAGTCCCAGGCGTGGCTGGATGAGCTGCGTGACGAGGCCTACATCCAGATCGAAGGAGCCGGTAGCTGATGAGCTGCCGTCGCCTTGCCGTTACCCCGGGCGAACCGGCCGGGATCGGCCCGGATCTGGTGCTGCAGATTGCCCAGCAGGATTGGCCCCACCAGTTGGTGGTGATCGCCGATCCGGCGCTGCTGTGCGAGCGGGCAGCCCTGCTGGGGCTGCCCATCGAGCTTGAGCCCTATGACGCAACCGCCCCTGCTCATCCGCAGCGGGCGGGCACCCTGACCGTCTGTCCGGTCACCCTCGGCGCCCCCGTGGTGCCGGGCGAGCTGAACGAAGGCAATGGCGCCTATGTGCTGGCGACCCTGCAGCGTGCCTGCGATGGCAACATGAGCGGCGAATTTGCCGCCGTGGTGACCGGGCCGGTGCACAAGGGGATCATCAACCAGGCAGGGGTCTCGTTCAGCGGCCACACCGAGTTCTTTGCCCAGCAATCCAACACCGCCGATGTTGTAATGATGCTGGCAACCGAGGGGCTGCGGGTCGCACTGGCGACTACCCATATTCCGCTGGCCTATGTAGCGATGGCCATCACCGAGGATCGCCTCGGCAAGGTGATCCGGATCCTCAACGAGGATCTCGCCACCAAGTTTGGTATCGCCAAACCCCGTATTTACGTCTGCGGCCTCAACCCCCATGCAGGGGAAGGTGGCCATCTCGGACGTGAAGAGATTGACGTGATCGAACCCGCCCTGGCCACCCTGCGCCAGGAAGGGATCGATCTGGTCGGCCCGTTGCCGGCCGACACCCTGTTCCAGGAGAAATACCTCAAGGATGCGGATGCGGTACTCGCCATGTACCACGACCAGGGGCTGCCAGTGCTCAAATACAAGGGCTTCGGCAGTTCGGTCAATATCACTCTGGGGCTTCCCTTCATCCGCACTTCGGTGGATCACGGCACCGCGCTGGATCTGGCAGGCAAGGGCCTGGCGGATTCGGGCAGCCTTGTCACCGCGATTAACCACGCCATCAAGATGGTAGAGAAAAAAAGATATGAGCAGTAAGGTGCACATGGGCCACACGGCCCGTAAGCGTTTCGGTCAGAACTTCTTGCACGACCGGTATGTGATCGATCAGATCGTCGCCGCCATCAACCCGCAGCCGGGTCAGAATCTGGTGGAGATCGGTCCGGGTCTGGCCGCGCTGACCGAGCCGGTTGCCGCCCAGATGGACAAAATGACCGTGGTCGAGCTTGACCGGGACCTGGCAGCTCGCCTGCGCGAGCACCCGACTCTCAAAGACAAGCTGACCGTCATCGAAGCGGATGCCATGCGTTTCGACTTCGGCACCCTGATGGGTGAAGGCAAGGGGCCGCTGCGGATCTTCGGCAACCTGCCCTACAACATCTCCACCCCGCTCATCTTCCACCTGTGCGAATTTGCCGACCGGGTTGAAGACATGCACTTCATGCTGCAAAAGGAAGTGGTGTTGCGTCTGGCCGCCGGCCCGGGCAGCAAGGCTTACGGCCGTCTGAGCGTGATGACCCAGTACTACTGTCAGGTAGTGCCTGTGCTGGAAGTGGGCCCGGGCGCCTTCAAACCGGCGCCGAAAGTGGACTCTGCCGTAGTTCGCCTGATCCCGCACAAGAATCCGACCATAGTCGCAAAAGACATTCGTTGTCTGAATCGCGTCTGTACCGAGGGCTTTGGCCAGCGTCGCAAGACCATCCGCAACAGCTTCTCCAACTTCATCACCGACGCCCAGCTGACCGAGCTTGGTATCGATGGCAACCTGCGCCCGGAGAATCTCTCCCTCGAGCAGTTTGTCATGATCGCCAACTGGCTGGCGGATCAGCAACAGGCCTGATCCTGTGGCACTCCCGCACATCGAGATCCGCCCATACCCCGTGTATGTGGCGGGCTCCAAAGACCCTTACCAGTTTCACTATCTGATCGAGATTGAGAATCTGGGGCCAGGCCCGGTGCAACTGCTGCATCGGCGCTGGCTCATCACCGATGCCAATGGCAAGATGCAGGAAGTGGCAGGCCCGGGCGTGGTCGGGGAACAACCCGTCATTGCCGAAGGTGAGACCTACCGCTACCAGAGCGGCGTGCCGCTGGATACCCCGCTTGGGGTGATGGAAGGGAGCTATACCCTGCAAGATGGCTCTGGTCAGCAGTTTGAGGCGCCCATCGCCCCCTTCACGCTGGCCATCCCCAATATTATCAACTGAGGTTTCATGGCGAACTGTTTTGTCGGTGACATCCAGGGCTGTTACGACGACTTGCGCCGTCTGCTGGATCTTGCCGCGTTCGATCCCGAAAATGACGTGCTCTGGCTCTGCGGCGATCTGGTCGCCCGCGGCCCGGACTCCCTCAATACCCTGCGTTTTGTCAAAGGGCTGGGCAACCGCGCCGTCACCGTGCTCGGCAACCATGACCTGCACCTGCTGGCGGTCGCCGATGGCGTTGCACCGCTCAAGAAGAAAGACAAGCTGCAAAGCCTGATGGATGCCCCGGATCGGGATGAACTGCTGGAGTGGCTGCGCCACCGCCCGCTGCTGGCCGAACATCCGGATCTGCCCATCATGATGGTGCATGCCGGGATCTCCCCCGCATGGGATGTCCGCACCGCCCGCAACTGCGCCCGCGAGGTAGAGAGCCTGCTGCGCGGTGACCAGTACAGCTGGCTGCTGCACAACATGTATGGCGACCAGCCCGATGGCTGGAAAGATGATCTGGTCGGGATCGACCGCTACCGCTACATCATCAACACCTTCACCCGGATGCGCTTCTGCTATTTCGACGGTCGTCTCGACTTCAAATGCAAGAAGGGGCCCAAGGAGTCGACCCCGGGGCTGCGTCCCTGGTTCGAACAGCGTGAACACCATGTGGACGACCCCATTCTGGTGTTCGGCCACTGGGCAGCCCTGATGGGCAACACTGGCAAGAGCGATATCAAGGCGCTCGATACCGGCTGTGTCTGGGGCAACAGCCTCACCCTGTGGCGCTACGAGGATGATGCCCTGATCGCCACCCCCTGCCCGGTTCACGCCAGCTAGGGGGGACGCAGCACTCTGGCGGTCGCTGCCGCACGAATGGCCACAACCCGCTCCAATCACAAAGCCCGGCAATCTGCCGGGCTTGCTGTTTTAGGCTTCCTGTTTTCCGGCGAATGAAGTTACAACTTGCGCCCCAGCCGCTTCTCGATCTGGCGCCGCTCCCACTCGGGGCCAAACAGCTTGAAGGGCTGAAACACCCGAACAGCATGGGAGGCAAGTCCCAGCCCCCAACCCAGGGTTGGCCACCATGCCCAGATGTACTCCGGATTGCTCAGGTAGTTGATGACAAACAGCCCGCAGATCACCACCACATAGCTGGCGACATGGTGATAGAAGCCCTTGAGCTCCTCCACATAGCGCATTGCCGACCGCTCCTCTGCCGATACCTGCACCGCATCCTGACCCATAGTGTCACTTCCTCTCATCTCGCGCTCCTGTTGCTCTGATCCATCCAGTTGAGCCACATCGAGTTCAAAGACGGCGGCCAGGGCCTTGAGAGATTCCAGTCCGGGTTGCTGCCCCTGCTCGATCCGCTGGATAGTGCGGACACTCAAACCAGTCAACGTTGCCAACTGATCCTGAGACCAACCCCGTTGCAATCTCAACTTCCTGACGATCATCTCGAACTCCTTGTGGTAATTGACAGGGCCAGCATAGGGCTTACGCCGCGAAAGGTGACACGACAGATAGCCGACATACATCTGACAGTCCTTTAAAATCAGATGGTTAAGATTTTGATCTTGTCAGCCAGCCGCTCGTTCCCCCAGAGATTGCACAAACCGTAACAGATAACCATCGGGATCCTGCAGCAAAAATTCGCGCTGCCCGGCCAGCATCTCGCCCACTGGATACCAGACCTCAGTGGGCTGCCGGAAAAGTGCAATCCCGGCAGCCTGCAAGCGGTCGAGTAGCGGCTGGATCTCGGTCAGCTCCATCTGCAGATTGATTCCCCGACCGAACGGTGGCTCCAGCGCCCCGACCTGCCAACCCGCCGGATGTACCTGCTCCAGCATCAGTTGTACCTGTTGCTGTTCAAGATAAGCAAAAGGAGGGTCATCGCGCCGATAGCGGACCGAGAAGCCCAACAAACCGGTATAGAAAACCAGAGATCGAGCCAGATCGGTAACCGACAGCTCCGGTACCATGGGATTCCAATACACCTCATCCACCGCGACAGTAGGGTTCGTCATGGCTTACAGGCTCTGCATCAGCTCGGCGGCAATTTCAAAGGAGCGCAGTCGGGCCTGATGATCGACGATAGGACCATTGAACATCAGCTCATCGGCACGGGTTTCCGCCAGCAGCGCCTTGAGGCCGTGACGAACCAGCTCAGGGTCGCCCACCAGAGAGCGAGCCAGGGTCTGCTCCATCGCCATCAGCTCACGGGGCGCCCACTCGTCGCCAAGCTGGACGACCGGCGCGGGCAGCTTGCCCGCATCACCGCGATGAAGGCGCAAGAACTGCTGCTGCACGGTAGTGAACTGGAAGCGGGCCTCCTGCTCGCTGTCGGCGGCGATCATGTTGATGCAGACCACCGCATGGGGCTTGGGCCAACGAGCAGAGGGGCGATACTGGCTACGATAGGTCTCCAACGCCTGCAGCAACATGGCGGGAGCAAAATGGGAGGCAAACCCGAACGGCAAACCCATCGCCGCAGCCAATTGGGCACTGTAGAGGCTGGAGCCCAGCAGCCAGATGGGCAGATGCAGCCCCTGCCCGGGTACCGCCTGCACCGCGCCAATCTCGTCGCCAAAGTAGCTCATCAACTCGCGCACATCGGCCGGAAAATCATCCACCTCGCCGCTGCGCATTCGCCGCAGCGCCCGCATGGTGCGTTGATCGGTCCCGGGGGCGCGACCAAGGCCGAGATCGATGCGATCCGGATAGAGCGAAGCCAAAGTGCCAAACTGTTCGGCAATCACCAGCGGCGAGTGGTTCGGCAACATGATGCCACCCGCGCCGATCCGCAGGGTGGTGGTGGCTTCGGCCAGATGGCCGATCAGCACCGAGGTGGCGGCACTGGCAATGCCCGGCATGTTGTGATGTTCGGCCAGCCAGTAGCGCTGGTAACCCCAACCCTCGGCATGGCGGGCAAGATCCCGCGAACGGCGAAATGACTCGGCAGGCACGGAACCTTCGGCAACAGGCACCAGATCGAGCACGGAATAGGGGATGGCAGACATGGGTCACTCCATTGATTTACAGGCCAGTAACAAGTGGGGCAATGTAGCACGGGATACCTGAATGAATCACTATCTCCTGCCACACTCTGCCTGCCAAGCGGCAGCAATCGAACGGAACAAATCTCAGGCAAGTATTGTTTGAATGCTCATTTTGCTGGCCGCGCAAGCCCGGGGGTGGATCATATTTTCTTACATTTGCGGGCTGGCCTGAGCGCCCCAGGCTGGTTATAACGGTGCCCCTATAGCGAAGGGGGAGCAACAGACTCCCCCTCACTCTTTGTCACACCACACTGTTCAGGTTATCTATGTCAAAACATCTCGTTCTGCTGGGCGCGCTGACGCTCTCCGGTTGCGCCCTGTTGTCTCCTCCCGCCCCCACCGTCACCCCGGTGCACCTTGCCAATCCCAGCCAGCGCGGCTTTTACATCGAGTGCAGCAGCATGAAAGCCTGCTTCCAGCAGGCCAACCAGACCTGCCCACAAGGTTACAAGGAGACCGACCGTCGCCAGCAGACGCTCTACAGCACCCAGTATATGGGGGGAAGCTATGACGACGAGAAGAAAATCTACCAAGCTGCCAAGCCCTATAGCATCGCCAACACGGTCCACTCGCTGACTATCCAGTGTCCTGTCACTACAGGCTGAGCCAACCGAAGGAGTACTCTCTCCCGTCACTGCGAAAAAGAAAACGGTCAACCGAGGTTGACCGTTTTTCACTGCGCTGCGCTCTTAGAACAGCAGGTGTGCCACCCCGGCAATAACCGGCAAGGTAACCAGAGTGCGCAGCAGGAAGATAACGAACAGCTCCCACAACTTGACCGGGATCTTGCTGCCCAGCAGCAGGGCGCCCACTTCCGACATATAGATCAGCTGGGTCACCGACATGGCGGCAATCACGAAGCGGGTCATGTCGCTCTCGATGGTCGAGGCCAGCACCGCCGGAATGAACATGTCGGCAAAACCGACCATGATGGTCTTGGACGCCGCTTCCGCCTCCGGCAGTTGCAGCAGCTCCAGCAAGGGGACAAACGGGGCGCCAAGCCAGTTGAAGATAGGGGTATGTTCGGCCAGCATCAGGGCGCAGGTACCGATCGCCATCACCACCGGCAGCACGCCAAACACCATATCCAGTGCATTCTTCACCCCTTCCCGCGCGACGGCACCGAGATCAGTCATGCTGTCAGCCTTGGTCAGCGCACGCTCGAAACCATAGCTCATTACGCTGTGCTGGGGCGGCACTGCTTCCTGCTTGCGGCACAGGGGAGTGCCATCGGCATAGATGTCCTTCTTCCAGCAGAGCGGCGGCAGACGCGGCACCACGATGGCGGCAACCACCCCCGCCAGACAGACGGTCAGGTAGAAGGGGACGAACATGTGCTCCAGCTTCACCTGGGAGATCACCACCAGACAGAAGGTGATGGAGACGGCAGAGAAGGTGGTGCCAATCACCGCGGCTTCACGCTGGGTATAGAACTTCCCTTCGTACTGCTTGCTGGTCAGCAGGATGCCAACGCTGCCATCGCCAAGCCAGGAGGCAAAGCAGTCCACTGCGGAGCGACCCGGCAACCGGAACACCGGACGCATGATGCGGGTCATCATGGTGCCGACAAATTCCAGCAGCCCGAAATCGAGCAGCAACGGCAGCAGCAGGCCGGCAAAAATGAAGACAGAGAACAGCACCGGCAGCAGATCGTTGAGCACCAGTCCACCGGTTGCGCCGGAGTAAAGCACCTCTGGCCCCACCTGGAAGAAGGTCAGCAGCACGAAGATACCGCCCAATACCCGCACGCAGGCCCAGAAAGGGGAGACATTGAACAAGCTGTTGAGGAAAGGACGACGCACCAGAATCGCCGGCTTGAACAACCAGGCAATCACCGTCATCAGCATGGTGGTGGTGATCACCGCACTGACCATGGCGACCAGATAATCGGCAAAAACACGCTGCACCAACTTGGCCAGCACGGCCACCGGGATGGTGACGTTACCGTCATAGACGACCGGCGTCATGAACAACAGGATCCCGATAAGTGACGGAACCAGAAACATCAACAAGTTACGGCGAGTATTGACCGCAGGTGCTTCGAGACTCTTTTCCAACATGATATGACTGCCCTAATGTTACTTTTCCCTAGCCCGGCCAACCTGCGTATTCATGCATTAACCGGCAAAGCGGGCGCAAGAATACTCTAAAAAAATGCACAAACAAGCCCTTAATGCTGAAATTTGCGCATAAATATTTCCACAGGCAAACCTTCCATTAAAACAATGAGATACAGCGGCGCATATCGATTCAATCGACATCGCCAGATGATTGTTTCGCTATTGTTAATTTTGGTGGGCAGTATAATCGGTTATCAGTAGCAGGCAATAAGTGACATCACAAATATACCTAATGCGTTGCTGCTCGATAGACATAAAAAAACCGGAGCCTGTTCAGGCTCCGGTTTTCAATGAGAGTGACGGGGATCAGTCACGGACGTAGATGACTTCAACGCCATCATCTTCGTCGTCATCCCAATCGTCATCATCAAGCCCTTCATCGAAGGCAAGAGAGGCAGCCAGTGCTTCCGCTTCAGCCTTGGCCAACTGGTTCTTGTGGTAGTCGTCCCACTTGAACTCCACCTTCTCGATGGCGTCTTTGGCATCTTCCGCCAGCTGACGGGGCATGGTATCCAGCAGATCCAGAATGTCGTAGCAGACCTTCTTGGTGCCTTCCTTGCTGATGGCAGTGATAGCATAGACCGGACCTTCGTGGTTCAGGGCCGCCTTGACGCGATCCATCACCTCCTGGGCTTCTTCTTCCAGGATCAGGTCCATCTTGTTGAACACCAACCAGCGCGGCTTGCCAGCCAGTTCCGGGCTGTACTTCTCCAGCTCCTTGACGATGGTCACGGCATTTTCAGCAGGATCGGAGCCATCAACCGGGCAGATATCCACCAGGTGGATCAGCACGCGGCAACGCTCGAGGTGTTTCAGGAAGCGGATACCCAGACCTGCACCTTCGGCAGCGCCTTCGATCAGGCCCGGGATATCGGCGATCACGAAGGAGCGGGAGTTCTCACCACGCACCACACCCAGGTTCGGTACCAGGGTAGTGAAGGGGTAGTCAGCCACTTTCGGGCGAGCCGCAGACACGGCGCGAATAAAGGTAGACTTGCCGGCGTTGGGCAGACCTAGCATACCGACATCGGCCAGCAGCAGCAGCTCCAGCTTCAGGGTACGCACTTCACCCGGAGTACCGTTACTCTTCTGGCGGGGAGCACGGTTGACGGAGCTCTTGAAGCGGGTGTTGCCCAGACCGTGGAAACCACCTTTGGCAACCAGCAGCTTCTGCTCGTGGTGGGTCAGATCCCCCAGCAGTTCACCGGTATCCTCATCGGTCGCCCGGGTACCGACAGGCACACGCAGGATCTTGTCCTTGCCGCGGCGACCGGTACAGTTGGCGCTCTGGCCATTCTCACCGCGCTCGGCAGCATGGAAACGCTCGAAACGGTAGTCGATCAGGGTATTGAGGTTCTCGTCGGCGATCAGATATACGTCGCCACCGTCACCGCCGTCACCGCCATCCGGACCACCGTTGGGAATATATTTTTCACGGCGAAAGCTTACACAACCGTTACCACCGTCACCGGCATCGACTCGAATCTGGACTTCATCAACAAACTTCATAGGTAACCGTCACCTTAATTCGAAAAACCGATACGCAATTATAGTGGTACAGACCCCTGCGGGCGATACGCATCTTGCCAATCATGCCCGTCAGAGCCAAAGTCAGCTGCGTTCCGTTTTTTCGTCAACGACATCAGAAAGACGTCAGAAAAACAAAAGCCCCGCCTGTTGGCGGGGCTTCGGATCCTTGCGGTCCGTAATTACTCAGCAACGATGCTAACGTACTTACGATTCAGCGGACCTTTAACTTCGAACAGGATTTTACCAGTCGCGGTAGCGAACAGGGTGTGATCCTTGCCCAGACCAACGTTGGTGCCAGCGTGGAACTTGGTACCACGTTGACGAACGATGATGCTGCCAGCCAGAACTGTTTCGCCGCCGAAACGCTTCACGCCCAGGCGTTTAGCTTCAGAATCGCGACCGTTGCGGGATGAACCGCCAGCTTTTTTGTGTGCCATTTATCGGACTCCTCTAATTAAGCGCTGATGCCAGTGATTTTGACTTCAGTGAACCACTGACGGTGGCCCGCTTGCTTACGATGGTGCTTACGACGACGGAACTTGACGATAGTCACTTTCTCGCCACGGCCGTGAGCCACAACTTCAGCTACAACCTTGCCACCTTCAACGAAAGGAGCACCTACTTTAAAAGTGTCGCCTGCAGCAACCATCAGAACTTCGTTGAAGTCGATGGTAGCGCCAGTCTCAACGTTCAGCTTTTCCAGACGAACGATTTGACCTTCGGCCACACGGTGTTGTTTTCCGCCGCTTTGGAATACCGCGTACATTTGATTAACTCCGTAAAGGCATGTCTTTTGCTCAAGGCTAGACATGCGCAAAAACCTATAACAATGGGCGGGCATTCTACGCAAATCGATCTGCTCAGGCAAGGCCAATTTAGCAAAAAGTTTATTTTGTGCGCATATCTGCCGCCGTGGATAAACGCCTAACTGTAACCCATTGTGAAATCGTGTAGAATCCCTGCCATTACTAAAATCGCAGTTATTGCTGCTGTCACGTTACGAGACTTATGGACCAACAGACTATCCGTGCGCTCTGTGCCGCCGACATGACGGCGGTCAATGAACTGATCCTGGCCCGACTCCAGTCCGACGTTAGTCTGATTAATCAGCTGGGTTTCTACATTGTCAGCGCCGGCGGGAAACGGATGCGCCCCATGCTGACCGTGATGGCTGCGCGTGCGCTGGGCTATGAGGGTGAGGATCACCTGAAACTGGCCGCCATCATCGAATTCATTCACACCTCTACCCTGCTGCATGACGACGTGGTCGACGAATCCGACCTGCGCCGCGGCCGGGAGACCGCCAACGCCATGTTTGGCAATGCCGCCAGCGTGCTGGTCGGTGACTACCTCTATAGCCGCTCCTTTCAGATGATGGCCGAACTCTCCAACCTGCGGGTGATGGAGATCCTCTCGGATGCCACCAACACCATCGCCGAAGGAGAAGTGTTGCAGCTGATGAACTGCAACGACCCGGATACCACCGAAGAGAGCTACATGACGGTCATCTACTGCAAGACCGCCAAGCTGTTCGAGGCCGCCACTCGTCTTGCAGCCGTGCTGACTCATCAGCCCGAGCCCGTCGAACAGGCCATGACCGATTACGGCAAGTATCTGGGCACCGCGTTCCAGATCATCGATGACGTGATGGACTACTGCTCCCAGAGCGAAGAGATGGGTAAGAACGTCGGCGACGATCTGGCCGAAGGCAAACCGACCCTGCCGCTGCTGCGCGCCATGGAAGTGGGCACGCCGGAAGAGCGCCAGCTGGTGCGCGATGCCATCGAGCACCGCAACGGCATGGAGCATCTTGAGCAGATCCTCGGCATTCTCGACCGCACTGGCGCGCTGGAGTACTCCCGCATGCGTGCCAGAGAAGAGGCCGACAAGGCCATTGCCGCCCTCGCCATCCTGCCGGACTCCCCGCACAAACAGGCGCTGGAAACACTGACCCACATGGCCGTGCAGCGCAGTGCCTGAGTAAACGTCATGCATGAAAAAAGAGGCCTTCGGCCTCTTTTTTATTGTCTGCTATCTGCTGGACAGTGCATTGCGCCAGACTCAGCGACTCAGCATCCAGAGGATCACGCTACCCGCAACCACTAACGAGCCGCCGATACGGCGCAACTGCTCCGGTGGCTGATCGCTCAGCAGCCGCAACATCTGCTGCCATGCCCTGGGCATCAACAACGGGCCTAGCCCCTCGAACAACAGCAGCAATCCAAACCCCATCAGCATGGATGTCAGCATCCGACCTCCTTCAATGCAACCAGCCACCCGGGTCGACGGCTGGCATTGGCACCAAAAACAAAAGGGTCTGACAATGCAGACCCTTTGAATGTGACCTCGTGGCGATTACTGCTTGGTGCCGTGAGGAGACTTGAGGTAACGGAAGAACTCGCTGTCCGGCTTCAACACCATCAGGTCGTTGCCACCGGCAAAGCTCTTGCGATAGGCCTCCATGCTACGCACGAAGCTGAAAAACTCGGGGTCTTTCTTGTAGCTGTCGGCATAGATCTTGGCGGCTTCCGCATCCCCTTCACCGCGCAGCTGGCGAGCGTTACTCTCGGCGTCAGCGATCATGACGGTTACCTTGCGGTCGATATCGGCACGCAGGATTTCAGCCTTCTCGCGACCCTGAGAGCGGTGCTCACGGGCAACTGCGGTTCGCTCGGCACGCATCCGCTGGTAAATGGAGTTGGAGACTTCCACCGGCAGGTTGATCTGCTTGATCCGCACATCCACCACCTTGATGCCGAGCTCGGAGGAGCGCGCCATCTTCTTCAGGGCATCTTCCATCACGGTACTGCGCTCACCGGAGACGATGTCCTTGATGGTGCGGTTACCGATCTCGGAACGCAGACCGTTATTGATCTTGCGCTTGAGCAGATCTTCCGCCTGCAGCTTGTTGCCACCACCGGTTGCCAGGTAGTACTTGGAGAAGTCCTCGATCTTCCACTTCACGTAGGAGTCGATGATCAGGTCTTTCTTCTCGGAGGTGACAAAACGGTCGGCCTGGCTGTCAATGGTCTGGATGCGGGCATCCATCTTGCGAACCTGGTCGATGAGCGGCACCTTGAAGTGCAGGCCCGGCTCATAGAGGCGGGGCTCACCGGAGTCAACCCGCTTCACCTTGCCAAACTGCACGACAATCCCCTTCTGACCTTCATCAACGATAAAGACAGAGGAGAAGCAGACCATGGCCGCGACAGCGATTGCACCAATAGCTAGCTTTTTCATCTATCAGTTTCTCCCTGAGCTGAAGCGGTCACCGCTACGCAGCGGCATTGTCGGCGTAGAGTTGGCACCCTCGTTGGAAACGGGGACCTGCTCTGTGACCGGAGCGACAGTGGCACGATCAGACTGGGCAGCCTTCGGCTTGCCAGACAGCTTGTCGAGCGGCAGGTAGATCATGCTGTTGTTGCCAGCCGGCATGTCGACCACCACCTTGTTGGCCTGCTGATAGAGCTCTTCCATGGTTTCCAGATAGATACGCTCACGGGTCAGCTCGGGGGCAGCCAGATACTGGGGCAGCAGCTCGTTGAAGCGAGCAACTTCACCCTGGGCTTTCAACACGATCTGGGATTTGTAAGCTTCCGCTTCCTGCTCCAGACGCTTCACCTGGCCACGGGCCTTGGGCTCCACTTCACGGGCATAGGCTTCTGCTTCACGAATGAAACGCTGCTCATCTTCCTGAGCGGAGATGGCGTCATCAAACGCGTCTTTCACCTCTTCCGGCGGACGCGCCGGCAGGAAGTTGACGTCGACGATCTGCAGACCCATCTGGTAGGGCTCGATGATGCCATCGATCACCTGCCAGGTCTCCTGACGCACCTTCTCACGACCGGTAGTCAGCACGTCATCCATCCGGGTATGACCCACCACGTAGCGCAGAGCGCTATCGGTGGCCTGACCCAGACTCTCGTCGGCATTGGTCACGCTGAACAGATACTGCTCGGGATTGACCACACGGTACTGCACGTCCATCTCGACCCGTACCACGTTCTCATCCTGAGTCAGCATGAAACCGGAGGCAGGCAGGGAGCGCACGGACTCGACGTCCACGGGGATCACCTGATCGATAAAGGTCGGCTTCCAGCGCAGGCCCGGCTCGACAATATGGGAAAACTTGCCAAACCGCAGCACGGCACCACGCTCCGCTTCGCGAATGGTGTAGAAGCCGCTGACGACCCACACCACCACAGCCACAACCAGCGCGATGGAGATACCAAAGCGACCTACATCGCCGCCAGATTTGCCGCCACCAAACAAGCCACCGAAACGGCGACTCACTTTGCGCAGCATTTCATCCAGATCAGGGGGTCCCTGATTCTTGCCGTTATTCCCCCAAGGGTCACGGTCTTTGCCGTTGTTACCAGGCTCATTCCAAGCCATCAGCGTCTCCATTAATACATGCGGATGGATATCATCTCTACCGGGCCATCATACGTTGAGAAGCCCCTAAGGGTTCATCTTCATCAACGAATCAATGCCTGATAAAGCGTTGTAAACTCTCACCTTCCTGTTTCACGAGGCGGTTCCAGTCGGCCACTTGCAAGCGGACTTCCAGCACGAAATCCCCCTCCTCGCTAAAACCTTCCTGCTCAATCCCTTTCAGCTGATAGAGCACACTGCGCAATCTCGCGGCAGAAGGAGGCAACTGCAGGGTGTGATGCACCATGGAGCCAGCCAGCAATTCGGTCAGCGCCGTAAGCAGATGCTCACAACCTTCACCAGTCTGGGCCGACAACCAGACGCGCAACGGGCGCCCCTCGTCATCTCGCTCCAGACCTGCCGGACGATCCGCCAGCTTGTCGATCTTGTTGCAGATCATCAGCTGGGGCCTGTCATCGGCTTCGATCTCGGCCAACACCTGCTGCACGGAGTCGATATTCTCCTGCATCTGCTCATCGGCACAGTCCACCACATGCAGCAGCAGATCCGCTTCACGGGTCTCCTGCAGGGTAGCCTTGAAGGCCGCGACCAGATCATGGGGCAAGTGTCGAATAAATCCAACTGTATCCGCCAAAATCACATCACCCACATCCCGGATCACCAGTTTACGCAGGGTAGGATCCAGAGTTGCGAACAATTGGTCGGCAGCATACACGCTGGCAGCTGTAAGTTGGTTGAACAAAGTGGACTTTCCGGCGTTGGTATAACCAACCAGTGACACCGTCGGCACTTCGTTGCGGTTGCGGGCACGGCGTCCCTGCTCCCGCTGCTTGGCCACCTTGTCGAGCCGACGCAAAATCGCCTTGATGCGTTCCCGCAGCAGACGTCGGTCAGTTTCAAGCTGAGTTTCACCCGGACCACGCAGACCGATCCCGCCCTTTTGACGCTCAAGGTGGGTCCAGCCTCGCACCAGACGAGTGGAAAGATGGCGCAACTGGGCCAGTTCGACCTGCAGTTTACCTTCGTGGGTTCGGGCGCGCTGGGCAAAGATATCGAGGATCAGGCCGGTTCGATCCACCACCCGGCACTGGAACAGACGCTCCAGGTTGCGCTCCTGGGCAGGGGTCAGGGCATGGTTGAAGATGACGACGTCGGCATCCAGCATCTGGACTTGGGACGCGATCTCTTCAGCCTTGCCACTGCCGACAAAAAATTTGGCACTGGGCGCACTGCGACTGGTGGTAATTACCCCCAGCGCATTGACTCCGGCCGAGCTCACCAACATCTTGAGCTCTTCCAGATCCTCCCGCTCACCCTCATCACTGAAGTTGACATGCACCAGAACGGCCTGTTCGCCAGCTTCATAACGGTCAAACAAGCGCTTGCTCCTTAACAGGAATCATGATGAATCTGAGTTGGCGAGTCGACTCGCCCAGGGATATCACGCCTCGGCATCACCCTGTTCATCAGCCGCGCCACCCGGAGTGGGCTGGTGATGATTGACGGCACGGGCCGGTACGACAGTCGAGATGGCGTGCTTGTAAACCATCTGGCTCACGGTGTTTTTCAGCAGGATAACAAACTGGTCAAAAGACTCGATCTGACCTTGCAGTTTGATGCCGTTCACCAAATAGATAGAAACAGGAATCCGCTCACGGCGCAGCGCATTCAAAAACGGGTCTTGGAGAGATTGCCCCTTAGCCATTTTTCTTTTCCTTATAGTTTGTTGTTTTTAAACACCGAATATCAATATAACAACCTGATTATACAGGGAGTGTCAAGCCGCACCAGCGCGAGCAAGCACGCGGTCGAGATTGCCAGACTCACCAGATTCCAACCAGGTCACGTCGGGCCAGCCGCGCAACCAGGTCATCTGTCGTTTTGCCAATTGGCGTGTGGCAACAATGCCACGATAACGCATCTCATCATACCCCACTTCACCGCACAGGTAGTCCCACATTTGGCGATAACCCACACAGCGAATGGAGGGGAGATCCGGGTGCAGATCGCCGCGCGCCATCAGCGCACGAACCTCCTGTTCAAAGCCACCTTGCAGCATCTTGTCAAAGCGCTGTTCGATACGCTGATGCAGCACGGCACGATCACTCGGGGCGATGGCAAACTGCTGCACCCGATAGGGCAAGCCCTCCCCCTGCACCTGCGTCAGCTCGGTAAGGGTCTTGCCGCTGATGCGGTAGACCTCCAGTGCCCGGGAGAGTCGCTGCGGGTCATTGGGGTGAATTCGCGCTCCGGCCACCGGGTCGATGCGTACCAGCTCATCGTGCAGCGCCTGCCAACCGAGGCGGGCAGCCTCTTCCTCAATCCCGGCTCGAATGGCGGGATCGGCGGAGGGCAGCGGGGACAATCCCTCCAGCAGCGCCTTGAAATAGAGCATGGTGCCGCCTACCAGCAGCGGAATGCGGCCACGGTCGGCGATCTCTTTCATCTCCCGCAGGGCATCCTTGCAAAAATCGGCTGCCGAATAGCTCAAGGCCGGGTCAAGAATGTCGATCAGCCGGTGCGGGGCCCGCGCCAGCTCATCGGCAGTCGGCTTGGCCGTACCTATATCCATGCCACGATAGATCAGCGCCGAATCGACGCTGATGATGTCGCAAGGCAATGCCTGGCACAGTTCAATGGCGAGATCCGTCTTGCCGGAGGCCGTCGGCCCCATCAGAAAAATTGCGGTCGGCAAGTCACTCGCCATGTTCAAACTCCTCCAGCACGGTCGCCAGCGAAAGGGGGCGCACCATGCGAATGTCTGCCAGTTGGTCACTGAAATCGGTCACAAGTTCCGTCAGCAGACGACTGGCAGTTGAAAAATCGTATATCTTCTCGCGACTTATCCCCTGCTCCACCAGCCATTGGCATAATACTTCAGCCTGCTGACCAGCATCACTGTCAGATCCGCCCTCGATAATTTGCAGCAATTCGGGTAACAGACGAACCAGATCGGTCTGGCGCAGCAGAGCCGGCACCCGAGTCAGGATCATGGTGTCGCGCCCCCCGCTTTTCAACTCCAGCCCCATCCGTTTCAGCAAACGCTCCTGCTCGGTCACCAGCGCGATCAAATTCTTCGGCAGCTTGAAGGAGACCGGCAGCAACAGTGGCTGGGCCGCCAGCCCCTGACCCCAGGTCTCCAGCAGCCAATGGCGCAGCAGCACCCGCTCGGCGCGTACCAGCGAGAGCAGCGCCAGCTGATTATCCCGCTCGATCAACAGGTAGGCCTGCTCCACCAGTGTCAGGGCGCGACATCCCCCCTGTCTGGGTGACGGCACTGGATCAGTGGGCTGCGCAGGAGCAGCCTCAGCTGCGATAGGCAGCGTAGTAAGCAGAACGCCCATGCCGCGCATCGCCTCCCGGCTTGGGGGCTCGGGCGGTTGATAATTGCTGGCTCGGCCAGCCCCACCTCCCCCCTCCCGCACCTGTGCAGGTGCCCGGTAGCTGTGCTCGGCACCGTACCACTCTGGGCGTGGCGCCTGACCGGGATATTCAATCTGCGGACTGACCGGCAACTCGACCAGAGTTTCGGCCAACGGCTCGTCCTGATGAGCGGCGCTGACTCCTTCGCGGCGCAGCGCAGTAAACAGCGCCTGAAAGATAAAGTCGTGGATCAGTCGCGCCTGATGGAAGCGCACCTCATGCTTGGCCGGGTGGACGTTGACATCCACCTGACGGGGATCCAGCTCGATATAGAGCACATAAGCGGCGAAGCGATCGGGAGGCAGCAGCTCGTCATAGGCCTGACGAATGGCGTGATTGATGAGCTTGTCGCGCATCATCCGGCCGTTGACATAGGTGTATTGCAGATCGTTTTGCGGTCTTGCCCCCTCCGGAGTCGCCAGCCAGCCCCACAGACGCACGTCGCTGTGCTCGCTCTCCACCGCCAGCGCATGGTGCATGAAAGGGGTGCCGCAAACGGCGGCGAGGCGACGCTCCTGCTCCGGCACGGTATTGGCGGCCTTGTACTGGCGCACCACCTTGCCATTGTGGCGCAGGATCAGGGTGGCATCGAAGCGGGAGAGCGCGATGCGGCGCACCAGCTCGTCGATATGGGCAAACTCGGTCTTTTCGCTGCGCATGAACTTGCGCCGCGCGGGGGTATTGAAGAAGAGATCCACCACCTCCACCGTGGTGCCCACCGGATGGGCCGCCGGCTTGATGGTGACGCTCATTTCGCGCCCTTCCGCCTGGGCTTGCCAGGCTTCGGACTGATCTGCAGTACGAGAGGTGAAGGTGAGACGGGAGACCGAGCTGATGGAGGCGAGCGCCTCGCCACGAAAACCGAGGCTGTTGATCCCTTCCAGATCGTCCAGCGTGGCCACCTTGGAGGTCGCATGACGCGACAGCGCCAGCACCAGCTCGTCTTTGGCGACGCCACAGCCGTTGTCACGGATGCGGATCAGCTTGGCGCCCCCCTTGTCGATGTCGATCTCGACCCGGTCGGCCCCCGCATCCAGGCTGTTTTCCACCAGCTCTTTCACCACAGAAGAGGGCCGCTCCACCACCTCTCCGGCTGCAATCTGGTTGGCCAGAATGGGTGGCAAAATACGGATCGGCATCATTTACTCCTGAATTTCAATCTTGCTGATGGTCAGTCTCTTAAGGCTCCAGGAGGGACGCTCCACCACCTCTCCACCAACCGGAATCTGGTTGGCCAGAATCGGGGGGAATATACGGATCGGCATCGCTGACTCCTGCATTTCAATCTTGCTGATGGTATTCGCTAACAGCGGGAGCGGCATCACCCGCTCCCGCGCGTCAGTTTTGCGGAATGTAGAGCACCTGCCCTACCTGAATATTCCGCGACTTGAGCTTGTTGATCTCTACCAGCCGAGCCTGACTCACCCCATGTTTCTCGGCAAGGCGGGAGAGACTCTCGCCCCGCTTGACCACATGGCGGATCATCTGCGACTTGTCGTCACTGCGAACGGGAGCAGCAGCGCGGCTCTGCCCTTGCTGGGGAATATAGATAGTCTGACCGATCTGAATATCCCGGCTGCGCAGCTGGTTGATCTCCACCAAAGTAGACTGACTCACCCCATGCTTCTCGGCAAGGCGGGAGAGGCTCTCGCCCCGTTTGACCACATGGCGGAGCATCCGCGATTTGTCATAGTCCCCCACACTGCTGACCGGTGCACCGCTCTCCTGCGCTGCCGCCGAGTAAGGCTTGATCACCCCGACGCCAGAGCCGCTCCCAGCACCGCCGTCGCGGGCAGTGGCGGGCATCTTGTTGGTCACTACCGGCTGGGACTGTGCCTGCCTGGGCTGGCTCACCGGCTGCCGGGCTACCGGTGCAGGGCGAGTGGTCGCAGCAGGTTGGCTCACCTGCCCCTTGCCGGTCAGCATGGCCCCCTTGGTCGGGTGGGCGCGGTAGTAGTTGCGGATCCCCTCGAAGATGGCGCGGGCCAGCTGGTCCTGATAGCTGGCGGTAGCCAGCAGCTTCTCTTCCGCATGGTTGGAGATAAAGCCTGTTTCCACCAGCACCGAGGGAATATCCGGCGCCTTCAGCACAGCCAGACTGGCATGCTCCGGCGCCTTCTTATGCAGTCGGGCAACCTTGCCCATGGAGCGCAGGATCTGGCGGCTGACGTCATACCCTTCGGCACGGGACTTGTCCATGGAGAGGTCGAGGAAGGTCTGCGCCAGATAGGGGTTGGGATCGGATTCCGCCAACACCTTACCGACACCGCCCAACAACTCGCCCTGCTTCTCCTGCTTCTCCAGCCAGCTGCCCATCTCGCGGTTGGCACGGTTGGTCGACAAGACCCAGACCGAGGCACCGCGCGGGGTCGAGTTATGAAAACTGTCTGCATGGATAGAGACCAGCAGATCCGCCTTGGCCTTGCGGGCAATCTCGGAGCGCTTGTTGAGGTCAACAAAGTAGTCGCCACGACGGGTCATCACGGCGCGCATCCCCGGCTCGCGGTCGATCAGTGCCGCCAGCTTCTGGGAGACCGCCAGCGTCACCCGTTTTTCATAGGTACGGCGCGGGCCGATGGAGCCCGGGTCTTCCCCGCCGTGGCCCGGGTCGATGGCAATCACCACCCCTTTGCCCTTGCCACCGACAGGCGTGGATTGCACTGCTGCCGCCGAGCGCTTCTCTTCATAAGGCAGATCGATGACCAGACGGTGGCCATAGGGCCCGGCTGGCGCCAGCGGAAAGACCACCGGCTTGATGGCGGAGCTGAGATCCATCACCAGTCGCAGACCGCCCTTCTCCAGCGGAGTGCTCTGGCGGATCTTGCGCACCAGTTCGCTGTTGTTCTCGATCCGGGCCAGATTGGCGGCGTTGCTCGCCCCTTTCAGATCGATCACCAGCCGATCCGGGCCGGTGAGGGTGAAGTAGTTGTAATTGGGAGCGCTGCTCATATCGAGCACCACCCGGGTGTTATCCGGTGATGGCCAGATTCGTACGCTCTTGAGCTGATTCGCCCAAGAGGGTAACGCCATCAAAGAGAGAGCAATAACAAGGATCAAGCGCACGTAGATGACAACCGTTCCAGAATGGCTTCGCCAATAGCAGTGCGAGCCTCTATCAGAACCTCGCGCTGCTCGCCTACATAGGTGAGGGTAATTTCCAGGTCGGGAGCCGGTAACCAGCCCTCGCCCTTCTCGGACCACTCCACCAGACAGAGAGTGTTGGCGGCAAAATAGTCCCGAATGCCCATGAATTCCAGCTCTTCCGGATCAGCCAGGCGATAGAGATCAAAATGGTAGACCTGCCAGCCCTCGAGCTCATAGGGTTCGACCAGGGTGTAAGTCGGGCTTTTTACCTTGCCCTGATGGCCAAGGCCCTGCACCCAGCCGCGGGTCAGAGTGGTTTTACCGGCGCCAAGCGTGCCATGCAAAAACACTGTGGTCGCCTGCTGGCAGGCCTGTGCCAGACGGCCACCCAGTGCCACGGTTGCTGCCTCGTCCGGCAGTGTCATCATCAACTGTTTTGCCATGTTCTTCTTTTTAACTTGTAATGGTGTCGGGATTAACCAGTTTGCGGATCAAGGGCAGCAAGCCTGACGCCAGCATGCCCCGCTCGCCGGCGGCGGCGGCCTGATCTGCAGCCTCGCCGTGGATCACGGCGCCCAGCCAGCTTGCCATGGTGGCAGACCAGCCCTGGGCCAAAAGGGCGGCGATTATACCAGATAACAGATCGCCCATGCCGCCACTTGCCATGCCTGGGTTGCCTTCACAACAGAGAGCGACCCGCTCGCCGTCATAAATAAGTGTTCCCGCCCCTTTTAACAACACCACACCGCCATAACGCCGCTGCAGCGCCTGCACGGCGGCAAACCGGTCGGTTTCAATCTCGGCAATGGAGCATCCCAGCAGGCGCGCTGCTTCGCCGGGATGGGGCGTGAGCACCCAATTATCCTGATGGCGGGGAGATTGCGCCAGCCAATTCAATCCATCGGCGTCCAAAACCAGTGGCAGCCGGTCGGTGAGATAACGGGCGATTTGCGCGCTTCCCCACTCATCCTGACCTAGCCCAGGGCCAATGACCCGCACCGACGCCCACCCCTCGTCATCAACGCTGGTGAGGCTCATCAGCTCGGGTTGATAGAGGCTGACCGGCGGATGCTCCGGATGCTGACACACCCGCACCAGCCCGGCCCCCGCCCGCAGGCAGGCGCGGGCCGCCAGCACAATGGCCCCCTGCATGCCGCGATTGCCCCCCACCAGCAGCACCTTGCCATAAGAGCCCTTGTGGGAAGCGCGCGGGCGCGGGGTCAGCTGCGTGCAGAGCAGCGGATAATCGATACGCCAGGCGGCGGGCAGCATAGTGTCATCAGGCGTCACGCCAAGGGGATCACAGTCGAGCTGGCCGACGCAATCCACCCCGTCGCCGGTGAGCATCCCTTGCTTGATACCGATAAAGGTGAGGGTGCGAGTGGCCTGCACCACGGCCCCCATGGCACGGCCGGTATCGCCGTTGAGGCCGGAGGGGAGATCCACCGCCAGCACGGGCACAGTCAAGCCATTGATTGTTGCGACGATCTTTGTCAGTAGTGGCGAGAGGGACGTGTTGACGCCGGTGCCAAGCAGGGCATCGACCACCAGATCCGGGGTGGAGTGCTGGTCCTTATCAAACTGCTCGGCCAGCCAGACCCGGCCACCGGCCGCCAGCCACTCATCGGCGGCCCGTCTGGCATCCCCCTTCAGTTGGTCGGGTGCTCTGGCGGCAATCACCACCACCTCGATGCCAATCTGGCGGGCAAGGCGGGCCAGCACATAGCCATCACCGCCGTTATTACCGGGGCCGACGAAGATCCACCAGCAGCGACTGTCGGGCCAATGCAGAGTGGCATAGGTGCGGAGCGCGGCACCGGCTCGCTCCATCAGGGCATAGAGAGGTTGCCCCGCTCGCGCGGCCCAGTTGCGCTCCAGTGCGCGGATCTGTTCAGTCTGCCACAGCCCCTGTGGTAAACTGCCCCCCTCTTTTGTGCCCAACGCGCCCCTGATGATCTCTACCATGACGGCTCCCGCCTCTTATCAATCGACCCACGCCAGCAAACGCCAGCCAGGCCAAGCCGCATGAGCGCACCTGACTTCCACCAGCTGGCCCACGATATCAAGCTCTGGGCACGGGAGCTAGGTTTTGACCAGGCGGGCATCACCGACACCGATCTGCGTATCGAAGAGCCGAGATTGCAGGCCTGGCTGGATGCGGGCTATCACGGCAGCATGGATTACATGGCACGTCACGGCATGATGCGGGCACGCGCCCACGAGCTGCTGCCGGGCACGGTGCGGGTGTTGTCGGTGCGGATGAACTACCTGCCGTTCGAGGCAGGCTTTGCTGCCACCCTGCGCGATCCGACCCTCGGCTATATCAGCCGCTATGCCCTCGGCCGTGACTACCACAAGGTGCTGCGCAACCGGCTCAAACAGCTGGGTGATCGCATCGAAGCGCGCTGCGCCGAGCTGTTTCAAGGCACTGAAGAGACCTTGGGTGAGTGGCGCCCCTTCGTTGACTCCGCCCCCATCCTCGAGCGGCCGCTGGCAGCCAAGGCGGGCCTAGGCTGGGTTGGCAAACACTCACTGCTGCTCAACGAATCGGCCGGCTCCTTCTTCTTTCTCGGTGAGCTGTTGCTCAATCTGCCGCTGCCGCTCGACCAGCCAGTGGAGAAGGAGCTGTGCGGCAAGTGTGTCGCCTGCATCAACATCTGCCCGACCGGCGCCATTGTCGCCCCCTATGTGGTAGATGGCCGCCGCTGCATCTCCTATCTCACCATCGAGAATGACGGCCCTATTCCGGAAGAGTTCAGGCCCCTGATGGGCAACCGCATCTACGGCTGCGACGACTGCCAGCTCATCTGCCCCTGGAATCGCTACGCAGATGCCAGCCCGGAACCCGATTTTAGCCCCCGCCCCAGCCTGCACCGCCCCCCCCTGCTGGCGCTGTGGTGCTGGAGCGAGAGCGATTTCCTCAAACAAACCGAAGGGAGCCCGATCCGCCGCATCGGTTACCAGCGCTGGCGCCGCAATCTGGCAGTCGCCCTTGGCAATGGTCCGGCGATCCCCGAGGTAATCGCCGCCCTGCAACTGGCGCTGACCACCGCCGAGCCCATGGTGGCCGAACATATCGAATGGGCGCTGGCCACCCTTGCCCGGCGTCAGGATGAAGAGAACAAGAAGACCCGTTTGCTGATCCGCAGCATCGAAAAAGGTCTGTCGGATCACGCATAAGTGATCTGCCCCTTGCCGGATTGCAGCACTTTTTTCATGCTCTGCCGACCTGCAGTGCCCATAACAGCGTGGTCACTGCAAACTGGTCGGCACACAACAAGGACAACACAGATGCATATGTTGGGAGTGGATATTGGAGGCTCAGGGATCAAGGGCTGTCTGGTCGATACCAAAACCGGCGAATTGATTGGCGAGCGCCATCGCATTGCCACACCGCAACCGGCCACCCCGGCAGCCATCGCCCATACCCTCAAGGCGCTGGTCGAACATTTCGACTGGAAAGGACCGGTGGGCTGCGGTTTTCCTGCCACCATACACAACGGGGTTGCCAAGAGTGCCGCCAACATCGACAAGAGCTGGATCGAAACCGATGCCGAGCATCTGTTTGCCGATGTCACCGGCAAGCCCTGCTATGTGCTGAATGATGCCGATGCAGCCGGTCTGGCCGAGATGCGCTTTGGCGCCGGCAAGGATCGCAAGGGGGTCATCATCCTCATCACGGTCGGCACCGGCATCGGCACCGCCATCTTCGTCAACGGCCATCTGCTGCCCAACACCGAGCTGGGCCATCTGATGCTGGAAGGAATGGTCGCCGAGCACTACTGCTCCGATGCGGCGCGCAAACGGGAAGATCTCTCCTGGAACCGCTGGGGCAAGCGCTTCAACAAGTATCTGGCGCGCCTCGAGTTTCTCTTCTCCCCCGACCTCTTCATTCTGGGGGGCGGCAGCGCAGCCAAGCTGGATAAGTTTGTCGATCGCATCGAGACCCGGGCGCCACTCATTCCGGCGGCCAGCCTCAATCAGGCGGGCATTATCGGGGCCGCTCTCTACGCGGCCGAGCAGCAGGGCTGACCGACGCTCACTGCAAGTCAGCAGATACCAATGGAAAGGGCCCGGCACTGCTGCCGGGCCCTTTTGTTTTGCGGTCATCTTGCGTGTTTGGTGCTTATCACCCGCTACATGTCGTCGAGTCGATGCACCCCGTGCACCAGTCGGGTCAAGCGGGTCTGCTCCAGCCTGGCCAGATTCTCGAGCAAGGCGGTGGTGGCCGGTGTCGGGCACTCCCGGGCCAGATGGCTCAGCTCGCCCACCAGCTGCTCTTCCCAGCGGCATACCTGAGTGACGATATCCTGGGTCTGAACTGATGCCGGCAGCTCGAAGCGGGTAATGGCAGGCAGCATATCCTCGCTGAAACTCTGGTTCAGCCAGGTCTCCCTGACTGCATCTCCCAACTGAGCGGCATATTCGTGCAGATGGGCACTGGCCGCATCCTCACGCCCTTGCAGATAGACCAGCAACATCCGGCTCCGTTCGCTGTCCACCTGACTGGTCAAACGCCCGTAACAGAGCCCGAGCTGGTGATGAACCTGTTCAAGATAGTGCAGCAACTCTTTGATCTGTTGGAATCTCATCGCACTGCCCTCCATGCTTGTCGACAACATCAGTATAAAAAACCGGCGCCACCGACCCAATCCCTATCCGAGCCCTCCTTGCGCTGCATCAAGGTTGACGCCGACAAAGTGGCGATCAGGTGATCCGGTCACGAATAGGGAACGATTTGTGCAGCAATTTGTGTAACGATGGAGGAGCATTAAGCTAGACAGCAGATGTGAACAGAAACGAGCTGACACACTAATAAAACCAGCCTTACCCGGCATAAACCATCTTTAATTCGGTTATCTGCCGCAGGGACGAAACAGGATCTGGAAGAGCAACAATACCATCCTGATCGTTATCCGCCTGACAGAAATCCTTATCACTTTTTTAGACGTCTAGACGTAAAAACATGCGTTGACATGGCCATCCAGACATCTTAGCATCATCCTCCATGATGACAGAGTAACCCAGTGGAACCTCTGCCCAATTTCCCCGCCTGTAGCGCCCTGTGCTTTAAGGCTGTTAGCACGGAAGAATCCATGATTAAGTTGATCGGTCTCAACAAAGTCTACGGTACAGGCAGTGACGCCGTGCACGCCCTGCGTGATGTGAGTCTGCATGTACCCCAAGGCAAAATTTTCGGGGTGATCGGTGCCTCCGGTGCCGGCAAGAGTACCCTCATTCGTTGTGTCAACCTGCTGGAGCGCCCGACAGAAGGACAAGTCATCGTTGATGGCCAGGATCTGGTCGCCCTGAGCGAACGGGATCTGACCCAGGCTCGCCGCCAGATCGGGATGATTTTCCAGCACTTCAACCTGCTTGCCTCCCGCACCGTGTTTGCCAACATCGCCTTTCCGCTGGAGCTGGCAGGCTGGAACAAAGAGAAGATCCAGCAACGGGTTGCCGAGCTGCTGGCGCTGGTCGGGCTGGAAGCCCGTGCCCAGGCCTATCCGTCCGAGCTTTCCGGCGGTCAGAAGCAGCGCGTCGCCATTGCCCGCGCACTGGCACCGGCCCCCAAGGTACTGCTTTGTGACGAGGCCACCTCGGCCCTCGACCCGCAGACCACCCGCTCGATCCTGACCCTGCTCAAGGAGATCAACGTCAAGCTGGGGCTCACCATCCTGCTCATCACCCACGAGATGGATGTGGTGAAGGGGATCTGTGACGAAGTGGCCATCATCAGCGATGGCCGTCTGATCGAACAGGGCGAAGTGGCCTGGTTCTTCAGCAACGCCAAGACCCAGCTGGCCCGTGACTTCATCCACTCCACCATCCATCTGGAGGTACCGCAGGAGTATCAGGATCGGATGAGTGCGGAGCGGGTGCCGGGCAGCTACCCGCTGGTGAAGCTTGGCTTTACCGGCAGCACGGTCGATACGCCGCTGATCTCCGAGGCGAGCCGCCGTTTCAATATCGACATCAGCATTCTGAGCGCAGACATCGAATACGCCGGCGGCGTCAAATTCGGTTTCCTGCTGGCCGAGCTGTTCGGGGATGAAGCCCAGTGCGAGGCGACCCAGCAGTTTCTCATCGACAACCACATTCAGCTGGAGGTAATGGGTTATGTCCGAAGCCATGATTAATCTGCTCATCACGGCCCTGGGCGACACCCTGATCATGGTGTTTGCCTCCGCTCTGTTCGGCTGCCTGCTGGGTCTGCCGCTCGGCGTGGCACTGCATGTGACCAAGGCTGGCCAGATCCTGGCCAACCCCTTGCTCAACCGTACTCTGGGTATGGTGGTCAACGTGGGTCGCTCGGTGCCCTTTATCATCCTGCTGGTCGCCATCATTCCGCTGACCCGGCTGATTGTCGGCACCAGTATCGGCACCATCGCTGCCATCGTGCCGCTGACCGTCGGTTGCATCCCTTTCATTGCCCGTCTGGTGGAAGGGGCCCTGATGGAAGTGCCGGACGGCCTGCTGGAAGCGGCCAAGGCGATGGGCGCCAAGCCGTTGCAAATCATCACCAAGGTGCTGCTGCCCGAGGCTCTGCCCGGCATCCTCAACAGTGTCACCATTACCCTCGTCACTCTGGTGAACTACTCGGCCATGGCCGGGGCCATCGGTGGCGGTGGTCTGGGGGATGTGGGTATTCGTTATGGTTATCAGCGCTTTGACCCGACCGTCATGCTGGTGACCGTGGTTATCCTGGTAGTACTGGTTCAACTTATCCAGAGCGCGGGTGAGCGCCTGGTCAACAAATGTGATCATCGTTAATCGTCGATTTCTGACAGGAGGTTTTATGAAATTTGGCATCAAATCCGTTGCGGCTGCCCTGCTGGCTGGTCTGGTTCTGGCCGGTTGCGGTCAAAAAGAAGAGAGCAAGGTTCTGAAAGTGGGCGCTATTGCCGGCCCCGAGACCGAACTGGTTGAAGTGGCTGCCAAGGTCGCCAAAGAGAAATACGGTCTGACAGTCGAGGTGGTCAACTTCTCCGACTATGTCACCCCGAACGTGGCGCTGAACGATGGCAGCATCGACGTCAACGCCTTCCAGCACAAACCCTATCTGGATGCACAGGTGCGTGATCGCGGCTTCAAGCTGGTGCCGGTTGGCAACACCTTCGTCTACCCGATTGCCGGTTACTCCAAGAAGATCAAGGCGCTGAGCGAGCTGCAAGATGGCGCCCAGATCGCGGTACCGAACGATCCGACCAACCTGGGTCGCTCGCTGATCCTGCTGGCCAAACAGGGTCTGATCACCCTGAAGGATGGTGCCGGTCTGGAAGCGACCGTGTTGGATATCGCCAGCAACCCGCGCAACTTCAAGATTGTCGAGCTGGAAGCAGCCCAACTGCCGCGCTCGCTGGAAGACGTGGACTTGGCCATCATCAACAACACCTTCGCCGGTCAGATTGGTCTGACCCCGACCGAGAACGGCCTGTTTGTTGAGGACAAAGAGTCCCCCTACGTCAACCTGATCGTCGCCCGTGACAACAACAAGGATGACGAGAAGGTCAAACAGTTCGTACAAGCATTCCAGACCGATGATGTCTACAAGAAAGGTCTCGAGCTGTTCAAAGGCGGCCTGGTAAAAGGTTGGTAATTGCTCACTCGGCAAAAAAGGCCACGCAATGCGTGGCCTTTTTTATTGGCGCCGCTATCATATCCGCGAGCACGGCAACACGAACATACTCATAACATGAAAAAATGGTATCTGGCCTACTGCAAGCCAAAAGAAGAGGCCCGCGCCCGCGCCCACCTCGATGCCCAGGGTATCGAATCCTATTACCCCATGGTGGAGATCGAGAAGCTGCGCCGGGGCAAGCGAGTTCCGGTACGGGAACCCATGTTCCCCAACTATCTGTTTATCTTCGTTGATTTGGAAGAGGTGACACCGGTCACCCTGAAATCGACCCGCGGCATCAGCCGGATCATCCACTTTGGCAGTGAATGGACCCCCATCAGCAGCAAGCTGGTCTATCAGCTGATGAGCCGCGATGATAGCGACGAGGCGAGAGCCAGCTACGCCAGCCTGCCCTGCTCGGGCGACAAGGTGCTGATTGAAGAGGGGCCGCTTGCCGGCTTCGAAGCCATCTATATGGAGCCGGATGGGGAGAAACGTGCGATTTTGCTGGTCAGCCTGCTCAACCGGGAGACTACCAGCAGCTTCGACAACCACACCTTCAGACGTCTGGACTAAACCCACGGGCCAGACGGCTCGGTAAATGGCAATAGCAATGGCGGGATGATCCCGCCATCTCATGCATCAAGATCAAAGCGGGCGATGACCGCCTTCAGCTTGCCGGTATCACCAGCCAGTCTGGCTACGATCTCCTCCCCCTGCTGACTACGCTGACAAGATTGCCGACTGAGCGCAGCAATGTCATCGACCGTCCCGGATACCTCGGCGGCCACCCGCGACTGCTGCTCGGTTGCCACCGAAATGGCCTCCAGCTGGCCCGACAGCGACTGCACCAGCTGGTTCATGGCACTCAGGGTATCGGTCACCAATCCGACTGCATCCCGCCCTTGTTCTACCAACCGGGTACCGCTGCTGACGGTACTCACCGTCTGGCGAGTCTGCTGGGAGATGGCCGCAATGGTCTGGCTGATCTCGGCGGTGGATTGATGGGTACGGGTCGCCAGCTGGCGTACCTCGTCAGCCACCACTGCAAAACCGCGCCCCTGCTCGCCAGCCCGCGCCGCTTCTATCGCCGCATTGAGTGCCAGCAGATTGGTCTGCTCGGCTATAGTGGCGATCACCTCGGTGATCTGCCCCACCTGTTCACTCTGATGCTCCAACAGCCCCATGGCTTCGTTGGCCTGCCCAATCATGGTGGCAATCTGCTGCATGGTATCGCTCATTCGCGTCAGCGCGGCCTCTCCCTGACGGGTCTGCTGCCGCACCTGATGGGCTCCATCCGCCACACCGGCAATGTTGCCAGCCACATCACGAGCGCTCACTGACATCTGATCGATAGCCGCCGCCACCGCATCGACCCGCTGATCCTGCTCCGTCAGATCCACCACTATGGCTCTGGTGGTGCTGCCCACATCGAGACAGGCCACCTCGACCTGCCCCACTGCGCCCTGCAACTCCCCGACCAGATGATGTAACTGGGCAGACATCCGGTTGATGGAGCCAGTCAATTCTCCCAACTCATCCTGCCCTGTGATTGGCAAGGGCTCGGCCGCCAGCCGACCATCCGCAACCTGCCCCGCCCGGGTCACCAGACAGGCAATGTCACGGGTCAGACGGCGACTAAAGAGCCATGCGACCACCATGCCAAGCACGATGGCGCTGCCGGTAGCCAACAGCAGAGTCTGGTTGATGGCCCTCCCGGCTCCAGTCATCTGCGCCGAAATCTGATCCACCTCAGCACGGGTTTTCTCCACCTGCTGGACCAGCTGCTCGCTGAGGCTGGACTGCATCGGCTCGATGTCGGTGGCCATCAGGTAGTTTGCCTGATCCCAATCCGGCGCCTGGCGTTTCTCGATCACCTGCCCCACCAGCTCGGAGAAAGGGGTCGCCATCTCTTCAAACAGTTGCCAGAGGCTCTGCTGGGTGTCGGTAAAGAGCGCGGCTTGCTGTTTAACCTCAGCCACACGCTGCTGATGAAACTGGTAGTAATCCTGATACTTGCTGCGGTATTCGGGGTCACCTGAGATAAGAAAATCCCGCAGGGCAGAGAGGGCGTTGGCGAGGCTGTTGTAGGCATCCCCCACCTGTTTGAGCAGCATGCGACGATCGCCGGAGAGTTGATCCTGCGGAGTACCAACCTCTTCATTGGCAAAGGATTGCAACTGATCGAGCGCCGCCTCCGCCAGCGGCCCTGCCTCCTGCAGCATCAGGGTGTGAGCGGGCAGATTCTCTTCGCTCTGAGCTATGGTCCACACCTTCTCCTGATGGCTTTTGAAGGTCTCGAGAGACTTGGCGAGCGCCGGACTGAAGGCCTGATGGGCAATGGCCTGCCAGGCCGACTCCCACTCCTGCTTGAGGCGGGAAGCCTGAGCCGGATCCTTGCCGAGGATCAGATAGCCACGCAAGGCAGAAACGGTGGTAACCAGCGCCTTCTGGCTCGCCTCATCCCGCTGCAAAGCGGGCAGCGCCTGCTCCAGCAGGGTGTGTTGGGCCTGATTGATCTGGGTCAGCCGGTAATAGACCAGCGTGGAGGAGAGCAGGATCAGCAGGTTGATAAAACCGAAGCTGAGCAGCAACTTGCTTGAGATTTTCATGAACATCCTTGTTCAAACGGAGGGATCCAGCCAACAGAATCAGATAGATATCAGTGTAGGCAATCTATCTTGCCAAGTCCGGTGCCAATTAGCCAATTCACTGCGCGGCATCGGGCGGGCAGAGAAAAATCCCTGACAGAGGTCACAACCGAGCTGAGCCAGCACTCGCCAGGTCGCCTCATCCTCTACCCCTTCCGCCACCGACTTCAGCCCCAGCTTGCGGGCCAACTCAATACTGGACTCGATGATAGCCAAACGTGACGGATCGGCATGGCAGCGATCGACGAAAGAGCGATCCAGTTTGAGTTCGGTGAACGGCAACAGTGCCAGCTGCTGCATCGAGGAGTAGCCGGTACCAAAATCATCGATGGAGAGACCAAAACCATGCATCCTTAGCCGGGTCAGCACCTCCAGAGACTTGCCCAGATCCTGCACGAATGCGCTCTCAGTCACCTCGAGGGTGATGAGCTCAGGATTGATACTCCAGCGCTTGCACTGATCAATCAATAAGTTGCAAAGATCCCCTTCAATGAGTGAGGTGGTGGAGAGGTTCATCGACAGATTGAGTGACAACCCGGTTTCCTCCCATAAATGGCCATCACTCAGAGATTTGCTGATGATCACCTCGGTCAACGGATCGATAAGTCCGTTGCTCTCCGCCAGTGAAATAAAACGCCCGGGCGGGATCAGGCCAAACTCGGGGTGTTGCCAGCGGGCCAACGCCTCCATCCCGACCCACTCGCCAGATGCAAAACTCACCTTGGGCTGATACCAGGGCAGCAGTTGATCTTGCTCGATCGCCCGACGCAACTCATCGAGTCCTATTCTGTGCCCCTCTTCTTCTCTGACTGGTTCCTGCCGGGGTGACCAAGCCTGGATAAGCCGCTGGAGCTGCTGCGGCGTTGAGGGTTTCTCTATGCGACCGAGCACCTGCAAGCCATAAGCGGTACTCATACGCAATACGGCTTCCACCACATCCCCCTCAAGCGCGCTGGAGAGGATAATGCCGCCCTGAAAACCACCCAGCGACAGGCGGCGCAACAGCGCCATGCCATCCATTCCGGGCATTCGCAGATCGCAAAACAGGATATCGACGTTGTGTTGCTGGCTAAGCGCCAACGCCTCGACACCATCGACCGCTTCCAGCAGATTCGGGTAACCCAGGCTGCGGATCTGGTGCAGCAGCGCCTTGCGCTGAAATCCATGGTCTTCCACGACCATGATGACCAACTCATGTTGTGCTTTTTTCATCGAGCCATAATCCAATGTCGTGGGCAATCGCCGTCATCAACCTCTGCACAGTGCTGACCAGATCGTCGAGCTCGTCGAGCCGCTTCAATCGCGCTGCCGATTCCAGTATGGCGGCCTGGCTGGCAAGCTCCTCCAACCCGACCATTCGGGCAGCCCCCTTGACCCGGTGGGCGGTCTCTACCAAGGCGCTGGCATCATGACAAATCAGTGCTGCCATCATGGCCTCGCCATCCTGCCGGTTGGAATCGAGATACTCCACCGCCATGACTCGCGCGGTCAGCTCGTCACCAAACAGCGCCAACCAGCGCTCAGCCTGCATGCCTGTAGCCCTATCAACGGGCGCAACCGCGCTTCTGGTTGGCGTCTTCTCTGCCAGCCAATGGGCCAGCATCTGGCGCAAGATATCCAGCGGGTAGGGCTTCAGTAACATGTCACTCATGCCTGCCTCTACCATACGAGCACTCGCCTCTTCCGACGTATCTGCCGTTACCCCTATGATAGGGGCCGTCACTCCCGCAGCCCGCAGCGCCTTGGTCAGGGCATAACCATCCATCACCGGCATATGGCAATCAGTCAACAGCAGGGAGAATTGCTGTCCCTGCCAGGCCCGCAGAGCCTTCTCGCCATCTTCCACAACCTGAGCCTCGATACCAAGAATGGCCAACTGCCGTGCCAGCAAGGCACGATTGACCGGATGATCATCAGCCACCAATACTTTGCCACCCAGCTTCTCTGCAAGCGCAGGGAGGATTGGTGTGACCCGCTCCTGTAGCAATTCGTGGCAGCTCTCCAGCAGAAGATCCGGATAGAGAGGGGATAGACCCAGGCGCCACCATTTCTGTTCACCAATCCGACCCCGTAACGCCTCATCGGGTGACGCTATGATCCCCTTCAGCGCAGAGTGTTGCAGCCAGCTTTGCCATTCCCCCCCAAGCGCTTGCTCAAGCCACCGTTGATCGGCCAACAGCAACCCTTCCAGTGAGCGACTGAGCTCATTGGCCCCCAAGTACCTGAGCTTGGCCCCCTGCCGTACCATGGCCGCTTCGAGGTTGGTGTCATCGCTGAAAAACCACCATTCTGTGTCAGCCAGAGCTGGGGGATCCCACTGCGGATTGGTTAGCGGCACGGTGAAGCGGAAGCAGGAGCCCTCCCCTGCCTTGCTGGTCAGTGTCAGTGCCCCCCCCATTTTGCATACCAGCTGCTCACAGATTGCCAACCCCAAGCCGGTGCCACCAAAACGACGGTTGATATCTGACTCCACCTGCTCAAAAGGCGTGAACAGCAGCGCCTGCTTCTCTTCGGCGATCCCGATACCGGTGTCACTGACACTGATGGTCAGTTGCTCGCTCAGGTAGCTGACCTGGATAGTAATCCCCCCTTGTTCGGTAAACTTCACCGCATTATTGAGCAGGTTGGAGATGACCTGACCGATACGCACCCCATCGATGTCGGCCCAATCCGGCACATGATGCTCCCACTCAAGCACCACGTTGAGCCCCTTGTTATGAGCCAGTGCCGCGTGGCCACGAATGGCATCGCAGATCACCGTTTGCAACCGGCTGCTCTGGTAATTCAACTGCAACTGACCCGCTTCTATCTTGGAAAAATCGAGGATGTCATTGACCAGATAGAGCAGGTTATTGGTCGAGGTGACCACATTGCGCACCATAAAACGCTGGTCGTCGTTGAGCTCGCTCATTTGCAGCAATTCGAGCATGCCATGCATGCCTGAAATGGGAGTGCGCAGCTCATGGCTCATGGTTGCCAAAAAGCGGCTGCGAGCCTGCATCGCCTGCTCGGCATAGGCGCGAGCTTCGCGCAGCTCATATTCCTGTTGCTTGAGGGCAGTGATGTCCTGAATCACCCCGTTAAGGATCAGTGCCTGCTGCTCCTGTCTGACAAAGTTGCCACGCACTTGCAGATAGCGATCTCCATCAGGTCGCTCTACCTTGACCTCCAGATCGAGGGGCGCCAGAGTCTCGGCATGATTGGCCACCTTGCTGACAAAATCCTGCAGCGCCTCTTCGGTAAAGCCGAACACCTCACCACCCGATTCGGCATTGAACAGATCCTGCCGGGAAGCCCCGAGGATCTCGCTGGCCCCCTGAGAAGCATACAAAAACCGCCCCTTGCCGGGTCCTTGCCACAAATACTGATAGACCACCCCAGGCATGCTGTCGGTAATCTGGGTAAGGCGATTTTCAGCCTGACGGGCGCGCTCCTCCGCCTCTTTGATCCGGCTGACATCGGTCAGTACTGTCAACACCCCCAGCATATTGCCATCGGGATCGCGATAAGGACGTTTGGCATAGATAACATGGCAGGGCGTGCCATCTGCTCGCAGGTTGCTCCCTGCCCCCTCCAGATCCTGTCCGGTCTGCCACACCCGGCGCTCTTCTTCCAACACACTGTTTCTGAGTGTCTCTGGCATGTTTTGCAGCTCCTCACTGCTACTGCCAGCACCAAGGAAAGCATCGCGATAGGCCTGATTGCACAAGGTGATCCGCTGCTCGCTATCACGTAGCGCCACCATGGTTGGCAGTGAGTTGAGCAAGGTCTGCACAAACAGCAACTGTTCGTTCAGCTTGTCCTCTGCGATTTTCCGCTGCGCAATCTGGCGACGCAAACTGCGAGCCCAGAGCATCACCAGCAAACCGCTGACGAGCAAGGCGCCCCCCCCTATAGCCAACCACTTGTAAATCAGGGTGTAATCAGACTCGATATTGACCGACACATTGAGCCAGCGTCGCTCCAGCAGCTGCCACTCCTCATCCGTGATGGTCAGCAGCAACTTGTCCATGATGCGGAGCAACTCGGGCTGAGCATTGTCGACGGCCATACTGATAGGTACGGAAAATTCGGGAGAGCTCAGCACTACCTGATACTTATCATTGAAACCCTTCATCGCCTGCTGTCCCAGATTGGTCATGGTCAACAGCACATATTCGGCTCGCCCAGTGTCAAGCAAGGTCAGTAAATCGGCATCTTTGCCTACTTCGATAATATTGGCGCCCAGCGCGTGAATGAGAGAGGCTTCGTAAGAACCCGTCACACCACCAATCAGACGCCCTTTCAGCTCGACCAACGACTTCAGCGGGCGAGCACCGTGTCTGGCTACAACATAGCTGTCGAACTTCAGATAGGAGGAGGTAAAAGAGGCAAAGGACTGACGATCCTTGAGCGGTGTCATCAAGGGAATAAGGTCCACTTTGTGCTCTTTCAGCAGTTTAAGTGACTCCTGCCAGGTATTTGTCGACACCAGCTCAAAGCGGATCCCGGAGCGCAGACTCAACAACTTCATCAGGTCTGCCGTATAGCCATGCAATTCACCTTCGTCATCGATTTCGCTGATGCCGGCAAATCCGGGGGCAACGGCGAACTTGATCACCTTGTTTCTCTGCTTCAGCCAACTAGCTTCATCTGGTTCCAGCAAAAGGCCAGCGTTGGCGCGTTCATCTTTCTGATGCAACCGTAATCGTGAGTCTGCAACGGGTATCTGTTGATATGCATGCCAAAGCTTCTCGCTCAGCTCTGGCTGGCGGGAGCTGGTCGCCATCGTCAGCGTGCTGCCAGAAAGCCACCCTGGAGCGACAACCCCCATTGACGCGGGCATTCTCTCCATCTTGAGGGTAACAATTGGACCCAACTCAAGATATGCATCGACAGCGCCCAGCTTGACCATATAGGTCGCCTCAGTGCGGCTCTCCAGCTCAGTTACATCAGAGATCCCCAAACGAGCCAATTCATTACAACTGCCAAAACCACGAATACAGACCCAGCGTAACTTGCGCGCCTGCTCCAGGGTCAATTGCTGCTCCGGGGTATGCATTAAAATGGAGCGGGCATATGAACCGATACTGCCGATATGGTTTATCCCCTTCAGCTCAAGAGCATTACGTTCGACTCCGATTAATGCATCGATCTGGCCGCCTTGGAGAGCAATCTGGGCATCTACGTAGGAGTTGTAGGATATATAGCGCAGGGACACGCTCATTTCGGCTGCAATGCGCGAGGCCAACTCCTTGAGCGGACCGGCATAACGCTGGTTGGGGAGTTGATAGATGAAAGGGGGATAACCACCACGGGGAACCCCGACCAGCAGCTCCTTTTGTGCAGAGATTTCGTTACTTGTGCTCTCATCTTGCGGCTGGGGAGCCGCAACAGCCAACATGCCTGAAAACAACAGCAAAATGGGAAGAAAAAGCTGACGAAGGAGTGGCATAAGGTCTTGTCCTGATGAGTAAAACAGATAGGGCTGCCACCTCTAATCTTGCAGATCCTGACGACGCAAGGCGAGAAAACAATCGCAGCTGTTACAAAGAGGGCGGAGAGGATAATACTGAGTCACCAACATGTGAACTTGGAATCAACCATAAGATGGAAAAATGGCAGGCATTCAGCCTGCCATTTCACTAGCGAGGGGGATCTTATTCTCCCCTTCGCGATCAGGTTATTCGATTCCCGAGGCGGAAGCCGGTTTGATACTCCCGCTCGCGAACGAGGGCGATTTGACCCTGATATCCTTCCAGCCCGATATCCCTGAGCAGGGCGGGCGACAGATTGACCTGCACGAGACGACGCTCGACTCGGGCAATCCTTCTCTGGACCAGGGATTCAACACTGCGCAGTAAAACCAGTTCGATAGACATGACATTCTCCAGTTGAACATGCGGTTCTCCCGGAGAAAGTGGATATCACCCTGCGGGACGAACCGCGGGTGATAAAAAGACAGGGGTTACCTGTTTACGCCACGCGGTAAAAGAGCACGAGATTTCACGCCGCACGCAGTGCCGCGAGAGAATGCAATATTGAGCATCAGATGTTGCATTTTCGTCTCCTTACCGGGTAAAAGTTGAACAGGTTGCAGAAGTCTAAAAAATATCCGAATTTAAAACAAGCCTCTTGCGACTCCTTTTTAAACGTTTTTACGGCATTTTATGCTGCCCGACAGGGATCTTGGGGCATCAGATCCCCGAGAGTAGCCGGTACTCTTCCAGTACATAGGTATCCGTCATGCCGCTGACATAATCGAGCAGCAGCCGCACCCGGTAATACCACTCCTGCTCGTTCTGGCAGGCAAAACGCGGATCCGGGGTGGCGATCGCCAATCGATAGGCCTTGAGATGGCGGGCCGAGAGGCGGTGATAGAGGCGGCGCGCAAAGAAAAGCGTCTGACTCCCCTCCCCGGCCAGCAGACGAGCAAACTGTGGCGCTGGCAGCGCCAACAGACAGGCATAACTGGTCAGCACCCCGCGCAGCGCCGCATACCCCTCCAGCTCAAGCGCTTCCACCTCGGGGCGCATAAAGACCAGCTCACGGGCCACCCGCTTGAGGATATCGAGCACCCGCGCCGCCGGCGCCTGGCCATGCAGCAGCGCTTGCGGATAGGATCCCTGCAAAATGGCCTGATGTTCGCTGACATAGCTCTGCGCCGCCAACGCCACCAGATCCCGGGTCAGTTGCTGGCGAAAATGGGGGAAAAAGCCCCGACCACTGGCAAGCGCCTCATCCAGCAAGGTGCCCATGTAGTCACTCTGGTCAGCGGCCCGCAGTGCCGCCAGCAGTTCACCCTGAGTCAGGATCCTCCGATCTACCGCATCTTCCAGATCGGCGATGCAGTAAGAGATGTCATCGGCCGCCTCCATGATGTAGACCAGCGGATGGCGACAGCCGGGGGCCAATCCCAGACTCTGGCCGAGGGCACTGTAGAGCGGCTGCTCGCTAAAGAAGATGCCTCGTTTGCTGCTCCAGCCATGATGCTGGCCATAGCTCACCCCGGGTTGCGGCTGCTGCGGGTATTTGCAGAGCGCCGCCAGTTGTCCGAGCGTCAGGTTGAGCTCGTGCAAGCTGTGCACCAGCCGCAGACTCTGGGCGTTGCCATCAAACAGTTGCAGGTCCTGACGCAATTCCGCCCACTGGGCCGAGGGGGGCTGCGCCAGCGCCTGCTGATAGAGGAGATCGAGCATCTCGCCGAGCCACTGGCTCATCACCTGCTCGCCAAAGTGGCCAAACGGCGGGTTGCCCACGTCATGAAGCAGGCAGGACATCTCCACCAGATTGATAAAGGCCCCTTCACAGACCATCCCGGCAGGCAAGGCGGCCAGAATACGACGGCTGATCTGGCGACCGGTCTCCTGCACCTCCAGCGAGTGGGTAAGGCGACTGCGCACCGAGGCCTTCACATCGAGCGGAAAGACCTGGGTCTTCTGCTGCAACCGGCGCACCGGCGCGGCCTGCACGATACGGGCGCGATCCTGCTCGGTCGCCTCCAGCAGCTCCTCGTCCCCCCAGGGGTGGATGCGCACGGGGGTAATCAAACGGCTATACATCTCGCAGCTCCTTGCCAGCAACTTCCATCAGACTCAAGACAACCTCCAGCCTCAAGACAGCAACCAGCGCCGCAGACGGGCAATATCGCCCGGATATTCCCGGCGCAGCGTCTCAATCCAGTCTTCCACGTTTTCCCACCAGGCGGGATGATCCGGGCTCTGGATCAGCTGTGCCGTCTGCTGCAATCGGCGCAGGCCAATGGAGCCTGCCGCCCCTTTTATCTTGTGTGCCTCTTCCACCACCCCAGCTTGATCCTTGGCAATCATGTTGGAGTCGAGCACTGCCATGTAGTCCGGCATCATCTTCTCGAACAGATCGACGCTGGAGAGCAGCACCGGCTTACCCACGGTATCGGCGTAATCGGTGAGGAAGGGGATATCCAGCAGGGCATCCTGATTGCCCGCATCAGCCTGCTCGTCCGCTTCATCCTCGGCCAGATCGGCAAACAGGTGACCAATCACCTCCCGCACCGCTTTGGAGCCAAGCGGCTTGTTGATCACATCCTGCATGCCGTGATCTCGGTAGTACTGGCGATCGCCGGTGGAGTTGGCGGTGAGCGCCACCATGGGTGGCAGGCTGTCGCCATAACGCTCCAGCAGGGTTTTCGCCACATCGAAGCCGGTCATGTCCGGCAGCTGGATATCGAGCAAAATGAGGTCGAAATCATCCGGATTGGCCATCGCCAACGCCTGGGTGCCGTCCCGTGCCACCTGCACCTGATGACCCAGCTTGCCCAGCAGGGCGCAGGCCACCGTCACGTTAAGCTCCACATCCTCCACCAGCAGGATATCAAGGGAAGGCATCTCCTCCTCCTGCTCTGGCAACACTGGCTCGGCGCAAGCTACCTCCAGCTCGGCGGTGAAGCAGGAGCCTTCGCCCGGATCGCTGTCCACATAGAGCTGCCCGCCCATCGCCTGCACCAGCTGACGGGAGACCGCGAGGCCAATGCCGGTGCCGGTGGCGTGTTTCTTGCCCTGCACCTGATAGTACATGGCGAAGATCTTCTCCTGCTGGGCGCGCGGGATGCCGATACCGGTATCCTCCACCTCAAAGTGCAGGGCCAGCTTGCCCGGCTCATCGGCGGGATGGGAGAGACAACGCACGGTGACGCCCCCCTCATCGGTAAACTTGACCGCGTTGCCCACCAGATTCCACAGCACCTGACGCAGGCGGGTACCGTCAGCCATCACAAATTGCGGCATGTCACCATCCCGATCGAAATGGAGATAGAGCCCCTTCTGCTCCGCCTGAATGCGCGACAGGGTCTCCAGCTCGTCGAGGAAGGCAGGCAGGTCGATACGGGTCGGTGCAATTTCGAGACGACGGCGATCCAGTTTGTCCAAGTCGATGATGTCGTTGAAGATATTGCCAAGGGTCACCGCACTCAGGTGAATGGTCTTGAGCTGCTGATGCTGCTTGGGATCGAGGGGGGTATCCATCAGCATCCGGCTTAAGCCCACGATGCCGTTGAGCGGGGTGCGCAACTCGTGGCTGATGGTGGAGATAAAGGTCGTCTTGTCGCGACTCGCCTTCTCAAGCTTGTCCTGATACTGCTTGCGCTCGGTGATGTCGCGGCCAAAACCAAGCAGGCCGAGTCGCTTGCCGAAGCGGTCGAAGAAGGGCACCTTGCGCAGCTCGAAGTAAGCCTTGCGGCCATCGGGATACTCTAGCCACTGCTCGTAGGTGAGCGGCTCGTTGCTGGCAAAGACCTGCTTGTCGGTCTCCACCACCTTGTTGGCGATCTCCTGCTTGTAGACATCGAACGGGGTCAGACCGATCAGCTCGGCCTCCACCTTGCCGGTCAGCTCCTCCATGGCGCGGTTGCAACCGGAAAACTGCTCATCCTCGTTGCGGTAGTAGACCAGATCGGGGGAGCAGTCGATAAAGGAGCGCAGCAGGGCAGTACGCTCCCCCAGATGAAGCTGGGCTTTCTCTCGCTGGAACACCTCGTTCTCGAGATCCTCGATGGCCTGCAGACGCAGGCTCTCGGCCCGGTTGGTCTCGGCAATCTGGGCATTGAGGCGGCTGATGTTCTCCTGCAGCTGGGTATTGAGCTCCAGATCCCGCTCGCGCATATCTTGCAGCTTGCGCACCATCCGGCTCAGTCGCTGACGGGAATCCTCCAGCTGATCCACCACGATGGAGAGAAAATAGACCGCCCAGGGGGTCACCAGCAGGCCAAAAAAGACCGAGCGAACGAAGTCGATCACATCGATATTGCCGCGCAGGAACAGGGTCACCCCCATCTGGATGGCGACCGCCAGCACGATAATGCCCGCCGCCAGGAACATGCTAAAGCGCACCAGTCCCAGCTTGGTCATCAGATCGACATAATATTGCGCCCAGGATTTAATCTGTTTCATCTTATTGTTTTCCCCCGATATTCGCGGTACAGAATACCAGCACAACCGAGTGAACTCTTCTTAAATAACTGATCCCAATAGTGCTACACCTTCGCTGTGCCATAGCCATTCCCCGGGAAAGGAGACACGGTATCCATGAAGTGTTTCACTCGGGCCAGCAGGTTTGCCATCCCTCTGCATTGATGATTGCGCGTGATGGTTTCATGTAACTTGTGCCATAGCCGTTCTATGTGATTAACCCAAGGGCTGTAAACTGGCTGGAACACCAGGCAGAACTTGGGATTCTTCTTCAACCATCGCTCGGTCTGTTTGCTTTTGTGAATGATGTAGTTATCGAGGATCAACGTGATGGTTTTGGCTCGTCGGTAGTGGTGGCGCAGCTTTTCCAGCATGGCAATAAACAGCGATGAGTTTTTCTTGATCCCGCTGACGTAAAGTACCCTTCCGTTGCCTGCGTGGAGAACGCCTGCCAGATAATGCTTGGCATTCTGCCCCGGTGTGACAACCCGCTTTTGCTGCGCTCTGAACATCCAGTCGGCTCCTAATTTGGGATTGAGGTCTATATCGACTTCATCCTCATAAAACACCGGATTATCGGCATCACAGCGGGCCAGCGCGGCGTCGATATTCGCCATTTTTTCCTGATAGGCTGGGTCTTTTATCCGCAAGGTCGGCACGGGCCTGCGCCAGACAATGCCCATACGAGGTAACCATCGGCGGAGCGTGGAGGCTGCCACATTGAGCCCTGTTAACCGATTGATTTTTATAGCCAATAGTTCAGTACACCAACGGCTGCGCTGATAACCAAAATCTTGCGGAGAAAACTGCATGAGCAGCACCAGTAAGGTGACAATCTTGGCGATAGGTAAGACTGGGGCACGGCCAGCCGGTAAGGCTTCTAGCGCATCTATGCCTTCATCTCGATACCACCGAAGCCAACGACCGATGGTCGAGCGCGCAGCGCCGGTAAGGTGATGAACATCGGTGATCGTGCGTCCTTCATGTAACAGCAAGATGGCCATCAAGCGACGAGCATGTCCTTTATCACGGGTGGCATGGATGATTTTGTGAATGCGGCGCCGTTGTGGTCGTGGCAGAGGTGGTAGGATAGGCATCAACTCAGTCCTTTGGGTGTGGCTTGTTTTGTTTAGCGACTAATCAGATCGCACAAACTGGACTGAGTTCCCTTCCTCCGGTGATCTACTATTCGGAACAGCTATTTA
>NZ_JBFOCU010000022.1:0-43074 GCF_040907945.1 Aeromonas sp. s11 | reverse complement strand
GCCGATGGTAGTGTGGCATTCGCCATGCGAGAGTAGGACACTGCCAGGCACCCAATTAAACAGCGATGTGAAAAATCACATCACTGGCTGCGAGGTTGCCACCTCAAAAGAAGCAGCAGAAGATTTAGCGAAAGCTAACCGAATGCGGAGCGGTAGTTCAGTCGGTTAGAATACCGGCCTGTCACGCCGGGGGTCGCGGGTTCGAGTCCCGTCCGCTCCGCCACTAATTCGAAGGCCTTCCCGATTGGGAAGGCCTTTTACTATGGGCGTTTTTGTCCATAAGTCCCACAGATTTGTACGCAAGAACCAACACAAAGCCCGGTTTCATAACCGGGCTTTTGTATTTTTAGCGCCTTAAACCACCAATATCTGGCTTTTCTCTGCCAAGTAAGAGTGCCAGATAGCCGATTATTCCCACCATTTTCTGGCTATATCCGAGCCCTATCAGTTTCATTCACTGCCATTTGAACGACTCTACAGATGGTCAAATCAGCCTTCTGCTACCTGCTGGTTGCAGGGCAGTTCCATATTGACCACCCCCTCTTCCATTTGCACATCGATCTTGAAGCCAAGCCGTTTGGCGAGGTTGATCATGCCACGATTGCTGGGCATGGTCATGCCGGATAACTGGCCAATCCCCTGCTCTTTGGCGTAACGGATGATCTTCTCCATCATCAATTTGCCGAGCCCCACCCCTTTCAAGTCCGATCGCACCAGAATAGCAAACTCGGCATCGCTCTGGTCCGGAGTCGAGATAGCGCGTACCACGCCGAGGATCTGATCCTGCAGCTCGCCATCTTGCCCCACCGCTACGAAGGCCATCTCCCGGTCGTAATCGATCTGGGTCATGCGAGCCAGCTCTTCATGGCCCAGCTCGCCCACATCGGCAAAGAAGCGTTTGTACCTGTCTTCATCGGAGACCAGCAGTACGAACTGCTTGTGAGCCGGTTCATCTTCCGGCCGGATCGGGCGTAGCAGGATATGGCGCTGATCTTTAAGCCAGGCACCCTCTTCCAGTTCGGTAGGATAGGGGCGGATAGCCAGTCGGTTGCTGGCCGGGAGGGCGAGGTCAGCCAGCGTGAGGCTGGCATCCAGCACCACCATTTCGGCGCCGCACGCTTGCAGCGGGTGCAGGTCCAGTTCCTGAATTTCAGGAAAGGCGAGCAATAGCTCGGAGAGCTGGCAAAGCACTTGGCCTAAGGCGTCGATATCCAGTCGTTCCGGCGTCGCCTGCTCACGGATCTTGCGGCTCTTGAGGGCGCCGATGATCTGGTAACGAGCCAGTGCCTGATTGAGCGGTGGCAAGGCTGCCACCATCTCCTGCGGTTCTGCGCCTGATTCCCCCAACAGAATGACGGGGCCAAAGATGGCGTCTTGCTGGATCCGCACCCGCAGCTCGAGGCCGCCGCTGCGGCGAGCCATGCGTTGCACCAGCAAGCCTTCGATGCGGGCGCCCGGATCATGCTGTTTGACCCTGTCCAGAATGGCATCTGCAGCTTGCGCCACTTCGGCCGAGGTGCGCAGATTGAGCACCACGCCGTGCACGGCAGACTTGTGCAGGATATCGGGCGAGCGCAGTTTTACCGCCACTGGATAGCCGATCTGCTCGGCGGTGAGGGTCGCCTCAATGGCATCGGTAACGATCCAGGTTGGTAGAGTCGAGAGACCGGCAGCTTGTAAAATCGGGTGCACCAGATGGGTATCCAATCTTAGCTGTTTGCGCTCCAGCGCTTGGCGGATCAGCTGCTGGCACAGCTCGACATTGAGCTGGTTGCCATGTAGTGACGCCGGTGTCTCCATCAACTGCTTCTGGTTGCGGCGGTATTCCACCATGTGCATGAAGGCGGCCATGGCGCTTTCCGGCGTGCGATAGGTCGGGAAGCCCGCCTCGGTAAAGAGCCTGCGCCCCTCCTGCGCCGAGTACTCGCCCGCCCAGTTGGTGAGGATATTGAAACGGCGCGCTCTGGGATGCTGTTTCAGATGGGCGATAAGATGGCTTGCTAGCGGCGCGCTCGGTGCCGTGAGCGAGGGGGCGTGGATGATCAGGATGGCGTCGATGCCATCCTCCTGCAACACGCTGTCCAGCGCCTCCTGATAGGTGGTGATGGTGGCATCGCTGCCAATGTCGAGCGGCGGGCGAGCCAGCTTGCCACCCCGCTCCAGCAGTACATCCACCGCCATATTGGCCAGCCCGCGGCCGTTGGAGATGATGGCGAGTCGCTCTCCCTTGAGGGTCATGGAGTGGCTCAAGGTTTCGACCGCAGCAAACAGTTCGTGGGTATCCCGTACCCGCAGCATGCCAGCACGGCGGATGGCGGCATCATAGACATTGTCGAGGCCGTGGGCCGGTTCGTGGCGCCCGCTTTTCAGTACCAGGATCGGCTTGTTGCGCGAGGCTGCCCGCGCCGCCGAGAGAAAGTGGCGGGCGTCGTGCAACTTGTCCATATAGATCAAAATGGCGCGGGTGACGCTGTCGCGGGAGAGTTGATCCAGCAGCTGGCCGAAGTCGATGTCGCAGTGATCGCCAAGGGAGATGAAGGCAGAGAATCCCAGCTCATGCTGCTTGGCCCAGTCGAGAATGGTGGTGCTGACCGCGGCAGACTGGGAGAGAAAGGCGACTTGCCCGGGCTTGGCGGCAATCGGTGAAAAGCTGGCATTGAGCCCCTGACCGGGCAGCAGCATCCCCATGCTGTTGGGTCCGAGCAGGCGAATGCCATATTGCTTGCAGAGCCGTTTCAGCTCTTGCCGCTCATCTTGTGAAAAATCGGCGGCGAGGATGATGGCTGCGCCCGCTCCCTTCTGGCCGAGCGCCTCCAGCAGGGGGATGACCCGCTCCCGGCGAGTGCAGATGATGGCGAGATCTGGAGCCAGTGGCAGGCTGGCAATGTCGGGATAGGCCAGCACGCCGGCCACTGCTTTGCTGCGCGGGGTGACCGGCAGGATGGGCCCTTTGAAGTGGCCCGCCAGCAGGTGGCGGACGATGACATGGCCCGCTTTGTGCGGATCGGTCGAGGCGCCGATGATGGCGATTGATTGGGGTTTGAACAGCCGATCCAGACCGCTTGCGTTCATGGGCACTCCCGTCGAAAGGGGGAAGATACCAGTCTAATACCTCTTTGTTGCAGGTTCTGTGACCGGCTCCCGATCACCGTTTGTTGAGGGCGTTGGCGCGCAGGTAAAAGCGCAGCTCCCCCTGTACCCGGCGGATGGCACCGAGGTGACGCTCCTGCAGATAGATCTCCTGCTCCCTGTCCAGCAAGGTGCTGGGCAGACCCATGCTCTGCAAATATTCCTCAAACAGGGTTGATCCCTTGATCTCGACCAGATGCTGTTTCATGGCGCTCCTCCCTGATGTAGTTCGATGATGGCGAATATTCAGTCTGCGATCCCTTGCCCGGTTTGCCTATTGTCACTTCTGACATGAGACGGGACAGGAGAAGGTTCACACATCTGGCAGCGAACGCCGCATCAGGCCCTTGGCTGGCGTTATAGTATGACCAGAAGCATGGCGCTTGGATGGTGCAGGGAATGAAGCGAGTCGGATTGTGGTGCATGGTGTTGTGGCTGTGGGCGGCGGATGCGTCGGCTGCCGTGCAGTCGATCCGCGCCTGGAATCTGCTGCTGGAGCATCCCAACCCGGCAGTGGTGCAGTTGTTGCGGCTCTCCCTTGATCTGACGGTGCCTGAATATGGCCCCTACCAGCTGATCTCCAGCCCGCCGATGGAACAGGGGCGGACGGTGAAAGAGCTGCACAGCGGCGAGCTGGTTCAGGTCGGAGTGTTTGCCCCCGATGAGGAGCGGGAAAGGGATCTGCTGGCGGTACACATTCCACTGGCCAAGGGGCTGCTCGGCTGGCGGGTTTGTCTGATCCGGCAGGGGGATGAGGGGCGCTTTGCCGCCATTCATTCGCTGGCCGACTGGCGCCGCTCCGGGCTCATCATCGGCCAGCACAGATCCTGGCCTGACACCCAGTTGCTGAGGGCCAACGGCCTCAATGTGATGGCGGGCAACCTCTACGAAGCGCTGTTCAACATGTTGCGCAAGCAGCGTTTCGACTGCTTTTTGCGCTCAGTCATCGAGGTCGAGGATGAGCTGAAACAGCACCCGGATCTGGCCATCGAGCCCCATCTGGTGTTTCGCTATCCGCTGGCGCTGCTCTTCTTTGTTTCGCCCAAATATCCGGAGCTGGCGCAGCGCATCGAGCTTGGCCTGCTGCGGGCGCGGCAAACCGGGGATTTTGACCGGATCTTCGAGGAGGGGTTTGGCAGTACCATCCGCCGTTTGCAGCTCGACCAGCGGCAGCGCCTCGAGCTGAACAACCCTGATCTGCCGTTGTCGAGTCGCAAGATGATGGCCGACCCGACGCTCATCTACCAGCCCGTCTCAGCGCAGTGAGTTCTGGTTCTGCGCGGTATCCCAGAAGGCGCGGATCAGGGGTTCCTCCAGCCGCTTCTTGAGCACCCCGATCCCCACATCAAATGGCTTGAAGGCTGGCTTGAGGTCGATGATCCGCACCTTGTCACCGAGCGGGCTATGGTCGATTACCGCCGCAGGTACCAGCCCTACGCCACAGCCGAGCGCCACCATGGCGACAATCCCCTCGTTACCTGCCACTTCGGCATAGATGTTGGGGGCGATCCCCTTGTTGCGAAACCATTGGTCGCTGCGTTTGCGGGCCAGTCCCTGTTCGGAGAGGATGACAGGCAGCTGCTCCCAGTCCGGCTCGCCCTGACGGAACCACTGGTTCAGTTGCGGGGCATTGCGCGGCGCGATAAAGACCAGCGGCACCAGTTGCAGGCTGGCGAACTCCAGCTTGGCGGGCAGGGCATCGGGGCGAGCGGCGATGGCGAGATCGGCCTCGTCGGCCAGGATCTTGTCCACCGCCAGCGCCGGGTCGCCGGTCTCCAGCTTGATCTCCAGCTGGGGGTAGCGGCGGCGAAAACGCTCCAGCACCTCGGGTAGCAGGAAGTAGCTGGCAGTGACTGAGCAGAAGACCCGCAGACGACCTTGCAGCGGTTCGTCGCTACGTTTGAGCTCCTGCTTGAGCTGGCGCCACTCCTGCAACAGGCCGCCGCCAAACTCCCGCAGTTTCTCGCCGGCAGGGGTGAGCCGCACCGAGCGGTTGTCCCGCTCGAACAGGATGCAGCCGGTCTCCTGCTCCAGCCGCTGGATGGCGCGGCTCAGGGTGGAGGGGCTGACCGCCATGGCATCGGCACTCTTGCCGAAATGAAGGGAGTCGGCGAGGTGGAGAAACAGCTCGAGATTGCGAAGGTCCATCTTTCAGCTCCTGGCGCGGCTTGTGTGCCCGATATCCAGCGGTTGGCGGCTTGTTTCTGCCATCTCGCGGTACATTCAGCAGGCAATTATGAAGGGTGAGTGTTTCAGTTATTGCAACGTACTATTTCGAATATATCAGTTCAAGCAATAAGTGTCCCGCGCTATAGTGGTTCAGACAACGCCGCTATCCGGCATGGAATCAATCGAACGGAGCAATCACCATGGCTAACTATTTCAACACCTTGAACCTGCGTCAGCAGTTGGCCCAATTGGGCAAGTGTCGTTTCATGCAGCGCGAAGAGTTCGCGGACGGCTGCAACGTGCTGAAGGGCAAGAAGGTGGTGATTGTGGGCTGTGGTGCCCAGGGTCTGAACCAGGGTCTGAACATGCGCGACTCCGGGCTGGATATCTCCTACGCCCTGCGCAAGGCCGCCATCACCGAGAAGCGCGCCTCTTGGCAGAAGGCTACCGACAACGGCTTCGCGGTCGGCACCTATGAAGAGCTGATCCCGACCGCCGATCTGGTGCTGAACCTGACTCCGGACAAGCAGCACTCCGACGTGGTGAAAACCGTGATGCCGCTGATGAAGCAGGGCGCCGCGCTGGGCTACTCCCATGGCTTCAACGTGGTGGAAGAGGGTCAGCAGATCCGCTCCGACATCACCGTCGTGATGGTGGCGCCCAAGTGCCCGGGTACCGAAGTGCGTGAAGAGTACAAGCGCGGTTTCGGCGTACCGACCCTGATCGCCGTTCACCCAGAGAACGATCCCAAGGGCGAAGGCATGGCCATCGCCAAGGCGTGGGCCTCTGCCACCGGCGGCGACCGTGCCGGGGTGCTGGAATCCTCCTTCGTGGCGGAAGTGAAATCCGATCTGATGGGCGAGCAGACCATCCTCTGCGGCATGCTGCAGGCCGGTTCCCTGCTTTGCTACGACAAGCTGGTTGCCGAAGGCACAGACCCGGCCTATGCCGGCAAGCTGATCCAGTTCGGCTGGGAAACCATCACCGAAGCCCTGAAACAGGGTGGTATCAGCCTGATGATGGACCGCCTGTCCAACCCTGCCAAGCTGCGCGCCTTCGAGCTCTCCGAGCAGCTCAAGACCCTGATGCGCCCGCTGTTCGAGAAGCACATGGACGACATCATCGCCGGTGAGTTCTCCCGCGGCATGATGGCCGACTGGGCCGAAGACGATGCCAAGCTGTTCGGCTGGCGTGAAGAGACCGGTAAATCCGCTTTCGAAAACGCCCCGGCGTTTGCAGGCAAGATTGCCGAGCAGGAGTACTTCGACAATGGCGTGGTGATGGTGGCCATGGTCAAGGCGGGTGTCGAGCTGGCGTTCGAGACCATGGTGGCTTCCGGTATCTACGAGGAGTCTGCCTACTACGAATCCCTGCACGAGTTGCCGCTGATCGCCAACACCGTTGCTCGCAAGCGTCTGTACGAGATGAACGTGGTTATTTCCGACACCGCCGAGTACGGCAATTACCTGTTCGCCAACGCCGCCGTGCCGCTGCTGCGTGAGCACTTCATGCCGACTCTGAAAGCGGGCGATCTGGGTGCCAGCAAGGCGGAAGGGCAGAGCGTCGACAACCTGGCGCTGCTGGCGGCCAACGAAGCGACCCGCAACCACCCGATCGAGAAAATCGGCCAGGTACTGCGTGGTTATATGAAAGACATGAAACGCATCGCCGTTGGCGGTTAAGCCCGCATCGGGCTGGATGATGAAGGGGCGGGGATGACGATCCCCGTCGCCGGTCGGACTGGACACCCGCTCGGCCAGCCAGAAAAATCAGCCTGACAGTCATAAAAAAGCCCCGCTCATCGAGCGGGGCTTTTGCATTCAGACAGGCTGGATAAATCAGGCTTTCCACGCTTTCCAGGTGTTGATCAGACCGTTGGTGGAGCAGTCGTGGCTGGTGACAGCCTCGTTGTTGCCCAGCTCCGGCAGGATCTTGTTGGCCAGCTGTTTGCCCAGCTCCACACCCCACTGGTCGAAGGAGAAGATGTTCCAGATTGCGCCCTGTACGAAGATCTTGTGCTCGTACATGGCGATCAGGGCACCCAGGGTTTTCGGGGTCAGGCTCTTGAACAGGATGGAATTGGTCGGGCGGTTGCCTTCGAACACCTTGAACGGCACCAGATCCTTGACCTGCTCCAGGGTTTTGCCAGCAGCCAGGAACTCGGCTTCAACCTCTTCCTTGCTCTTGCCGAAGGCCAGCGCCTCGGTCTGGGCGAAGAAGTTGGCCAGCAGTTTCGGGTGGTGATCACCGATCGGGTTGTGGCTGATGGCCGGCGCCAGGAAGTCACAGGGGATCAGCTTGGTGCCCTGATGGATCAGCTGGTAGAAGGCGTGCTGGCCGTTGGTGCCCGGCTCACCCCAGATGATGGGGCCGGTCTGGTAGTCAACCGGCTTGCCGTTGCGATCCACGTACTTGCCGTTGGATTCCATGTTGCCTTGCTGGAAGTAGGCAGGGAAGCGGTGCATGTACTGGTCGTACGGCAGAATGGCTTCGGACTCGGCACCGTAGAAGTTGTTGTACCACAGGCCAATCAGCGCCAGCAGCACCGGCACGTTCTGCTCATAAGAGGCAGTGGCGAAGTGCATGTCCATCTCGAAGGCGCCTTGCAGCAGGGCTTCGAAGTTCTCGAAACCGACAGACAGGGCGATGGGCATGCCGATGGCAGACCAGGAGGAGTAGCGGCCGCCGACCCAGTCCCAGAACTCGAACATATTGTTGGTGTCGATGCCGAACTCGGCCACGGCCTTGCCGTTGGTGGAGAGCGCGGCGAAGTGCTTGGCAACGTGGGCCTTGTCACCGGCGATATTGATAAACCAGTCGCGGGCGGTCAGGGCGTTGGTCATGGTCTCCTGGGTGGTGAAGGTCTTGGAGGCCACCAGGAACAGGGTGGTTTCCGGATCGATCTTCTTCAGGGTCTCGGCGATGTGAGTGCCATCGACGTTGGAGACGAAGTGCATCTGCAGATGGTTTTTGTAGGGGCGCAGTGCCTCGGTGATCATCACCGGACCCAGATCAGAGCCACCGATACCGATGTTGACCACATGCTGGATCGCTTTGCCGGTGTAGCCTTTCCACTCGCCGGAGATGATCTTCTCGCAGAAGCCTTTCATCTTGGCCAGTACGGCGTTCACTTCCGGCATCACGTCCTTGCCATCGCACTCGATGGGGCGGTCGGAGCGGTTGCGCAGGGCCACGTGCAGTACGGAGCGGCCTTCGGTCATGTTGATCTTGTCGCCATTGAACATGGCATCGATCGCGCTGCGAAGATCGGTCTCTTTGGCCAGATCAACCAGCAACTTGAGGGTTTCTTCGGTGATCAGGTTCTTCGAGTAATCAACCAGGATGTCGCCGCCGAAGGTAAGGGAAAACTTGTCAAAGCGCTTCGGGTCCTGCGCGAACAGATCCTTGAGTCGGGTCTCTTTGTTTGCTGCAAAGTGGGCTTCCAGTGCCTGCCAGGCCTGGGTTTGGGTTGGATTGATATTTTTCATAGGATTCCTGAAATGCCAAGTTGTGTTTGAACCTTGCAGGCAAGGTCCCGCCAAACCTTATTATCCGAGCATTATAGCGAGCCGATCGGGCGGCCCGTGTAACAGATTTTTACCGATTGTCTTTTACCGCAATGGGTCACTGCCGGGAGCATACAACCAGAACATTGGGATTATGTGTCACGAAAGCAAGGCGGATCTTGCGCTTGCTCATGATTGGGGCCACCCCGATAGCCTGAAATTGTTTTCATCCGGTTGGCGTGGTTATGCATCGACATGGCCATGGGCTGGGGCCAGAAACGACAATGCCAGCCCGAAGGCTGGCATTGTGGGTTGCTGCTTTACCGCGATCACGCCTGCGTTTTTTGCATGTGCATCACCATCTGCGGGAAGGGGATCTCGATGCCTTCGGCATCAAAGGTCAGTTTCACCTTCTCGTGGAAGTCGAACCAGACACCCCAGTAGTCAGCGGTTTTCACCCAGGGGCGCACCACGATATTGACCGAGGAGTCGGCCAGCGCGGCAACGGCGATGGTAGCGGCCGGATCTTTCAGGATGCGCGGCTCTTCGCTTACCAGACGCTCGAGGATCTGTTTGGCCTTGCGCAGGTCAGAGCCGTAGCCGATGCCAAAGGTCATATCGACGCGGCGGGTATCCATACGCGAGTAGTTGACGATGGTGCCGTTGAGGATGGCGGAGTTCGGTACTACCACCATCTTGTTGTCACCTGAGGTGAGGGTAGTGGTAAAGAGCTGAACGGACTGCACTACACCCGCAGTGCCTGCCACCTCGATAAACTCGCCCGCCTTGATGGGGCGGAAGATGATCAGCAGGAAGCCGGCAGCGAAGTTGGAGAGCGAGCCTTGCAGCGCCAGACCGATGGCCAGACCGGCGGCACCGATAATGGCGACGAAGGAGGCGGTCTGCACGCCGACACGGCCCAGCGCGGCGATCACCACGAACACCAGAATGGCGTATTTGAGGATGCTGCCGACAAAGTGGGTGACGGTGGTGTCCAGCTTGCGGGCCTGCATCACCTTGACCACGCCACCGCTGATGAGGTTGGCGGCGATATAGCCGACCAGCAGGGTCAGCAGGGCGGCGGCGATATTGACGCCGTATTCGATCAGCAGTCCCTGATTATTGACCAGCCAGGTCTGCGCTTCGGTAATGATTTCGGGTTCCATAGGATGTCCTGTCAGGTTCTAAAAGGTTTATGGTGGATAAATCTAACACCGCAGCGCGACAGTACGGGTCGCATCTGGTACTTCTTTTCTGCCATAAAAACCTGACACAAAAAAGAAGGGAGGCCAAAGCCTCCCTTCTTTTTGCTGAATGATGCGAAAAAACCATCAGCTCTGCAGCAGCTGGCTGCGGATAAATTGCCACTGATCTTCAAAACCGGCGGTCGGCTTGAGCTTGAACTCGGAGCGCACGAACTGGCTGATGCGACCTTCGGTGTAGGCCAGCAGCAGATTGGCCAGCATGGTTTCGTCGAGCTGGAAGCCTTGCCCCTCGCGCAGCCGCTTCTCGCGCAGCACCTGTTTGATCTGGGTCTCCAGCTTGTCGAACAGGATGCTGATGCGATCCCGCAGCCGATCGTGCTCACCCAGCAGGGCGTCGCCATTGAGGATGCGGGTGATGCCGGGGTTGCGCTCGGCGAACACCAGCAGCAGCTGCAGGATATGGTGACAGCGCGCCATGGTGTCCTTCTCTTCCGCCATGATCAGATTGACCCGTGACAGCAGGGAATCCTCGATAAAGTCGATCAGCCCCTCGAACATCCGCGCCTTGCTGGGAAAATGTCGATAGAGGGCTGCTTCAGAGACGCCGACCTCGGCCGCCAGACGGGCCGTGGTGATGCGCTGACCCGGACTGGTTTCCAGCATATGGGCGAGCGCCTGCAGGATCTGATCGCGCCGACTCTGTTTCTGATTACTGCTTGCCATGGATTCCCCTAAAAAACAATGGCTTGATTCTATTATTAAGCACCGCCCATCAGGCTGGTGTGGTCTGTTATTGGCGACCAGAAGAACCAAAACCGCCTTCACCCCGTTCGCTCTGATTGAACTCATCGACCAGTTGGAAGCTGGCCTGAACTACCGGCATGATCACCAGCTGGGCGATGCGCTCGCCGGGTTGCATGGTGAACTCATCCTTGCCGCGGTTCCAGACCGAGACCATCAGCTGACCCTGGTAATCGGAATCGATGAGACCGACCAGGTTGCCCAGCACGATGCCGTGCTTATGGCCGAGACCAGAGCGGGGCAGAATGGTGGCACACAGACCCGGATCCTGGATGTGAATGGCCAGACCGGTCGGCACCAGGGTGGTATCACCCGGAGCCAGAGTCAGCGGCGCATCCAGCAGAGCGCGCAGATCCATGCCGGCAGAGCCCGGTGTGGTGTAGGCGGGCAGCGGGTACTCGGTACCGATACGGGCATCCAGAATCTTCAGTTCAATTTGTGTAGTCATGAATCGCTTTTTCAGTTGGATCTTGTATTGGCGCCCCTCTTGGCAAGGCGGGGCGCCGTGAGTCTTGTTCTGTCGGGACGCTCAGTGCCGGTAGTGGCGCGCAATCAGGGCGATGAGGTGACGGGCCAGCGTCAGCTTGTCGGCCAGCGGCAGCGGGGCCTGGCCCCCTTGCCAGAACACGGTCAGGGCGTTGTCATCGGCGTTGAAGCCTTGCCCCTCGCGGGACACATCGTTGGCGGCGATCATGTCCAGCCGCTTACGCTGCAACTTGTCGAGGGCGTATTGTTCCACATCCACGGTTTCGGCGGCAAATCCGACGGTGAAGGGTTTGTCTGAAAGGGCGCCGACGGCCGCGATGATGTCGGGGTTTTTCACCAGCTTCACCACCATCTGGTCGTTGTCACCAGTCTTCTTGATCTTCTGACTGGCCACCTGTTCGGGACGGTAGTCGGCTACCGCGGCGCAGCCGATGAAGAGGTCGCACTCGCCGACCCGGCTCATCACCGCCTGATGCATCTGCTCGGCGCTCTCCACATCGACACGGGTCACGCCAGCAGGCGTAGCCAGCGTCACCGGGCCGCTCACCAGCGTCACTTCGGCGCCCGCTTCGCGGGCGGCGCGAGCGATGGCGTAGCCCATCTTGCCGGAGCTGTGGTTGCTGATGTAGCGCACCGGATCGAGCGCCTCGCGGGTTGGCCCTGCGGTGAGCAGCAGCTTGACGCCTGCCAGCAAGGGCTCGGCGGCCAGCTGCTGACAGCAGCGATCCACCAGTTCGAGGGGGTCCAGCATCCGCCCCGGGCCCACATCGCCACAGGCCTGGCTGCCGGCATCCGGCCCCCACAGCAGAATGCCGCGGCTGGCCAGGGTCTTGAGGTTGGCCTGGGTGGCGGCGTTGAGATACATCTGCTGGTTCATTGCTGGTGCCAGCGCGATGGGCGCCGGAGTGGCCAGACAGAGGGTGGTCAGCAGTTCGTCGGCCATGCCTGCAGCCATCCGCGCCATCAGGTTGGCGCTGGCGGGGGCGATCAGTACCAGATCGGCCCACTTGGCCAGCTCGATATGGCCCATGCCCGCCTCGGCAGAGGGATCCAGCAGGCTGTAGGCCACCGGATGACCGGAGACCGCCTGCAGGGTCAGCGGGGTGATGAACTCCTTGGCGGAGCGGGTCATCACCACCCGCACTTCGGCGCCCTGATCTTTCAGGCGGCGTACCAGCTCGGCACTCTTGTAGGCGGCGATCCCGCCACTGACACCCAACAGGATGCGTTTATCGGCCAATCTCATCTGCTGTTTCTCTATCCGGCTCATTCTGACTGGTCGGCTAAGATACCACAGGCAATGGATGACGACAGGGGTTGGCATCAAGGGGTGTGCTCGGGCGCGCGCAATTTTTTGCTATGTTTTTTCTCAACAGGGATGAGGGAGAGACAAATGAGCATCAAAGAGTGGCCGGAAGATGAACGCCCCAGAGAGAAGCTGCTGCGTCAGGGGCCCGCGGCGCTCTCCGATGCCGAGCTGCTCGCCATCTTTCTGCGCACCGGCGTCAATGGCCTGAGTGCAGTGGATCTTTCACGTAATCTATTGAATCAATTCGGCTCTTTACGCAGTTTGCTGGGGGCGGATCAACGGGCATTCTGCGAGGCGCACGGCCTTGGCCCGGCCAAATATGCCCAGTTGCAGGCGGTGCTGGAGATGGCCAGACGCCATCTGGCCGAGCAGTTGCAGCGGGGCAATGCGCTCACCTCGCCCCAGCTGACCCGCGACTATCTGCAGGCCCAGTTGCGGGATCGGCCACGCGAGGTGTTTGCCCTGCTGTTGCTCGACAATCAGCACAGAGTCATTCAATTTGTTGAGCTTTTTTTCGGCACAATCGATTCGGCGAGCGTCTGGCCAAGAGAAATCGTGCAGATCGCGCTCAAACATAATGCAGCCGCGGTGATTCTGGCGCATAATCACCCGTCCGGCGTCGCCGAGCCCAGCAGGGCCGACCGCCAGATCACGGATCGGATCACGGCCGCTTTGGCCCTGATCGATATCAGAGTGCTGGATCACTTGGTGATCGGTGATGGCATCACGGTTTCTTTTGCCGAGCGCGGTTGGCTATAACTGTGCTCTGGCACCGTATTAGTTGATCTTTGATCACGGATGCTGTATAAAATGCCGCCTTCTGTTTGCCCCGCAATCGAAGGCCAGCGGGGCAGATATTTGCTCGAGCAATGAAGTAAGATTTGGAGAGACTGACATGTCTAGAGTATGCCAAGTAACCGGCAAGCGCCCGGCAGTTGGTAACAACCGTTCGCACGCTAACAACGCCACCAAGCGTCGTTTCCTGCCGAACCTGCACACTCACCGTTTCTGGGTTGAGAGTGAAAAACGCTTCGTAAGCCTGCGCGTATCCGCAAAAGGCATGCGTATCATCGACAAGCGTGGCGTTGAAGTGGTTCTGGCTGAACTGCGCGCCAGCGGTGTTAAGGTATAAGGAATTAGATCATGGCTAAAGGTATTCGCGAGAAAATTCGCCTGAACTCCAGCGCCGGTACTGGTCACTTCTATACCACTACCAAAAACAAGCGCACCATGCCCGAAAAAATGGAGATCAAAAAGTTTGATCCCGTTGTTCGTCAGCATGTGATCTACAAGGAAGGCAAAATCAAGTAATTACTTGATGCTGCATTCCCAAAAACCCGGCTTCGTGCCGGGTTTTTTTATGCGCCGAATTCAGTACACTGCCGGTTCAAAGGGAGGCTTGCCATGTTCAAATTGAGCCGCAAAGGCTGGAATAACGTGATCATTGTGGTGGTGCTGATCGTGATCACCCTGTTGCATCGTATGGAGACTGCCCAGCAGGAGAACAGCGCCAAGCGGGCTCGCCCCTTGCTGCCGGATGCGTCTGTGGTGCTCACCTGGCAGGGGCCGAGCTGGCAGATTGAGCGGATCGGGCAGGGCTGGCGCAGCGTGCCGGATCTGGGGCTCGACACGGCGCAGCTGGATGCCCGTCTGGCACGCTGGCAGAGCTGGTTGCTGTCCCCCGGCGAGGTGGTGCGCGGTACCCCGGTGACCATCAAGGTGTGGATTGCCGGCCAGAGCGATCCGGTCGAGATCGGCCTCTATCAGAACAGCGGCCAATATGGCGCTCAGCTGCCCTCCGGTCTCTGGCTCGCCCTCACTGCCGAGCAGTATCGCGATCTGCTGCGCCCTGCCCCCTGAGTTCCTTTTCCTTGCGAGGTGCCCATGCCTGAATTGCCAGAAGTTGAAGTCAGTCGTCAGGGGATCTCCCCCTGGCTCACCGGTATCAAGGTGACGCGTGTAGTGGTGCGGGATGGCCGCCTGCGCTGGCCGATCCCCGGTGAAATTCAGGAGCTGGTGGACCTCACCATCCATCGGGTGCGTCGCCGTGCCAAATACCTGCTGCTGGAGACCGATTTCGGCACCGCCATCCTTCATCTGGGGATGTCCGGCAGCCTGCGTGTACTGGATATCGGCACCCCGGCCGAGAAGCACGACCACGTGGATATCGAGCTGGAGAATGGCAAGCTGCTGCGGCTCAACGATCCGCGCCGCTTCGGCGCCCTGCTCTGGACTCGCGAACCGGCCGAAGCCCATGCGCTGCTCGCCAAGCTGGGGCCCGAGCCGCTCACTGATGCCTTCAGTGCTGATTACCTGCGTGAGCGCGCCAAGGGGCGCAGCACCGCCATCAAACAGTTCCTGATGGACAATCAGGTGGTGGTCGGGGTGGGCAACATCTACGCGAACGAGGCGCTCTATGCTGCTGGCATTCACCCCAAACGGGCGGCGGGCAATATCAGTGCCGAGCGGCTGGGAACCCTGGTGGCCGAGATCAAGCGGGTGTTGGCCGAGGCAATTCGCCAGGGCGGCACCACTCTCAAGGATTTCACCAGTGCCGATGGCAAGCCGGGCTATTTCGTGCAGCAGTTGCAGGTCTACGGCCGTGGCGGTCAGCCCTGTTTCCACTGTCACACCCTGCTGACCGAGACAAGAATGGGCCAGCGCACCACGGTTTTTTGCAGTCATTGCCAGCGCTGAGCGCACTTTTTGCTCCGATTCGGGGGAAGTTGTAACAGCGTATTTCCACTCTGTTGAAGATTTGCACAGCTGTCACTAGTATCCCGACCGTTCAGGCGGTTTGAGAATATAAAAATGACAGTTAAATCAATAGACTGGGAATATTTATCCCGGCAGGAGCGCTATTGCGCAAAATCCATGGCCCGCTTCCTCTACCCCGAGGGATGTGACCGGAAAACCTTCAATCGCGGCAAGTTCGTGCTGCGCAGCCTGCTCTATCGCAAGTCGCTGAGCCGGGTCTTCAGCCTGTTTCAGTGCGACTCGCTCAAGGCGCTGCCGGCGGTCTATCCCGAGCTGCTCGACAAGCCGATGCGCCCCTATCGCTTCGCCTGTGCCAGCGCCCGTGAGCGGGCCGAGATGCTGGAAAATCACTATCGGTTGCTGCTGGAGTGCTACCCGCAGCTGATCGACCCCCTCTATCTGGGCGAGGGGATCGCGCTGGGGCACTATCCCCAGAGCGGCTGCCGCATTCTGCTGCGCCACGATGGCACCTTCCGCCGCGAGGCCGAGCTGGCGCTCTCCATCGTCAACGGCGAGGGGCAGCGCCTCTACAGCTGCGCCTTTTCGCTGGCGGGCAGTGCGGATCGTTTGATTCTGATGATCGGCTCCATGCAGGGGCCGGAGCCTGCAGTCGACAATGCCCAGGAGCGGGTGCGCGAGCTGACCAAAGAGGGGCACGGCCTGCGGCCCAAATCCCTGCTGGTGCAGCTGGTGCAGCAACTGGCGCAGGCCATGGGGGCGGCAGAGGTACTGGCGGTGCGCAAGCGGGCCCACGTGTTTCAGGCCAAGCGCTACAGCAGCAAGCAGAAAGCCAATTTGCAGGCCGATTATGACGAGCTGTGGCAGGAGTTCGACGCCCGGGATGTGGATGCCAACTTCGTCGCTCTGCAAGCCCAGCCGCGCAAGCCGCTGGAGGAGATCGCCTCCAAGAAGCGGGCCATGTATCGGCGCCGCTACGAGTGGCTCGATCTGCTGGTGCAGGAGATGAATGAGCGGTTTGCCCGTCAGTAACCGGCAAGCAGGCTGACCTCTCTATAACGAGACAGATACAACAAGGGCTACCCGTAGGTAGCCCTTGTTCGTAGTTGCCGTCAGGAATGGCGAGTATGGAAGGGGATCACCCTTTCTGTTTGGCTGCGATGGCCTGGGCTACCACGGGGTCGACAAACTGACGAATGTCGCCACCGTGCAGCGCCACCTCTTTCACCAGAGTGGAGGAGATAAAGGAGTTCTCCTCCGCCGGGGTGAGGAAGACGCTTTCCAGCTCCGGCATCAGGCGGCGGTTCATGTTGGCCAGCTGGAACTCGTACTCGAAGTCGGAGACGGCGCGCAGGCCGCGGATCAGCACGTTGGCCTGATGCTCTTTGGCAAAATCGACCAGCAGACCGGAGAAGCCCACCACCTTGACGTTGGGAAGCTGGCTGGTCACTTGCTGGACAAGCTGGACACGTTCTGCCAGATCGAACAGCGGGCGCTTGCTCGGGCTGTTGGCGACCCCGACCACCACCTCGTCAAACAGCTTGGCGGCGCGGCCGATGAGATCGGCGTGGCCATTGGTAACGGGATCAAAAGTCCCGGGATAAATTACCCTGGTAGTCATCTTTGCGGTCCTGCAACCTGGAAATTTGGTCGCATTATAAGGTCGTCGCTTGAGAATAGCAGTGCATCAGGCAAGAATACGCCATCGCGCATCAAGCCTCCTTGCATTGGTGACAGGGAGCAAAGGGATTTTTTATGAAACGTATTCTGGTCGTTCGCAATGACAAGATTGGTGACTTCATGCTGGCGTGGCCTAGCTTCGCCATGCTCAAAGGCTCCATGGAGTGTCATGTGACTGCCCTGGTTCCGGCCTACACGGCGCCGCTGGCCCGGCTCTGCCCCTGGATTGACGAGGTGATCATCGATCCGGGCGTGCGTGCCGACAAGGAGCAACAGCGAGCGCTGCTGGCCCGGATCAAGGCGGCGGCGTTCGACGCGTCCATCTGCCTCTTCTCCAACTCCCGCAACGCCATGCTGGTGTGGAAGGCGCACATCCCTTATCGGCTGGCCCCGGCGACCAAGCTGGCGCAGGTGCTCTACAACCAGCGACTGGTACAGCGCCGCTCCCGCTCCCAAAAGCCGGAGTCCGAGTACAACCTGGAGCTGATCCGCCGCTTCCTGACCGATCAGCAGGTGGCCGTGGTGGAGCCCAAGACCCCCTTCCTTAGTTTCGATGAGGCGAGCCTGCTACAGGTGCGCGAGCAGCTGGCACTCAAGCTCAAGCTCGATGCCAGCCGCCCCTGGCTGATGGTGCATGCCGGTAGCGGCGGTTCAGCCAACAACCTCTCCATCGAGCAGTATGCTCGCATCATCATCAAGCTCAATCAGGCCTGCCCCGAGCTGCAGTGCGTGCTGACCGCAGGCCCGGGCGAGGAGAAGATGGCCGAACAGCTGGCGGCCGAGCTGCTGGCCCACGGCGGCAACGGCTGGATCTACCGCTCCAGCGATGGTCTGCCGATGTTCTGTCAGGTGCTGGCCAACGCAGCCCTGTTTATCGCTGGCAGTACCGGCCCGCTCCATATCGCCGGTGCGCTCGATGTGCCGACTATCGGTTTCTTCCCGATGCGCCGCTCCGCTACTCCGCTGCGCTGGAAGCCCCTTAACAGCGAAGGGCGTCACCTTGCCTTCAGCCCGCCGGAGGATAGCGACCATCCTGAGGATATGAGCCAGCTCGATCCCAAGGCCATGGTGCCGGTGATGGCCCGCTGGGCGGCGCCTTTCTGGCGCAAATAACGTATGCAGCAATGCAAACAGGGCCCCGCGGGCCCTGTTTCGTATGACGGTTATTCCGGCTGCTGCGGTTGCTGGCGGACCCAGAGGTCGGCGTATTTAACGAAGGTAGAGTGGGCGGAGAGGATCGCCAGCAGCAGCCCCTGCTTGCCATCGAGGAAGCCCGCTTTGAGCAGGTACATCTTGAGGAAGCAGCCAACAGCATGGATCAGCCCCTGACTGAGGGAGCCCTTCTTGCCGCGGGCGGTGCGCTGATCGGCACAGGCACGGGCATAACCGGCGGATTTCACCAGATAGTGCTCCAGATCCCGATAGGTGAAGTGGAGCAGGTCGCCATGAATATTGACGATCTTCATGTTGGCCCGTACTTCTACCTTTTCGTGAACCAGCGCCTCGTTATAGCTGGTGAGCGCCTTGGGATAGAGGCGCAGCACCCGATCCGGATACCAGCCACTGTGGCGGATAAAGCGGCCAAACACCCAGGAGAGGCGCGGGATCGAGTAGATGGTATCGCTGGCCGGATTGGTCATCACGTTGGCTATGGCGGTTTTCAGCTCGGGGGTGAGCCGCTCGTCGGCATCCAGCCACAGCACCCAGTCGGATTGCACGTGGGACTGGGCCAGTCGGCGCTGTTTGCCAAAGCCGGGCCACTTGGCGTTGACGAAGAAGCGGGCCCCAAATTCGGCGGCAATGGCCGGGGTCTCGTCCTGGCTGCCGGAGTCCAGAATGACGATCTCGTCCACCAGTCCATCGAGGGAGGCGAGGCACTTGCGCAGGTTGTCGGCTTCATTCTTGACGATCAGAACGGCAGCCAGAGTCGGTTTTTTCACGAATGTGGGCTCACGGTTATTGCCCGGCTGGCGGGTCGAATGTGTATTGATGGGCCATTCTAACGGAAAAACGGGTCAAAGAGAGAGCCGCCATTGCCCGTTTCTATCAGCTGTTTGCCTGTCTCGTCTCGTCCGGTTGGAAGCGGGGCACCGCTGGAAAAATGGGGTGACGGCAGCGTCTGCCAAGGATCTTCTGTTATTTATCCAGTCATTCTTGGGGCATAATCTCGCCCAGTGATGATTAACAGCCGGGCCAGTCCCGAGAGAAGACGCGCGATGAAAATATTGGTGATCGGCCCCTCCTGGGTCGGCGATATGGTGATGTCCCAGAGCCTCTACAAGGCGATCAAGGCCAACCATCCCGAGAGCGAACTGCACGTGATGGCCCCTGCCTGGTGCTGCGCCCTGCTGGAGCGGATGCCGGAGGTGGACAAGGCGATCACCATGCCCCTTGGCCACGGTGACTTCAAGCTGGTGGCACGCCGCCGCCTCGGCAAGCAGCTGGCCGCCGAAAAATACGATCAGGCCATCGTCCAGCCTAACTCCATGAAGTCGGCGCTGATCCCCTGGTTTGCCCGCATTCCGGTCCGTACCGGCTGGAAGGGCGAGAGCCGCTACGGCCTGCTCAATGACCTGCGCAGCAACAAGTCCGCCTTCCCGCTGATGGTGGAGGGCTATCTGGCGCTCGCCTATCCCAAGGAGCAGATGAAGAGCCGGACCGATATTCCGACCATTCCGCATCCGGCGCTCCACGTCGATCTGATCAACCAGAGCAAGGCGCTGGAGCGGCTGGGGCTGGATCGCGCCCGCCCGGTGCTGGTGCTCTGCCCCGGTGCCGAGTTTGGCCCGGCCAAGCGCTGGCCTGAAGGGCACTATGCCGTGGTGGCCCAGCAGCATCTGGACGAGGGGTGGCAGGTGTGGATCTTCGGCTCCAACAAGGATGTGCCGGTGGCCAATACCATCCGGGATCGGGTCAATCTGCTGACTCGTCCCAACTGCCATGTGCTGGCGGGCAAGACCAGCCTGCACGAGGCGATCGATCTGATGGCGCTGGCCGGCCGGGTCATCTCCAACGACTCCGGCCTGATGCACATCGCCGCCGCCCTCAACCGGCCGCTGGTGGGCGTCTATGGCTCCACCTCGCCGCTCTACACCCCGCCGCTGGCGGATCGGGTCGAGATCGTTCACACCGACATCGAGTGCCGCCCCTGCTTCAAGCGCACCTGCAAGTTCGGTCATCTCAAGTGCCTGATCGACTTACCACCGGAGCAGGTGGTCGATGCCTGCAAGAAGCTGGAGCAGAGTCAGTAAGATGCCCTATCGTCTGCTCTACAACCTGCTGATCCACCTGGGATTGCCGCTGGCGCTGCTGGCCCTCTACAAGCCAAAGAAGGGCAAGCCAGGCTTTGGCGAGCGCTGGGCCGAGCATCTCGGGCGGTTGCCCGCCACCGGACAGGATGCACCGCTCTGGATCCATGCGGTGAGTGTGGGGGAGACGCTGGCCATCACGCCGCTCATTCGTGCCCTCAAGGCGGAGCGGCCCGATCTACCGATTCTGCTCACTACCACCACCCGCACCGGCGCCGATCAGGCTGCCAAGCTGGGGGATCTGGTGATCCATCGCTACGCGCCGCTCGACTACCCCTGGGCCATTGCGGCATTTCTCGACACCTTCAAGCCGCGCGCGCTCTGGGTGATGGAGACCGAGCTGTGGCCGAACTGGCTGGCCGCCTGCGAGACGCGCCATTTGCCGGTGACCATCATCAACGCCCGCCTCTCCGAGCGATCCTGCCAGCGTTATGCCCGCTTCCACGGCGCCTTCGACGCCCTGAGCCGGCCGCTGACCCATCTGCTCTGTCAGCATCAGGATGACGCCGACCGCTTTGCCCGCCTCGGCATCGGTCGTGAGCGGCTGGCGGTGACCGGCTCCATCAAGTTCGACATCCAGTTTGGTGACGAGGTGCAGACCAAAGGGCGAGTCCTGCGCCAGCAGCTGGGGACAGATCGGCCGGTCTGGATCGCCGCCAGCACCCATCAGGGTGAGGACGAGCAGGTGCTGGCCGCCTTTGATCTGCTGCTCAAACGCCATCCCGACGCGCTGCTCATTCTGGTGCCGCGCCACCCCGAGCGGTTCGACCGGGTGGCCGAGCTGTGCGCCCCTTATGGCTGTGTGCGGCGCACCAGTCATGCTGCGGTTGGAGCACATGATAAGGTCTATCTCGGCGATACCATGGGCGAGCTGCCGCTGATGCTGGCGGCGGCCGATGTGGCCTTTGTCGGCGGTAGTCTGGTGAAGATCGGCGGTCACAACCTGCTGGAGCCGGCAGCCCTCGGCAAGCCCTGCCTTACCGGCCCCGCCTATTTCAACTTCAGCGACATCACCCGCCAGCTGGTGGCTCAGGGGGGCGCCGCCATCGTGGCCGATGCCGCCGAGCTGGGCGAGCGGGTGAGCCAGCTGTTTGCCGACGGCAACGCCCGTCGCGAGATGGGGGAGCAGGCCCGCGCCGTGGTGCTGCGCAATCAGGGAGCGCTGGCGCGTACCCTCTCGCACTGCCTCACTGCGCTGGAGAACGACTGAACCCATGATGAGCACCGCGCTGGCTCTCGATTTTCAACTGCAAAAGCGTCAAAGCAGCTGATCCCCGTTTCACACGTCATCAAAGAGGCAACCATGTTCAAGGCTCTGTTACTGGAAAACCAAGACGGCAAGACTGTACCGACTCTGACCCGGCTGGCCGAGAGCCAGTTGCCGGAAGGTGAAGTGCGGGTAGCGGTCGCTTACAGCTCCATCAACTACAAGGACGGGCTGGTCATCACCGGCAAGGGCAAGATAGTGCGCCAGTGGCCGCTGGTGCCCGGTATCGACTTTGCCGGTACCGTGCTCGAGTCTGCCGACAGCCGCTATCAGCCCGGCGACAAGGTGGTGCTGACCGGTTGGGGCGTGGGCGAAGGCCACTGGGGTGGTATGGCCGAACAGGCGCGGGTCAAGGGGGACTGGCTGGTGCCATTGCCCGCCGGGCTGGATGAACGGCAGGCTATGTGCATCGGTACCGCCGGTCTCACCGCCATGCTCTGCGTGCTGGCACTGGAAGAGGCGGGTATTACTCCAGATAGCGGCGAGGTGCTGGTCACCGGTGCGGCAGGCGGCGTGGGGGCCACCTCGGTTGCCCTGCTGGCAGCCCTTGGCTATCAGGTGGCTGCGCTGACCGGTCGTCCGGAAGAGCAGGGCGCCATGCTCACTGCGTTGGGTGCCAGCCGCATCGTGCCGCGCAGCGAGCTGCTGGTGCCTGCCAAACCGCTGGAGAAGCAGCTGTGGGCCGGTGCCATCGATACCGTCGGCAGTCAGGTGCTGGCCAAGCTGCTGGCTCAGATGAACTATGGCGGCGCCGTGGCGGCCTGTGGGTTGGCGGGCGGCTTTGATCTGCCTACCAGTGTGATGCCCTTCATCCTGCGCAATGTGCGGCTGCAGGGGGTCGATTCGGTGATGTGCCCGTTTGAACGTCGTCAACTGGCGTGGCAGCGACTGGCACGGGATCTTCCTGCCAGCTTCTTTGAGCAGGCGGTTACCGAGATTGGGCTGGAGCAGGTAGTGGAGGCCGCCGAGGCCATTACGCAAGGCCAGATCGCCGGTCGCACTCTGGTCAAACTTTGAACTCTCTCTGACTGGCGAGCCCGACAATTCCGGATAAAATTGGAGTGCGGGTGAACTATCCAAGGAGAGTGAAGATGGGTGGACACAAGCCGGATTACGACTCCTCTGATGATGATTGGGAGCCGGATTCCTGGGAAGAAGAGCTGGATCAGTGGGAAGATGAAAGCTGGCAGGATGATGACACTTTCGATGACCAGTGAACCACGGCATTGAACGAACAGGCGGGCTTTGGGCCCGCCTGATTTTTTTGCCGCGCTCACATGGCTGAGTGTTCGTCCTTGGTCAGGGGCGGGGCGCTGGGTAGAATGAACTGCCCAAATGACGCTCAAGGATGACTATGCGACTCTCCATCATATTGTTGGCTGCCCTGCTGGGTGGCTGTGTCTCCAACGATGATCCCTGCGAGAAGGTGTGGAGTGAGGTGGGGGAGGCGGATGGCAAGCTGGGCTTCACCACCGAGCGGGTCGAGTTCCATCAGGGGCAGTGTGGCAATAAGGTGGATGCCGAACTGTGGAAGCAGGGACATCAGAAGGGATTGGCATGGTATTGCCGCCCCGAGCATCTCTATCTGGCTGGCCGCTCAGGCGAGGAGTATCGCGGCGTTTGCCCGAATGATACCCAGGCACGCAGATTGTTCGAACAGGGGCGTCAGGGGTGGACCGATCAATGATATTTGAGATTGGGGAGAATATCGCTATCTCTATCAGTGACGTGATCTCATTGGTTGCGGGATTCATCGCTGTTGTGGCGGTATGGTATGCGCGGAAATCAGCTAAAGAGGCAGAGCGAGCCAATAATATGGGACGCCTGAATGCTTTGTTGTCTTTTCGAGCTCACTATCTCGAACTGATGCAGAATCAAGCACAAATGGCCGAAGTAATCCGCCAAAGTCCCAGTGGGATGGAAGCTGTCTGGGCAAGACAGGTAGACCTAGACTAGAAATTACGTCAGGTGACCACCGAGCTTGAGCAGTACTACGCCAGACTTGTAAAGGATGAAATCTAGCAAGGTCCTCTTTGAACGGCGGTTAGAGTGGAAAATTACTCCTCTTTCAAACGCAGCGGCTGGCAGAGGTAACCCTTGTCATTGGCACTGCGGGCGCACTTGCTGCAGACAAACTTGGGTTTGCGGACTATCTTGCGCAACGCCTTGAGATCGGTGGGGATCTCGTGACGGCGCCATTCACACAGGGTTTTGCTGCCCATAACGACTACCTCTACGACTTGACGGCCGTATTGTAATCGATTTTCATTTCGAATAAACCGGCAAAGCTCGCTTATTGGTCGATATGCCAATAAGCGATTGTTTCGGGAGGGATTACTGGTAGAGGAACTTGGTGAAGATAAGCTCGCGCACCGCTTTCTTGCCGGTCTCTTTCACCAGCAGCTCGTTGACGGTTGTCTCGCACTCCTTGCGCAGCTCTTCTCGGTTGGTCAGGGACTTCACTTGATCGGCATTTTTGCTGCCAATCAGACGGATGATGGCATCGCGGATCAGCGGGTCATGCTGCTCCAGCAGCTTGAGATCGGCCTCGTTTTCCGCCATCAGCTCTACCGTGACCCGGATATAACCGAGGGTTTTGCTATCACTCAGGTAGTTGGTGATGATGTCGGGATCGAGCGCGTGGTAGGAGAAACCAGGCTTGGCAGCCCCCTCTGTGCCCTCGGCGGGCGGCTCATCTTCAGCCAGAGCTTGCTGCTGCAGGGCGCCACAGCTCAGTAACAACACCAGCAGAATTTTGAATATCTTCATATAGATGGCTCATCAGCAAGAGATAACCCATTTTTGATGTTGCCATCGGGGCCGTCAAGCACGGATGTTCTTACATTTCGCTATTGATTTACGGATAATAAACCGGATTTTAACCTGAACACGGAAATCTCTGGATGGTGAAGCTGTGAAGTCCGAGTTGACTGTTCCCCTCACGCCGTTAAGCGGGTGGCTGGCCCCCGAATGTTGCGAATTGCCCGCCAGCTTGCGCCCCTGGCTGCTGGAGCCCGGCTCCATGACCCGGCGTCTGCGTCAGCACAATCGCCACTTTTCGGTGGAGTGGCTGGGCAATCACCCGATCGCCCTTACTGCCGATGAGCAGTGGCTGGTGGATTCGGCCTCGCCGGCCGGTACCTGCCGCGAGGTGATCCTGCACGGGGATCGTGGGCCCGCCGTGCTGGGCTGGACCCTGTTTGCCGATGGTGCACTGCAAGGGAGCGGCATTGCCGAGCTTGGCGAGCAGCCGCTGGGTGAGCGGGTATTTGGCCATGAGCCTGCCCGCCGAGATCATCTGCAGCTGGCCCGTTTCGATATTGCCGTCAATCCCCGTTGCCCGGCCGCCACTGTCTGGGGGCGTCGTTCCCGTCTGTTTCTGGGGCAGTGGCCACTGCTGGTGCACGAGCTGTTTCTGCCCTCTCTCGTCTGTGACAAGGAGCTGGAGTGAATCTGTTAACCAAGGAGCGGGGACTTGCCTATATGCAGTTGGCCCGCGTCGACAAACCCATAGGTACTCTGCTGCTGCTGTGGCCAACCCTGTGGGCGCTCTGGCTGGCCGCTGGTGGCCTGCCCAATCTCTGGGTGCTGACCGTGTTTGTGGTCGGCGTCTTTCTGATGCGCTCGGCAGGGTGCGTGATCAACGACTATGCGGATCGCAACTTCGACGGCCATGTCAAACGCACCGCTGGTCGCCCCTTGCCCACGGGCAGAGTCAAGCCGTGGGAGGTGCTGGCGCTCTTCTTCGTGCTGGCGCTTATTTCGTTTGGTCTGGTGCTGACCATGAATCCGCTCACCATCGGTCTGTCGTTTGTCGCCCTGCTGCTGGCGGTGAGCTACCCCTTCATGAAGCGCTTTATCTCCAATCCCCAGCTGGTGCTCGGGATGGCCTTCTCCTGGTCGATCCCGATGGCCTATGCGGCGCAGGCGGATGCCCTGCCGCTGGTGGCCTGGCTGCTCTTCTTTGCCAACCTGCTCTGGACGGTGGCTTACGACACCCAGTACGCCATGGTGGATCGGGATGACGACCTCAAGATCGGCCTCAAATCCAGCGCCATCCTGTTTGGCCGTTACGACAAGCGGATCATCGGCGCACTGCAACTCTCGACACTGCTGCTGTTGCTGACGGTCGGGCAGCTGATGACGCTGGGGGGCTGGTATTACTGGGGATTGCTGGGGGCGGCGGTGCTGTTTGTCTATCAGCAGCGGCTCATTCGCGAGCGGCAGCGAGAAGCCTGCTTCCAGGCGTTTCTCAACAACAACTATGTGGGGGCGCTGGTGTTTGCCGGTCTGGTGCTCGACTACCTGCTGGCGTGACATGTTCCCGCGCAGACTCCGATAAAAATGAAGGCCGCATCATGCGGCCTTCTTTGTTTGCGTTGCAGATTAGAGCTGATTGCCTGCCTGAATGGTGCGGCGGATCTTGTTGCTCAGCAGCGGCACTATGTTGTCGGCCAGCGCCTGGAAGCGGCCGAGATCCGGCTTGCACTCTGGGGAGAGGTAGCCCTCCTTGCGCAGCGTGTGGATCAGGGTGCTGAACAGCTTCTGGTCGAAGAACTCGGGGGCGTTGATGCCGTGCAGGGTGCCGAGGCGCTCTGCCATCATCAGGCCATCCGCCTCCAGCTGCTCTGCCTCGATATGAGGCTGGGCTAGTACCCGGGTCAGCACGATGGCGTAGCGTTGCAGGGTCTCCTGAATGCTCTCAGCCAGCAGCAGCAGGCGCATCTGGTTGGCCGGATTGACCCAGTAGCCGTCATCGCGGGTCTCGATCAGCTGCTGGGTCTGCAGCGCGTCGAGCAGGCTGTCGACCAGCGTCGGCAGCTCCTCCTCTTCATAACGCAGGAACAGCTCGGTCTTGAGCAGCGGATAGATGTCGATGCAGCGGGCCATGATCTCGCTGCGGGAGATCCCCTCGCACCGTTCGATCAGTGCCGCCACCAGAGAGGGCATGGCGAACAGGTGGAGGATGTTGTTGCGGTAGTAGGTCAGCAGGATCGCCTGATAGCGGTCCAGACTGATGATCTGCCCCAGCTTGTCCTCGCTCACCTCGAACTTGTTGAGCTCCATCGCCTGATCCAGCAGGGTCTTGGCATCCTCATCCGGAATGGTGCTCTGCGGGCTGTAAGGCACCGCTTTGAGCAGATCCAGATAGGTGTTGAGCTGGGCCTGCAATTCGTCGCGGGTCAGGGCGTGGCGTTCGGCGGCCAGCAGCGCCAGCGCGCTCAGGGTCAGGCCGTTGACGGCGGCGGCGCCGTTGATGCGGGTCATCAGCAGCTCGGCCAGCTGGTTGACGGTGCCCGCCATCCACTCGGGGCGCTCCTCCTCGCCGATGTGCTCCTTCCAGGTCGGCACGTGTTCGTTGAGGTAGCTGTTGAGGGTCAGCGGCTCGCCGAAGTTGACGAAGCCGCGGCCGTAGTTGCGCAGCTTGCGCAGGATGCCGAGCACCTGCAGGAAGCTCTCCTTCTCCTTGCGGCTTCCCTTGAGCTCGTTGTGGTAGGTGTTCACCTCCATCACGTGCTCATAACCCAGGTAGACGGGGACGAAGGTGAGCGGCCGATCCAGTCCGCGCATCATGGCCTGCAGGGTCATCGCCAGCATGCCGGTCTTGGGTGGCAGCAGGCGACCGGTACGGGAACGACCGCCCTCGGTGAAGAACTCCACCGAGTAGCCTTTGGCAAACAGCAGGTTGAGGTATTCCCGGAATACCGTGCTGTAGAGCGGGTTGCCCTTGAAGGTGCGGCGGATGAAGAAGGCGCCGCCGTGGCGGAAGATCGGGCCCGCCGGCCAGAAGTTGAGGTTGATGCCGGCCGCGATGTGGGGCGGCACCATGCCCTGGTGATAGATGACGTAGGAGAGCAGCAGGTAGTCCATGTGGCTGCGATGGCAAGGCACATAGACGATCTCGTGACCCTCCTGGGCCAGCTGGCGCACCTTTTCGGCGCCGTTGACCGACAGGCCGCGATAGAGCTTGTTCCACAGCCAGCCGAGGAAGCTTTCGCCGAGCCGGATCAACCGGTAGGAGAAGTTGGAGGCGATCTCGTCCATGTAGCCATGAGCCCGTTTCTGGGCTTTATCGAGGCTGATCCCCTCGCGCTGGGCCTCCTCCTCGATGGCCTGCTGGATCACGCCAGAGTCGAGCAGCTGCTTGAACAGCAGGTTGCGGTTGGGCAGCTTGGGCCCGGTGGCGGCCAGCTGCTGGCGGCTGAAGTGGGTGCGGGCCACCCGCGCCAGCTTGTGGGCGATGGCCTCGTCGGTGCCGTGCTTGTCCGCCATGTAGCGCAGGGAGAGCGGCGGAGAGAAGCGCACCAGGTTCTCGCGTCCTTTCAGGATCACGATAAGCGCCTTCTTGAGGCGGTTCGGTGCCAGGCTGCTGATGATGTTCCAGCCGGAGGCCTCCTCGCCTTCCCGACCCGGGGCACGGCCCCAGAACAGGGTGACGGGCACCACCTGGATATCCAGTGCGGGATCCTGCTTGTGCAGATCCAGCAGCTGGTGGAACTCCTGCAGGAAGGGGAGCGGTTTGCTGCGTTTGCCAAACAGGGGAGGCGGACGATCCAGACAGACATAGCGCGGCAGCAGCTGGCCGTTGAGCTCCAGCGGCGTGAAGGGACCGGGCAGACCGAGATCCTCGCAGCACTGCTGCAGGGTCATCAGGTCGGTGATCGAACTGGTTTTCAGGGCATAGACGATGGGTCTGGCCGGATCCAGATTGAGTTCTGTGATGGGATTTTCCGGCAGGCTCTTGTGATTGACCAAGCCGCTGACCGGCCATTGCAAGATGGCTCTGGAAATCTTCTGTCCTAGGGACATGTGCGTCTGCTCTCCAAAAAAATGCGGCGTGAGCATAGCAAATCGACAGCCCCTTGTCGCCGAGAGGTACGATGAGTCGGCTGCGCAGGATCAAAACAGCAGTAAATGAGGGGTTGGTTGCGACAAATGTCAGCTGCGCCTTGCCTTGGCCACTGCACTGTATATACTGCCAGTGTGCTGTATAAAAAGACAGGTGCCAATTCTATGAAACCCCTTACCCCCCGCCAGGCCGAAGTGCTGGAGCTGATCAAGGTGAACATGAGCGAGACCGGTATGCCGCCGACTCGTGCCGAGATTGCCCAGAAGCTTGGTTTCAAGTCGGCCAATGCGGCCGAAGAACATCTGAAGGCCCTGGCCAAAAAAGGGGTCATCGAGATCATGCCGGGCACGTCCCGCGGCATTCGCCTGTTGCTCGAAGAGGAAGAGGTGCTGGAAGAGAGCGGCCTGCCGCTCATCGGCAAGGTCGCTGCCGGTGAACCCATCTTGGCTCAGGAGCATATCGAGAGCCACTATCAGGTTGATCCCGCCCTGTTCCACCCGCGCGCTGATTTTCTGCTGCGGGTGCAGGGGATGAGCATGAAGAACATCGGCATTCTGGATGGCGATCTGCTGGCGGTGCACAAAACCCAGGAGGTGCGCAACGGTCAGGTGGTGGTTGCCCGTCTCGATGAGGATGTCACCGTCAAGCGCTTCCAGCGCAAGGGCAGTCAGGTATGGCTGCTGCCGGAGAATGAAGAGCTCTCCCCCATCGAGGTGGATCTCTCCTGCCAGCAGCTCACCATCGAAGGGCTGGCTGTCGGGGTGATCCGCAACGCCGACTGGATGTAATCATCCCCGCCAACTGCGTTTGCCACACGGCCTCCTTCGGGAGGCCGTGCTGTTTCTGGCACACTTTCCCTGTCATATCAAACAGATCATCGGCGGCGGCATTTTTGTCCTGCGCGACCGGCTACCAATCATCCATTTCAGATATATGCTCAGATCAGTGCCCTGTCGCCGAGACAGGGCTTGGCACCTCCCTCTGACCATCACAGTGCGTCGGTACGGGAGGGCCGGTAACAACGAGAATAGGGCAGTACACCTTCACGGGATATGAAGGGGGAGTGGGGAGATCCCGAGCCTTGTCAGGCAAAGGGGACCACTCGTAATGGTTGCAGATAGTCGTGACGGGCCTGTTCCCAGTTCAGGCCGACGAAGCAACATGACCTGTCGGTCAAGGAGGACTGGTATGGCATCAAGATCGCCATGGGATTCAGAGGCTGGGGCTGCGCCAGCGGAATCGTCAATCACCCGTTTCGTCAAAGGTAGCCGGATGACCTGGTTTTACGGTCTCTGGCTGCACCATCGTGGTTCGCACTGGACGCTCTGGCTGGGATGTCCGAAAGAGAAGGTGGTGCGTCTGGTGCTGCTGTTCAAACGTGGTCATGGCGATCGCCAGGGGGAAGAGGGCTGGTTGGCCCCCGTGATTCCCATCGGCGTGCGGGCCATCGGCAAGATGTTGCAGCAGGGGCGTAACGCTCGCCCCTGAGCAGAAGAGACAAACAAATCCATCCATAACCGGCACCCGAGGGGGCCGGTTTTTTTATGGCCGCAATTGGCGATTAATTATGCCAAATGGTCGACTCCTGACAGGGCGTTGCACAAGGTTGAACCACCTTGGCGGCTCGCTGGGGTACAATGCCCCCCTCTTGTCCGGTCACTGCTGGCCATCTGCCTCGAACTGAAAGGGTCTCTTGTTATGATGAAGCTCCGCTATCCCCTGCTCTTTCTGCTGCTGACAGCCTGCCTGATCCTGGTGTTCTACGCCACGCAGCCAGAGCAGCCGGAACAGGCCGATTATTATCCGGCGGGGCGGGACATCAATGATTTCGCCTTTACCGATGCGGACAACCAGCCGTTCACCCCTGCCAGCCTGAAAGGGCACTGGACTTTCCTGTTTGTCGGTTACACCTTCTGCCCCGATATCTGCCCCACCACCCTGGCAGATATGCGCTCCGTCTATGACCAGCTGAAGAAGATGGCGCCCGACAGTCAGGTGGTGTTTATCTCGGCGGATCCCCAGCGTGACGACATTCCCCGTCTCAAGACCTATACCGCCTTCTTTAATCCCGAATTCAAGGCGGCCACCGCCCCCCACGACAAGCTGTTCCCGTTCGTGCGCAATCTGGGGCTGATCTACTCCATCGCCAATCAGGGGGAGAAGGATTACCTGATCGATCACTCCGCCTCCATCGTGCTCATCAATCCCAAGGGCAAGCTGCAGGCGGTATTCCGCCCGCAGGTGGCACCGGGTCAGGTACCACGGGTGCAGATGGCCACCATGCTCTCTGACTTCGCCCGCATCCTGAAGCTGACAGGCCACTGAGCGTGACCCCAGCTGTTGCCCCCTGGTGGCGAGATCCCTCTCGCCACCGCGCCGTCTTTGCGCTCGCTCTGCCCATGGTTTTTTCCAATATCACCACCCCCTTGCTGGGGCTGGTGGACACCTGGGTGATCGGTCATCTCGGTCAGGCCTGGTTTCTGGGGGGCGTCTCGGTCGGTGCGACCCTGATCAACCTCATCTTCTGGCTGCTCGGCTTTTTGCGGATGTCGACCACCGGGCTGACGGCGCAGGCGCACGGCGCCGCCGATGGTCGTACCCAGCTCGATACCCTGCTGCGGGCGCTGGGGCTGGCCATTGCTCTCGGTCTGGCGCTGCTGTTGTTGCTCTTCCCCCTGTTGCCACGACTGATCGCCCTGAGTGGCGGCTCGCCCGAGGTGCAGCTCTATGCGGGCCAATATGTGGCGGTGCGGATCTGGAGCGCCCCGGCGGCGCTCTGCAATCTGGTGATCATGGGCTGGCTGTTGGGGATGCAGGATGCCCGCAGCCCCATGGTGATGCTGATCCTCACCAATCTGGTCAATATGGCGCTCGATGCCCTGTTTGTGCTGGGGCTAGGCTGGCAGGTGCGGGGTGTGGCGGCGGCCTCGGTCATGGCGGACTACTGCGCGCTGGCACTCGGCATCTGGCTAGTACGCCGTCAACTGCGGCAACTGGCACCGACGGTGTGGCAGGATGGCTGGCAGCGCTGGCGGCAACTTGCGCCCATGGTGCGGTTGCTCGGCCTCAACCGCGATATCTTCCTGCGCTCCCTCTGTTTGCAGCTCTGCTTCGCCTTCATGACTCTGCAAGGGGCACGGCTGGGGGATGTGGCGGTGGCCGCCAATGCGGTGCTGCTCAACTTCCTGATGCTCATCTCCTACGGACTCGATGGTTTTGCCTATGCGGTGGAGGCCATGGTAGGACGAGCCATCGGTCAGCGGGATCGGCATAAACTGCGGGAGGCCATCGTGCTCAATCTGGGCTGGGCCGCCCTCATCGCCAGTGGTTTTACCCTGGTGTTTGCCCTCTTTGGTGCCCACCTTATCGGCTATATCACCGACATTCCGGCCGTGGTGGCGGAGGCACATCGTCAGCTTCCCTGGCTGATTGCCATGCCCTTGCTGGCGGTCTGGTGTTTCCTGCTGGATGGCGTATTTATCGGGGCGACCCGGGCGCGGGAGATGCGCAACTGCATGTTGTTGGCCGCGTTTGGCGGCTTCTTCCCGATCTGGTGGCTCTGTCAGTCGTGGGGCGTGGCCGCGTTATGGGCGGCGATGGCGGCGCTGATGGTGGGGCGCGGCCTGTCGCTGGGGGTCACTTGCTGGCGGCTGGAGCGCAGCGGGCATCTGCTCGATGCCCGCCACTGATCATCGGTGGCGCTTACATGGCGCCGTCGTAGCCGAGCTGGCGCCAGCTCTCGTAGACAAAGACAGACACCGCGTTGGAGAGGTTCATGCTGCGGCTCTGGGGCACCATCGGAATGCGCAGCCGCTGCTCGAACGGCAGACTCTCGATGATCTCGATGGGCAGGCCGCGACTCTCCGGGCCAAACAGCAGGGCGTCGCCAAGGGCATATTGTGCTGCCGAGTGCGCGGTGCGCCCCTTGGTGGTGCAGGCAAACACCCGCTTGGGCGCCACGGCGGCCAGAAAGGCCTCATAGCTCGGCCAGCGCTTCACCTCGGCAAACTCGTGATAGTCGAGTCCCGCCCGCTTTACCCGCTTGTCATCCCACTCAAATCCCAGCGGCTCGATCAGGTGGAGCCGGTAACCGGTATTGGCGCAGAGCCGGATGATATTGCCGGTGTTGGGCGGAATTTCCGGCTGGTAGAGGACGATATCGAGCATGACGAGCTCCTGCAAAGAGATGTAAAGCCAAGAAGGGGCGCCAGCATACCCAGCGCCCGTCCGGATGAAAAGGATCAGGCGATGGGCAAGCGGATGGTGATGGTCAGCCCGGTGGGATGATTGTTGCTGGCCGCAATGGTGCCGCCGTGGCGCTGGATCGCTTCCGAGGCGATGGCCAGCCCCAGCCCGGTGCCGCCAGTCTTGGCGTTGCGGGCATCATCGACCCGGAAGAAGGGCTGGAACAGCAGCGCCTGCTGCTCGTCGGGGACGCCGGGGCCGTCATCCCGAATGGTCATCACCCACTCCAGTCCCTCCCGATACCAGTCCACCTTGATGAACTCGCGGGCATATTTGAGGGCGTTGCGCAGGGGGTTCTCCACCGCCCGGGCCAGCAGCTCGGGCCACATCTGGATCGACTCGGCAGGAAGCGGCGGCAGTCTGAGCTGTTTGCCGCTCTGGTTTGCCTCGAACATGGCATCTTCTAGGATGGGCTCCAGCAGGTCGGCCAGCGGCTGCACGATGGGGGCCTCAACATGTTGCTGCACCCGCGACAGATCCAGCAGATCGCCGATCAGCTTGTCCAGCCGTCCGATCTCCGATTCGATCCGCGCCAGTTCGGCGCTGTCACCCTGCTTGCGGCGGATCAGCGCCTGCGCCAGTTGCATCCGGGTGAGGGGGCTGCGCAGCTCGTGGGAGATATCGGAAAGCAGCTGTTTCTGCTTCTGGATCATGCTCTTGAGCGTCTCTACCATGCGGCTGACGTTGTCCGCCAGCTGGCCGATCTCGTCGCCCCGTCCCAGGTTGGGTATCTGTACCTCCAGATTGCCGGCCGCCAGTTGGGAGACCGATTTCTGCAACTGCAGGATGGGCCGGGTCAGCCGCCAGGCGAGCAGCAGGCAGAGCGGGGTGCTGACCAGCATCGAGATGCCCAGAATGCGGATCGGGTGATCCAGCACCTGAATGAACAGGAACAGGTAGGGATTCTCGGCATTGAGGCCGAAATAGACGTGATAGCGATGGCCGTGGTGCTCCATCAGGAAGGGGCCGGCGATCGCCTTGCGATCCTCGTTGCCCAGCATGGGATTGGCCGGGTCATCGGCATCCACCATAAAGCGCACCACGAACTTGCGCGGATGGGTGGTGGACTGGATCTGCCCCTTCTCGTCGCGCAGGTAGACGTTGTCCACCGGCAGCATGGCGATCTTGTCCATCGCCTTGGCCAGATCGAAATCCTGATCCGGCTCGGCGGCGTTGAGCAGGGCCTGAACGTTGTTCTGCATCCGCGCCACTTCATGGGTCGGCAGCGGGATCTGGTTGCGGGGATCCAGGGTCGGCAGGCTGATCACGGCGGCCAGCATCACCAGCAGCATGAACCAGAACCAGAGGAAGATGTGGGTCGAGATCCCGTTGAGGGAGTTGATGCGCTCTATTCTTGCTCTAGCCACAGGTAACCGCGCCCCCGTACGGTTTTGAAGCGGGGCTGGCCATCGGTGCGGTCCGGCAGCTTCTTGCGCAGGTTGCTCAGGTGCATGTCGATGGCCCGATCGAAGGGTTCCAGCTTCTTGCCCAGCACCTGCTCGGAGAGGTGGCTCTTGCTGACGATCTGGCCGGGATTGCGCAGCAGGCACTCCAGCAGGCCAAACTCGGTGGCGGTCAGCTCCAGCAGTTGTTCGCCGCAGCGGGCCTGCTGCAGGCCGGGTTGCAGCACGATATCCATGAAGTGTACTTCGTCGGAGGAACTGCCGCGCTGGGGCGGGGCGCTCTGGGTACGGCGCAGGATGGCGCGTACCCGGGCCAGCAGCTCCCTGTCATCGAACGGCTTGGCCAGATAGTCGTCGGCGCCCGCTTCCAGACCGTTGACCCGATCCTGGCTGTCACCGCGGGCGGTCAGCATCAGCACCGGGGTATCGTGGGTCTTGCGCAGCTTGGTCAGCATGGCAAAGCCGTTGAGCTTGGGCATCATCACATCCAGCAACACCAGATCGAAGCTCTGCTCCGCCAGCCGTTGCAGCCCCTCTTCACCATCCTCGGCGACCGTGACCTGAAATCCCTCCAGGGTCAGAATTTCGGTGAGCAGTTGGGTCAATTCAAGATCGTCGTCGACCAGGAGTATTCTGTTCATCTGGTGTTATTCCGCAGATTTTCGCGCCAAACTGACGCCGGGGTCAGGGTATAATAAGTTTTTCATCGCCAGAGGAAAGCCGGTTTTGAGCCATCAACAATATTCCCGTTGGGTGACCTTTGCCAGCATAGCGGCGGTCACCACCGCTACCCTGCTGATCATCGGCAAACTGATCGCCTGGCTGATGACCGACTCGTCGACCCTGCTGGCATCGCTCACCGACTCCTTCATGGATGTGAGTGCCTCCATCATCAACCTGCTGGCCATTCGCTATGCGCTGGCCCCCGCCGATGACGAACACCGCTTCGGTCACGGCAAGGCGGAGTCGCTGGCGGGCCTCATCCAGTCAGCCTTTATCTCCGGCTCCGCCCTGCTGCTGGTGATGCACGGAATTTCATCCCTGCTCAATCAGGCGCCTATCCTGCGGCTGGAAGCGGGTCTCTGGGTCAGCGGCGGATCCATCGTGCTGACCCTGCTGCTGGTCAGCTTCCAGAGTTTCGTTATTCGCAAGACCAACAGTGTGGCCATCAAGGCCGACATGCTGCACTACCGTTCCGATCTGCTGCTCAATGCCGGTGTCTTGCTGGCGCTGGTGCTGGCGGGGCAGGGGTGGTACTGGGCCGACGGCCTGTTTGCCATCCTGATCGGGCTGTTCCTGCTGTGGGGGGCGGGACACATCGGCTACGAGGCGGTGCAGGCGCTGCTCGATCGTCAGTTGCCAGCGGAAGAACAAGCGAGAATAATGGCGCTCTGCTGTGCCGTAGAAGGTGTACACGGCGTACATGACCTGCGCACCCGTCAATCCGGGCCGACCCGATTCGTACAGTTGCATCTTGAACTGGATGATCAGATCCCCCTGGTCAAGGCCCATCAGATCGCCGATGAAGCCGAACTGGCGGTCCGCCAGGCATTCGAGCGGATGGATGTCATCATCCACATGGACCCCATCTCGGTGCTGACAAAAGAACAACAGAGCCCTCACCCAGAACAACAGTAGGCTGCAACATGGATGAACTGGTTGCCAAAACCTGGCACAAAATTCAGCAAGAAGCGGAGTGCATGGCGGCCCAGGAGCCGATGCTGGCCAGCTTCTTCCACTCCACCATTCTCAATCACAAGAACCTGCGTTCGGCCCTCAGCTTCCAGCTGGCCAACAAACTCGACAGCGCCACCATGCCCGCCATCGCCCTGCGCGAGGTGATCGAGCTGGCCCTGCGCAGCGAGCCCGAGCTGCTGACGGTAGTGGCGGCCGACATCTGCGCCGTGCAGGAGCGGGATCCGGCGGTCGATCTCTTTTCCACCCCGCTGCTCTATCTCAAGGGGTTCCATGCCCTGCAGGGGTATCGGGTCGCCAACTGGCTGTGGCGTCAGGGGCGCCGCTCGCTGGCCCTCTATCTGCAAAACCAGATCTCGGTGGTGTTCGGGGTGGATGTGCACCCGGCCGCCCGCATCGGCAAAGGGATCATGTTCGACCACGCCACCGGCATAGTGGTGGGCGAGACGGCGGTGATTGAGGATGATGTCTCCATCCTGCAGAGCGTGACCCTCGGCGGTACCGGCAAGGAGAGTGGCGATCGCCATCCCAAGATCCGCGAAGGGGTGATGATAGGGGCGGGCGCCAAGGTGCTCGGCAATATCGAAGTGGGCGTGGGCGCCAAAATTGGCGCGGGCAGCGTGGTGATCAACCCGGTGCCGCCTCATACCACGGTCGCTGGCGTACCTGCCAAGATCGTCGGCCGTCCGGAGTGCGACAAGCCTTCACTGGATATGGATCAGTGTCTCTGATCTCCCGGCCGGAGTAGTCGATGGCCAAACGCTGGTCGGGTTATCTGATTTTGGGGATGTGGTTGCTCAACCTGCTGCATCTCTATCTGGGGCTCTCCCCCTGGCCAGCGGCCATTGCGGCCTGGGGGGCATCACTGCTCACCTGGCCCTGGCTGGTGGGGGCCGCCAAGCGGCAGGCGCTGGCCCTGTATGGCGCGGCGCTGTTGCTGCTCTTCTTCTCCTGGTGGCAGGGAGCGACCCTCACCGCCGGTGACTGGCTGCTGCCCAACATCAATATGCTCACCATGTTTGCCGCGGTGAGCACCCTCAATCTCGCCACCTCGGGTCTCTTGACCGGCACAAGCTCATGGACCGGGCGAAAGGGGCTGTGGAGCACCATGGCCAGCCTCAATCTGCTGGGGGCTGTCATCAACCTCTCGGTGCTGTTTATCATCGGCGATCGGCTGGAGCGCAATGGCACCCTGGAGCGGCGTCAGGTGATGGTACTGAGCCGGATCTTCTGTGCCGCCGCCTTCTGGTCACCCTTCTTTGTCGCCATGGCGGTGGCGCTCACCTATGCGCCGGGTTTGCAGCTCTCCCATATTTTGCCGTTCGGGATCCTTGCCGCCTTGTTGGCGATGGGGCTGACCGCCTGGCAGGTGGAGCGGATCGGGGTAGCCGACTTTGCCGGTTATCCGCTGCGGTTGCAGACCCTGGGGTTGCCGGTCACGCTGGCGCTGCTGGTACTGCTCATCAAGCAGATCTGGCCCCAGCTCGGCATTCTGGCGGTGATCGCACTGGTGGCCCCGCTGCTGGCGCTGCTTTTTATGCCGAGGGCCGGGCGCAAGGCGGCCCTCAAGCGGCAGGTGGTGGAGCGCTTTCCCGCCATCGGCGGTCAGCTGGTGTTGTTTCTGGGGGCCGGTTTGCTGGCGGCAGGCATCAACAGTGCGTTGTCGGTCATCGATCTCGGTGCCGGTCACGGCCTGCCGCTGTTCAATCACTTTTGCTGGCTCGAAGCATCCCTCACTCTGCTGCTGATCCTGCTGGTAGCCATCGTCGGGGTGCATCCGCTCATCAGTATCTCCGGGCTGGCGCCGCTGCTCTGGCCGCTGGCGCCGGATCCCAGCCTGCTCGGCATGTGTTTCCTGTTGGGGTGGGGGCTTGCCACCGGCACCAGCCCGCTCTCCGGCTCCAATCTGGCGCTGGCCTCCCGCTACAACCTCAGTGCCGGGCTGATCCTGCGCTGGAACCTGCTCTACGGCCTGCTGATGTATGTCGTCGCCTGTCTGTTGCTGGGGGCTTATATCGCCTTGCATGGATAACGGCGGCGCCGTCAGGAGGGGGCAAATGATGCGCGGGTGGCGAGGCCTTTTACGCACGGTTCAGTGTGTTGTCGCGGCTCGGGCGCAGGATGCGAGAAAAATAGACGCATATTTAGACAATACATCTATGGAAGGCGCATTTTACAGCGCACTGGCTTGTTTGTGCCGATGCGCTCGGGGTATGCTGGCTTCACGCGCTTGAATCGCCCTCTGTGGGGCATCGCAATTGAACAAACAGGTATGCATATGTCACTAGAAGTCCTTGAGCAACTCGAATCCAAAGTACAATCCGCCGTCGACAACATCTCCCTGCTGAAGATGGAGCTGGACGAGCTGAAAGAGCAGAACAGCAAGCTGCAAGACGAGAACCATCAGCTGCGCAACGAGCACACTGCATGGCAGGAACGTCTGCGTGCCCTGTTGGGCAAGATGGATCAGATGGGCGAAACCATCTAATTCATCGCCTTCAGGCAGAATTGAAAACGGGCCGCTCTATGAGCGGCCCGTCTGTTTTTGGCTGGGTGAGGATTATAGCGCCAGCAGTTGCTTGACCGTCTTCTCGATGCCGTCTGCCGCTTCGACTATGTTGTTGGCCAGCATGTAGGCGGGGGTGGAGATCACCTTGCGCTCCTGATCCACCACGAATTCGTTGACCGGGCAGTTGAGATGGCTGCCACCCATCGCCTCGATGGCGTTGGCGGTGCCTTCGTCATGGCCGATGGTCGCCAGCGTCCCGGCGCCATAGATCAGCGGGATCATGGCGGGCGCGATGCAGATATAGGCGGCCGGTTTGTTGGCTTTGGCAAAGCTCTGGCACGCTTTCAGCACATCGGGCTGGATCTGGCATTCGGCTCCTTTGATAGCGAAGTCGCACAGGTTTTTGGCCGCGCCAAAGCCGCCGGGCACCAGCAGCGCGTCGTAATCGGCCGCATCCAGCTCGGCCACATCCTTTATCTGGCCACGACAGATGCGGGCCGCTTCGACCAGCACATTACGGCTCTCCCCCTCGCTCACTTCACCGGTCAGGTGGTTGATGACATGGAGCTGCGCCACGTTCGGGGCGAAGCACTGGACGGCGGCTCCCTGACGGGCCAACGCCAGCAGGCTGATGACGGCCTCATGGATTTCGGCTCCGTCAAAGACACCGCAGCCACTCAAAATCACGGCCACTTTTTTCATGGCAAACTCCTCGTTGTTGAAAATGTGAGCCAGGATGGATTGTTGTACTTTTGTATGGTTATCGCTCGCCCTCCGCTGGTCAAGTCATCTTGCTGTGCTAGGATTGTTTCGTTTTGGATCCTGCCGTACCTACTCCCTTAAATCTTTTTCCACATTGATCGAGATCATTCTAACTGTCTCGCGATCGGTTTTTACGATCTCAATACATTGTTTTTAATGAGTTTTTATATTCTTATGCACAGTTTTATCACTGTGCACTCTGATGCGTCCTATTTTTGAACACAGAGTTATCCACAGATTGAGTCCCTTAATCAGGCGCTGTGTGCCGTTGCTGCGCCCCTTGGTGTGAGGGGGGCCCTGTGGCATCCTAGCGGCTGTTTATCTCTGGCAGGACGATTTCATGGCCCCTAGCAACCCCCTTATTCTGGTCGACGGCTCCTCGTATCTTTACCGCGCCTTCTTCGCCTCCCAGCAGGCTGATCTGCGCACATCGACCGGTTTGCCGAGCGGCGCCGTCCGTGTCATGGCCAACATGATGCGCAGCCTGCGCAAGCAATATCCTGACTGTCATGTGGCCGTGGTGTTTGATGCCAAGGGCAAGACCTTCCGCGACGACATCTATCCCGAGTACAAGGCGACCCGCGCCAGCATGCCGGACGATCTGCGCAGCCAGGTTGCCCCGATCCACCAGATGATCAAGGCGATGGGTTTCCCCTTCCTGATGGTGGAGGGGGTGGAGGCCGACGACGTGATCGGCACCCTGGCCCGCCAGGCGACCGAGAAGCAGCTGCCGGTCCTGATCAGCACCGGTGACAAGGATATGGCACAGCTGGTCTCCGACCATGTCACCCTGATCGACACCATGAAAGATGTGAAGACCGATCGGGAAGGGGTGATCGAGAAGTTCGGCGTGCCGCCCGAGCTCATCATCGACTACCTGGCCCTGATGGGTGACAAGGTCGACAACATTCCCGGCATGACCGGTGTCGGCGAGAAGACCGCACTGGCTCTGCTGCAGGGGATTGGCAGCATCGACGAGATTGCCGCCAACCTTGACAAGGTCGCCGCCCTCGGCTTCCGTGGCTCCAAGGCGTTCGCCGACAAGTTCCGCGAGCAGGAGGAGCAGGTTCGCCTCTCCTATCGACTGGCGACCATCAAGACCGATGTCGAGCTGGAACAGAGTCTGGAAGAGCTGTTGCTCAAGCCGGTCGACAAGGAGTCCCTGCTGGCGGTCTATCGCGAATACGAGCTGCGCAACCTGATCAAGGAGCTGGAATCCGGTGGTGAAGAGGGGAGCGAGAGCGCCGGACAAGACGAGGCTGGCGATGAGAGCGCCGCTCCGGTTGCCGCCATCGAAACCGACTACCGCTGCATTCTGGACGAAGCCGAGTTTGACGGTTGGCTGGAACAGCTGAAAGCGGCACCGTTGTTTGCCTTCGATACCGAAACCACCAGTCTCGACTATATGGAGGCGCGGATCGTCGGCGTCTCCTTCGCGGTTGAGCCGGGCAAGGCTGCTTATGTGCCGTTTGGCCACGACTATCTCGGGGCACCGGTACAGCTGAGCGAGGCTGTGGTGCTCGGCAAGCTCAAACCGCTGCTGGAAGATCCGACCCGCCTCAAGGTGGGGCAGAATCTCAAGTACGATCGCAACGTGCTGCTCAACCACGACATCGACCTGCAGGGTATTGCCTACGACACCATGCTCGAGTCCTACGTGCTCAACTCCACCTCCAGTCGTCACGATATGGATTCGCTGGCCAAGCGTTACCTCGGGGTCGAGACCACCTCCTTTGAAGATATTGCGGGCAAAGGGGTGAAACAGCTCACCTTCAACCAGATCGAGCTGGAGCAGGCGGCCCCCTATGCGGCGGAAGATGCCGATATCACCCTGCGTCTGCACCAGACCCTGTGGGGTCAGCTGGAGGCCGTGCCGGGTCTCGCCAAGGTATTCAGCGAGATCGAACTGCCCCTGCTGCCGGTACTGGCGCGGATGGAGTTGCTCGGCACCACCATCGATCCCAAGCTGCTGCACCAGCAGAGCCAGGAGATCGAGCTGCGGTTGGCGGAGCTGGAGAAGCAGGCCCATGAGCTGGCCGGACAGGAGTTCAACCTCTCCTCGCCCAAGCAGCTGGGGGAGATCCTCTTCACCAAGCTGGGCCTGCCGATCATCAAAAAGACGCCGAAGGGGGCACCGTCCACTGCGGAAGAGGTGCTGGCCGAGCTGGCGGAGACCTACGAGCTGCCGCAACTGCTGATGGAGCATCGCGGCCTGGCCAAGCTCAAGTCCACCTACACCGACAAGTTGCCGCTGATGATCAAGCCCCGGACCGGGCGGGTACACACCTCCTATCATCAGGCGGTGGCGGCTACGGGCCGTTTGTCATCATCTGATCCCAACCTGCAGAACATCCCGGTGCGCAACGAGCAGGGGCGCCGCATTCGGCAGGCCTTCATCCCGAGTGCCGGTTACAAGCTGGTGGCGGCGGACTACTCCCAGATCGAGCTGCGCATCATGGCGCACCTTTCCGGTGACAAGGGGCTGCTGACCGCCTTTGCCGAGGGCAAGGACATCCACAAGGCGACTGCCGCCGAGGTGTTCGGCGTGGCGCTCGATGCGGTCACCACCGACATGCGCCGCAGCGCCAAGGCGATCAACTTCGGCCTTATCTACGGCATGAGCGCCTTCGGTCTGGCCAAGCAGTTGGGGATCGGTCGTGCCGAAGCGCAGAAGTACATGGATCTCTACTTCGAGCGCTACCCGGGCGTGCTGGAGTATATGGAGCGTACCCGTCAGCAGGCGGAAGCCCAGGGATATGTCGAGACCCTGTTTGGTCGTCGCCTTTATCTGCCGGATATCAAGTCCCGCAACGCCGGTCTGCGCAAGGCAGCCGAGCGGGCCGCCATCAACGCGCCTATGCAGGGCACGGCCGCCGATATCATCAAGCGCGCCATGATCAACGTGGATAGCTGGATCCGCGGTATCGAGGATGAGTCGATCCGCATGCTGATGCAGGTACACGATGAACTGGTGTTCGAGATCCGCGAAGAGAAGCTGGAGGAGTACACCGCCATCATCAAGGAGAAGATGTCGGCCGCTGCCGAGCTGGATGTGCCGCTGGTGGTGGAGGCGGGCACCGGCGACAACTGGGATCAGGCTCACTGATTTCCGGTCAGCCGTTTTGCACGGTTATATAGCTATATAAGAAGCGAAGCCCGGCATAATGCCGGGCTTCCTGTTTCTGCCAGACCTATCAGGTCTCTTGCAGATACTCATCCTTGAGCAGGACATAGTTGTCGGCCGAGGTCTTGAGGAAGGCGATCTCGGCGGGCTTGAGCGGGCGAGCCTGTTTGACGGGATTCCCTATATATAGAAAGCCCGACTCGAGTCGCTTGCCCGGTGGCACCAGCGAACCTGCGCCGATCATCACATCATCTTCAACCACGACGCCATCAAGCAGAATGGCACCCATGCCGACCAGCACCCGGTTGCCGATGGTGCAGCCGTGAAGCATCGCCTTGTGACCCACAGTGACATCTTCACCGATCAGCAGCGGATAGCCGGTCGGGTTGCTGGCGCTCTTGCGAGTCAGGTGCAGCACAGTGCCGTCCTGAATATTGCTGCGGGCGCCGATGCGGATATGGTTAACATCCCCCCGCGCCGCCACCATGGGCCAGATGCTGGCATCATCGGCCAGTTCGATATCGCCCACCAGTGTTGCGCAGGGGTCTACATACACCCGTTTGCCCAGTTGCGGGCGTTTTCCTTTGTAGGGTCTCAGTCGCAAGTCCATCTTGGCCTCCTTGTTTTCGGCCATTCTAGCAACCAGAAGGGTGTTTCTGTGGATAAGTTTGTATAAAAGCTGTGGTTGGATATGAATAACTAAAAAAGTGCTGTTTTTTGCAATTTTATTGCAGATAAGGGGTTGCCAGAAAGAATCTGTTCCCTATAATGCGCCTCCATCGACAGGGCAAGCGGCAACGCAGAAAGCCAAGTCGGTAACCTCGAAAAGCCTTTGAAAATAAGGCTTGACTCGAGAAGGCGGTTGAGTAGAATTCCACTCCCGCAGCAACACACTGTTGCGTCGCTCTTTA
>NZ_JBFOCU010000021.1:0-23752 GCF_040907945.1 Aeromonas sp. s11 | reverse complement strand
TATCTGCCCGCCAGGAGCGGGCCGCTGTACCTGAGCCTGGTGACGGATGCCTACTCACGCAAGATAGTGGGCCATCACGTGCACGAAGGAATGCACGCGGAGTCGGTGGCGATGGCGTTCAAGAAAGCGCTGAAGCAACGGTGTGGCAGCGGGGAGCTAATCCATCACTCGGACCGCGGCGTGCAGTATTGCTCGGGGCTGTATCAGTCATTACATGAACGGTACGGGGTGAGATGCTCGATGACAGATGGGTATGACTGTTACCAGAATGCGTTGGCGGAGCGGGTGAACGGGATTTTGAAAGGAGAGTTATTGTTGCAAAGCCCGCAGGATTTGACGCAAGCGCGGGAAATGATGCGTGAAGCGGTGGATATTTACAACGCGGAGCGGCCGCATCACGCGTTGAAATACAGAACCCCCGATGCGGTACATCGGGGGTTCTGAGTGGAGCAAAGCTAGCCGAAAATGTGTAAACCTATTTCAGGACTAGACACCCTCTCTCCTCATCGGTAGGCAAGCCCGCCCGAGATAACTACAATGACGCTCTTTTTGATGTAACGAGTGACACCATGGCGGAACTGACTTATCTGGGCGGCTATCCCGACCCCCTCAAGGCACAGGTACAGCAGCTGATTGCGGCAGGCAAGCTGGGGGAGATGCTGGCCAAACGCTATCCGGAAAGCCACCAGATCCAGAGCGACAAGGCGCTGCTTGCCTACACCATGGAGCTGAAGAACCGCTACCTCAAGAGCTCGGCGCCCCTGTCAAAGGTGGTGTTCGATGGCAAGATCAACGTGATCAAGGATGCCCTCGGCCTGCACACCTACGTCAGCCGGGTACAGGGCAGCAAGCTCAAGGCCAAGAACGAGATCCGCATCGCCGCCCTGTTCAAGGAGGCGCCGCCCCCGTTCCTGAAAATGATCGTGGTGCACGAGCTGGCCCATATCAAAGAGAAGGATCACAACAAGAGCTTCTACCAGCTCTGCCAGCACATGGAGCCCGACTATCATCAACTGGAGTTTGATCTCAGGCTTTGGCTCACCTGGCGCGATATCGACAAGGCCAACCGCTAGGCTGACAACCGTTTCAGGGAGGAAACATGTCATTTGCCGCAACCCCCTTTAGTGCCACCCGCTTTATTGCCACTTTGGTAATGGCCAACTTGGGCCGCGCTGACTATCCCCGCGTCACGTCACGCGGGCTGCTGGCCCTGCTGATTCTGCTCGCGGGCCACAGCGCCCGTGCCGATGAGCGCTGGCAGAGCGACAGCTATCTCACCGAGAGCTTTATGGCCATCGCCATGGAGCGGGAGTATGGCGAAGCCAGGCAGACCCGTTTTGCCCGCTGGCAGCAGCCGATCCGGCTGCAACTTATCAACGAGTCGGGTGACAAGCCGCTGCAGGCCGACGTGGTGAAGGTACAGGCAGCCCATCTGGCCCGCATCACCGGCCACTCCATCAGCATGGTGGCCGCAAAGCCCAACCTCACCCTGATCATGACCGACTACAGCAAGATGAAGAGCTGGGCCAACCGCACCATGGGGGGGGATCCATCGGTCAAGATGGCGCTCAAGGAGGGGCTCTGCCTTGCCAACTTCGCAACCAATGCGAAACACGAGATCAGCCGTGCCACCATCATCATTCCGGTAGACTACAGCCGGGCCAAGGGACGCTTTCTCGACTGCGTGGTGGAGGAGTTCACCCAGGTGATGGGGCTGCCCAACGACTCGGACAAGGTGTTTCCCTCCATCTTCAATGACAACAGCATCGACAGCTTTTTGACCGGGCTGGACTATGTGCTGCTCAAGATGGCCTATCACCCGGCCCTCAAAGCCGGAATGAGCAGTGGCGAGATCCGCGCCGCACTGCCCATTGCGCTGGCCGATCTGCGCGCCAAAGGGGAGATCCGCGAAGCCAATCGCCGGGTGCAGCAGCAGAGCCTGAAAAGCTGGGCAGGGCTGTAACGGGCCTGGCTCAACCCAGAGCCAGACAAGCCACCGCGAGCCTCTCACCACCCACAAAAAACGCAGCCACCTGGCTGCGTTTTTTGTTGTCCGGGGATCGGCGGATCATTCGCGGGCATGCCCGTTTTTCAGCTACCCATTTATCCACCGCCCAGAATTATCCACTGCCCATGGGGATCAGGAGGCGACGTTCTCTTCCGGCATCCAGCTGTCGGCGTTCTCCCACACCTCCTGCACCATGGCTTCGGCCAGCTCTTTGTCTTCCTTGCTGGCACGGCTGACGGTCAGGGCCATGGCGCTGCCCGGCGCGACCCGCACATGGATGTCGGGGAATTTTTCGCCAAGCTGCTTGAGCAGCTCCTGACGCAGCGCCTCCATGGTCGAGGTCGGGATCTGATGTTTTCTGTCGATGATGATTTCAAGACGCATAGGAAACTTCTCCATGATTTATAACTGTATTTTTATCCAGTATTCATGGGAAGTAAAGTGCCAACTTGCACCAATCAGAAAAGATCCAGCTGCTGACCGCAGATCCGGTCGAACGACTCGCCGATAAAGGGCAGGATGGCATCGGCAATGGGCCGCAACTGCTTGTCTATGTAGTGTTCGTAATCGATGGCACTGCGCCGGTACTCCAGCGGCTCGGGGCCATTGAGGGTCATCAGATAGGCGATGGCGCCCCGATGCTGATAGCGCTGGGGCAGACCGCGGCGCAGGTTCTCCTCATCGGCCAGCCGTGCCGCCCGCACATGGGGCGGTACATTCTTCTGATACTCCTCGAGCTTCTGGCGCAGCCGTTTGCGATAGATAAGCAGATCGTCGTGACGACCGGCACGAGTCTCATCCACCATGGTGCGCACATAGCCGCTGGGATCTTCATCGTGAAACACCAGCTCATAGAGGCGGGTCTGAAACTGCTTGGCCAGCATGGTCCAGTCGGTGCGCACCGATTCGAGCCCCTTGAACACCAGCTGTTCACTCCCCTCACTGGCCTTGCCAACCAGACCGGCATAGCGCTTCTTGCTGCCCTTCTCCAGCCCGCGGATGGTGGGCATCAGAAAGCGGCGATAGTGGGTCTCGTACTGGATCTCGAGATAACTCGGCAGGTCGAACTCGCGCCTGATCAGTGCAGCCCAGTTATCGTTGATCATTTGAGCCAGTCGCTGGCCGATCTCGTCCGCCTCATCGGGGCTGGTCTCGTGCCCCAGATGGACAAAGGTGGAATCAGTGTCACCATAGATCACCTCGAACCCCTTCTCTTCAATCCACTCGCGGGTCTGCTGCATGATGCTGTGGCCACGCAGGGTAATGGACGAGGCTAGGCGCGGATCATAGAAACGGCAGCCCCCCGACCCCAGCACGCCGTAGAAGGAGTTCATGATGATCTTGATGGCCTGGGAGAGCGCCTTGTTGCTGGCGGCCTTGGCTCTGTCCCTCGCCGCCCACAGGGTGGCGATGAGTTCCGGCAAGAAGTGCCGCTCGCGGGAAAACATGGCGCCGCGAAAGCCCGGAATTGCGTGCTCGGGATGCTGCAGCCCTTCGATAAGTCCCATGGGGTCGATGCAGAAGGTGCGGATGATGCTGGGATAGAGGCTCTTGAAATCGAGCACCAGCACATGGCGATAGAGACCGGGTTTGGAGTCCATCACATAGCCGCCAGGGCTCGCCAGCCCACCGTCGGCTGGCAAATTGGGTGCCACGTAGCCGCCACGATGGAGCCGCGGCAGATAGAGGTTGGTAAAGGCCGCCACCGAGCCCCCTACCCTGTCCAGCTCAAGACCGGTGAGGGAAGCACGCTCGATGGCAAAGGGGATAAGGTGGCAGTAGTCGAAGATCTCCCACACCAGCTTGCAATCTTCCAGGTTGTAGCGGGCCAGCGCCTCCTTGTCGGAGTGGAACAGCTCGGTGATCTTCTCCCCCCGATTGGCCACATCCTCGATATCTTTACCACGGCCGAGCAGTTCGCTCGCCACCGCATCCAGGCTGTAGCTGGCAAACTGCCAGGTGGCGCTTTTCAGGGTATCGATGCCATCGAGCACCATGCGCCCGGGGATAATAACGTTGCCAGTTTGGGGATCGCCCCGTGACGAGCGCCAGAAGCAGAGCTCACGACCCCGCCCGAGCCGCAGCCGCCGCTTGTTAAGCTCGGCGCGGCGTAGCAGCAGGCGAAAATCAAAATTAACCACGTTCCAGCCGATGACCAGATCGGGGTCATACAGACTGAACCAGCTCTCCAGCGCACTCAGCAGGGCGCTCTCGTCCTCTACCCACTGGACCTGAGTGCCCCAGCTCTCGGCATCCGCCTCCGGCGTACCGATCATGATGACCCGCGCATCCTGTTCGCTGTAAAGACCGACCGAGAAGAGGGCCCCGTCCATGGCGCACTCCACGTCGAGCGACACCCAGGAGAGGGTCGGTGTCACCGCCTGCGGCGCGCAGCGCGCCTCGTTCACCTCCCAGTATCCCTGCTTGCCCCCCTTTTTTACCGCCCGGCCATCGAAGCGCACACCAGCGGTGATGAAGCGCTCCATCAGGAAGCGCTCCGGCAGCCGGATATCCGCCTCGAAGTGCTCCAGCCCGCGAATAAGCAGCAGCTCGATGGCGCGGTGAAAGGCACTCAGGGTAGCGAAATAGCAGCCCACCACAGGGCGGCCATCGAAAGTGTGCATCGGCAGGCGGCGAAACCGCCCGCTCACCCCGGCCCCCTTGAACAGCTCGGCGGCTTCTGCCATATGGCTCTGCGGCAAAAAGAACACCGGCTCCTGCCCCGGCACCACCACCCGCACCGGCCCCTGCGCGCTCCAGAGCCACATCACGATTTCGGTGGTGGCAGGCAGCCCGTTGCGACCGCGCACGTCCCGACCATGGCGGGTCAGGATAAAACCGTCGAGGGGCGGAGTGGCGGATACGGTGGGCTGGGTTGCAGTCATGAAGCGTAAAGGGGCTGTCCGAGAATGGGACTATTGTACGTTCATACAGTGCCTGCTCGCAATCGTCACGCTGGCTGCGAGGCGGGAGCCAAACTGGTAAGCTCGATCCGGCCGTTATTCCCGCCCATCCCGTTCTGACCACTCTTCGCCGACGAAAGGAGTCTCTGTGGCAATCTATTCCCTGCTGGATCAGCTGGCTATCCCCTACCAGCGCTTTGACCATCCTCCGGTGTTTACCTGTGAGGAGGCGAGCAGGCTGCTGCCCGACCTACCCGCCGCCAAGACCAAGAACCTCTTTTTGCGCGATCCGAAAAGCGAGCGGCTGTTTCTGGTGGTGAGTCCGGAGGAGCACCGGGTCGACCTCAAGGCGCTGGCAGCCATGCTCGGCGTCAAACGGCTGAGCTTTGGCTCCCCCGAGCGACTCAATGCGGTGCTCGGCCTTACCCCGGGCTCGGTAACCCTGCTCGCCATGGTGCGCGACAGGGAAAAAGCGGTAGAGCTGGTGGTGGACGAGGCCATCTGGCAGGCCGAACAGGAGCAGTGCCATCCGTTGGTCAACACCGCGACTCTGATCATCCGCCTCGACGACGTGCGCCGTCTGCTGACCCATCTGGGCCGGAAGGCAACCATGATGCGCTTGCCAGCTGCGACCTGCGATTAGCACAACGTCTGGCGGTTGGGTTTACCCTGCCGCCAACACAACCACCTTTCAAGCAGCGAAATTGACTGACAAGACAATAAAATGGCTCCTTGTGCGCTGATAAATCGAGTCAGCAGTCGCCATCGTGCAAAAAGTCGGAGGTGAGCACGTTCGGCCATTTAACCCATTGATAATAGGTTGGATTCATGTTGTGATCGGCCACTGCCAGCGGGCGATACCCCATCGCCTGTTCGTTCACAGGTGACTTCCCAGAGAGCCCCTTGATGCCAAGTCTGTTTTCCTCGGCCCAGTTGTTGAGTCTGGTGCTGTTCGTCACGCTGTCACATGTGGGGGTCGCCACCATTTTCGCCGCCATGTGGCACACCCATCGCCAGATCAGGGCATTGATCTACTGGTCAGCGGGGGAACTGGTGATCGCAGGGGCTTTTTGCTGCCTGCTGCTGCGCCCCCTTGAGGGAAATGCATCCCTTGCCAATATTCTCTGCACCAACCTGCTGTTGATGTCGACCACCCTGCTCTATGAACGGGGGATTCGCCACTTCTTTCGCCGTGAAGCCGACCAACTGGGCTGGCTGCTGCCCACCGTTACCCTCGGCGGTTTCGTCCTGTTTGCCCTGACCGCCCTGCAGCAACCCCTCTTTGATGTGCATAGCCGGATCATCGTGCTCTCCGGCGTGCTCTCGCTGCAGATTGCGCTGCTTATCTGGCAGCTCTGGCGCTACCAGCGGCTGGCCCCCGTCTATCGGGTGCTGCGCTTTGCCATTCTGCTGCTCGGCCTGCAACTGCTGTTGCAACTGCTGCGGATCGCCAAACATCTCTGGCAGCCGGAGCTGGCGGCCAACTCCTTCACCGACCCGCTGCTCGGGCCTGTGATCCTGCTCAGCCTGCTCTTTACCATCGCCCGCAGTTATCTGCTGCTGAGCCTGGTCCACACTCGCCAGCAGCAAGCCTTGCTGGCCACCCAGCGCAAGCTGGAGCGGCGCGCCAATCAGGATGAGCTGACCGGCCTGTTCAGCCGCCACTATTTCGAACGCCTGGTGGCCCTGCGTGCCCGCGAGGTGACGAGCCCCGGCCAGCTGCTGCTGATCGATCTGGACAACTTCAAGCAGATCAACGACCGCCACGGCCACCCCGCCGGTGATGCCATGCTGCGGGCCGTGGGTCGGGTGATCACCAATACCCTGCCTTCTGAGGGCATGGCCGGTCGGCTTGGCGGCGATGAGCTGGCCCTGCTGTTGATGGCGGACCCGCAGACCCTGCCAGACTACTGCCACGCCTTGCAGCAACAGATCGCCGAGGCGACCCGGGCGCTGGCCGGTGGCCCCATCAGCCTCAGCATCGGCCTCACCTCGCTGCACCCTGACGAGGGGTTTGAAGCGGCCTACCTTCGAGCGGATCAGGCTCTTTACGCCGCCAAACAGGCTGGGAGGCAACGGGCCTGCGTGCAGGAGCTCCACCACAACGAGCCGCAGCCGCTGCCGCCCTGCGCGCTACTGTCATGAGCGCAGTGCTCGCTCTGCAATGCCGACCGGCCAGACTGGCAGATGCCCCGGCTTACCGGCGCTATGTCACCGAATGCGCCGAGGACGGACAGCCGCTCTATCAGGTGGCGCAATTTGACTCGGACGGCTGGCTACAGAGCCTGCTGGATCACGCAGAAGGGCGCAACTTGCCCAGTGGATACCTGCCGACTACCACCTATTTTGCCCTCGATGGCGAGGAGATCATCGCCACCCTGCGTCTGCGTCACGGTGACAATGAGGCAACCCGCCAGTGGCTGGGTCATATCGGTTACGAAACTCGCCCCTCTCGCCGTGGCGAAGGGGCCGCGACCGTGCTGCTGCGCTGGGTACAACAACAGGTGCTGGCAGCGCCTGTGCTGATCAGCTGTGACCAAGACAATCTGGCCTCCCGCAAGGTGATTACAGCAGCCGGTGGCGTGTTGCTGGGACGGTGCTTCCATCCGGGGGATCGCAACTGGCTGGAGATGTATCAGCTAGCCCCCAGCCACAGCCCCAGCCCCAGCCGACCATAGCCGCAGCAGTAATAAAAAGAGCGCCCCGAAGGCGCTCTTTTTGCGAACGTGGCAAGACCGTTAGTAGCTGTCTTCCTGCTCAGCCTTCATCCGGGCCTGACGGGCATAGGCCTCCTCCTCGGCGCTCTCAATCTCCTGCAGCACCGAATCGAGATCGATGGCGGCGCGGCTCTCTTCAAAGTGACCGGTCAGCTCGCTCTCGGGGGTGAGTTTGCCATCTTCAAACAGCGCCCACATCTCCTGGGCATAACGGGTCTTGAGCAGTTCGGGGGCATACATGCCGTAGTAGTTGCGCATGTTGTTGACGTCCCGCTCCAGCATCGCCTTGGCCTGATTGTTGGCGGCGGCATCCACCACCTGGGGCAGGTCGATAATGACCGGGCCCTGTTCATCCACCAGCACATTGAACTCGGAGAGATCGCCGTGGATAAGACCGGCGCAGAGCATCCGCACCACATAGCGGATCACCTTGTGGTGATCGATGACCGCCTGCTCGGGGGTAAGCGCCACATCGTTGAGGCGCGGCGCGACATTGCCATCCTCATCGGTGATAAGTTCCATCAAGAGGACGCCATCGAGGCAGACATAGGGCTGCGGCACCCGCACACCGGCCGCCGCCAGCTTGAACAGGGCGTCGACCTCGGTGTTCTGCCACACCTCTTCATGCTGTTTGCGGCCGTACTTGGAGCCCTTCTCCATAGCGCGAGCGCTGCGGCTGTTACGCACCTTACGCCCCTCCTGATAGACCACGGCCTGCTTGAAGCTGCGCTTGGACGCCTCTTTATAGACTTTGGCGCAGCGGATCTCGTCGCCGCAGCGCACCACATAGACGTCGGCCTCTTTGCCGCTCATCAACCGGCTGACGACCTCATCGACCAGGCCGTCATCAACCAGAGGTTGGATTCGATTTGGAATTTTCATGGCCGCCCTTTTACCCTATTTCCGCTCTCGAAGATAGCTCCGCGCACGCTCACCTGCCTCTCCCTTTCATAAGACACCCTGTTATCCCCTGTTTACGCTGTTTTTGTCCACCCGTTCGCCTTAAAAACCACCAGCATCAGACCAAATACGAAAGGCCCCTGTACCAACAAAAATGGCCCGCAAGCGGGCCAATTTTCAAGGTTCGGGCGGCAAGCCCTGACGAATGCGCTGGATCCCAGCTTCATAGAGGCCGTCATCCCCCTCCTGATGCTCCAGGGTTTCGAAGATCTTGAGAAACCACATGTACTGCTCGGGATGGCGCGCCACTTGCATCTCCACCACCCGGTTCATGGCATTGACGTCTGCCAGCAGATCGGCGGTGGGATAAGGGTCAAACGGCGGCTCTATCTCCAGCAGATAGCGCCCCTCATCCTCGTCATAGCTGGCGAAGATGGGCACCGCTCTGGCACCGGTCAGCTTCACCAGCTTGGGCAACGCAGGCAGGGTTGCCTTGGGGCGGCCAAAGAAGGGAACAAACACGCTCGCCTCGCGGCCGTGGTCCTGATCTGGCAGGTAAAAAAAACTGGCACCGGCGCGGATCGACTTGATCGCCGGTTTGATGCCGGCGCTGCGCTCATAGACCTTACCTGCTTTGGCCCGCTCGCGGTTGATGTACCAGTCGAACACCTCATCTTTCGGGCTCTTCATCATGGTGCACATCTCGATGCCCATCATGGAGAAGTAGCGGCCAATCATGTCGACCGCCCAGGTATGAGGCACCACCAGGATCACCGGGCGGCCCGCAGCCTGCTCCGCTTGCACATGCTCCCAGCCGGTGACCTTGATGCGGCGGGTCAGCCGCGCCTTGCTGCGCCAGCTGAGCTCGCCAAAGCCCATAAAGGTCTTGAGCCCGACCCGGATCGATTTGAGTAGCAGCGCCTGCCGTGCGGCGGCATCCAGCTCGGGAAAGCAGATCTTGAGGTTGGTATCGGCGATATAGGCCTGCTTTTTCGAAAAACGCAGCAGGGTTGGAGAGATCAGATCGGCAAAGCGATCCCTCAGTCTCGCGGGGGTAAATGCCAGCAGGGAAAGCAGGCCCAGCGCACACCAGCTGCCCCACCATTTTGGATGCAGCAGGCGGCTATGAAATGAGGTATCAAATACCGGATCTAACGCAGACATGGCGGCCATCAAGTCATCAAAAACAAACGGTTATTGTAGTTATCCTGACATTTTTTTCTACCCTGGGGAGGCTGGCCATCGACCTGCAAGGCACTGATCAGACTAGTTATCATAAAAAATGGCCCACCTGGGGCCATTTCAATCAACGCAAATTCTGGGTCAGCCGTGGGGCGACAATCCCTTGCGGATCCGCTGGATCCCCGCCTCGTAAAGGCCATCCAGCCCCTCCTGATCTTCACGGGTATCGAAGATCTTGAGGAACCACATGTATTGACCCGGATGGCGCATCAGCTGCTGTTGCACCATGTCATTCATACGACAGGTATCGGCCATCACATCCTCGGTGGGATAGTTGTCGAACGGTGCCTCAATCTCCAGCCGGTAGCAGTGGTTCTCTTCGTCATAGCAGGCGAGCAGCGGCACCGCCTTGGCACCGCTGACCTGCACCAGACGGGGCAAGGCAGGCAGGGTCGCTTTGGGATAGCCAAAGAAGGGGGCGAAGATGCTCTTCTCGCGGCCATGATCCTGATCCGGCAGATAGAAGAAGCTGCGACCGCTCTTGATGGTCCTGATCACCGCCTTGATCCCGGCGCTGCGCTCATAAACACGGCAACCGTTCTTGGCTCGTGCCCGGTTGAGGTGCCAGTCAAACACCGGATTGCGCGCCCGTTTCATCATGGTGCACATGGGCACCCCGCGCTGGGTAAAGCAGTAACCGGCTGCATCCACCGGCCAAGTATGGGGCACTACCAGGATCACCGGACGACCGGCAGCCCGCTCCGCCTCGATATGCTCCCAACCGATCACCTGCATCCGGCTCATCAAATAACGCTGACTACGCATGGTGAACTCGCCAAATCCCAACAGACTCTTGAGGCCGACCCGGATCGAGGTCAGTGCAATGGCATCCCGCTCTTCCGGGCTCTTGTCCGGGAAGCAGATCTCCAGATTGGTTCTGGCGATATATATCTGTTTTTTCGAGATACGAAACACCAGTGGTGCCAAGGCTTCGGCCAAACGGTCGCGCAATCGCACCGGCACAAAGGCGAGCAACATCAGCACGCCGAGCGCCAGCCAGCTGAACCAGTAGCGGGGATGCAGAAAACGGGCTTCAAAAGAGGAGTCAAATACGGGATCTTGGGACGACATGTATTGGGGTCGAGCGAAAAAGTGGTGCTGCATTGTAGTCGTCCTGACAGGTAATACCAGTTAAATCCATGGCAAATAGCCCGCCACGAGCGCCACATCAAAAAACCATAAAAAAATGCCCCGCACCGCGGGGCATTTTGCTCGTTACACAACCAGGGTGGAGGCTCTTTGTCCATCCATCGTATGACTGGTCGTTTATCCCGTCGCTCTCGGAGCGCACTGCTTATCCATTTCCCGATGTCACATCTTCTTCAAGATTTAACGGTGAGCACCCTGGCGGGCCATGCCGTTATTCATTTCGGTATTACGCTGCGGCAGAAAAAACATCAGGTAACGCAGTGCCACATACCCGACGATGACGGTAGCCACCCCCAGCTCGAAGTGGGCCAGCAGTCTGATCTGCTCGACGTAGTGACTCCCTTGCGCAAACCCTTCAACCAGATGAGCCACTTTGAACAGGGCGGTGGCACCGATCACCAGCGGGAAGGTGAAGGCGGCATAACCCGGCGAAAAGGGCAGACGCAGCAGTTTGATAAAGGCCAGATAGATGATGCCGGTCATCAGGATGGCAATCCCCAACAGCACGGCCACCAGCAGCAGTGACGGCTCCTGGCTGACGGTCAGGTAACCGGCCAGAGAGAGGCTGGCAGGGGCAGCCAGAATGGCGATGGTCGGTTTGGCGGCATCCGGCACTTCATGGCTGAAGATCAGGCGATAGAGCATCAGCGGCAGCATCAGGCCATAGCAGATGATCCCGAACCAGAGCAGACCGTTGGCCAGCGGGGCAAACTGACCACCCGGGAAGGCGACGTCAGCCACGATGATGCCCACTGGCGGCACGAACCAGCTCGGCACCATGTGGTGGATTTCAAACTCTTTGGCGCGATGCCAGATAAAGGTGGCCAGGAACAGCAGGTGAACTGCTACAGCAAACAGCCAGAGTGCCTCGCCCGCTTGCGGCGCAATCATACCGAGCGCTTTGGAGACCACCATGGTACCCATGGCATAGGTCGGTACCACACTGCCGACTACGGGGTGAGCGAGATCCTGCAATAGCAGGCGGGGGTGAAGCAGAAACTTGAAGGTCAGGATCACCAGCAGCACGGCCGCAATGGCAGCACCCAGCAGTTGCATCCGGCCATCGAAGTGACCGGCATTTTCCCAACACCAACCAAGGCTGGCGATGCCCAGCGCCAAACCCGCCATGGGGGTTGGGGCGGCAGCCAGTGATTTACGGGTTCTTGCGATCATGATGACACCTTTCTATTGATGACTATGGCGATAGGATAATGGTCCCTTATCGTTTACGATATCTAAATGAATTAAATCAATCATTCAGGAAAACCAAACACGATGAAACTGACCCTGCAGCAGCTGAAAGTGTTCGCCACCATTGCCCGTTATGGAAACCTTGGCCTTGCCGCCAACGAGCTCTGCCTGAGCAAGGGGGCCGTCTCCCAGTCGCTGCAGGAGCTGGAGCGCCAGCTCTCCACACCACTGTTTGACCGCATTCACCCCAGATTGCAGCTCAACAACGAGGGGCGCCTGCTGCAACCGGCCGCCGAAGAGCTGCTGACCCGGATGCAGGATATCGAGAACCTGTTCAGTCCCGATGCCGAGCCCAGCGGCCAGCTTCGCCTTGGTGCCAGCCAGACCATCGGCAACTACCTGCTCCCCACCCTGCTCGCCAGCAGCAAACAGGAGCTGGGACTCCCCCCCAAGGTGACCATCAACAACACTCACCTGCTCTGTCATGCGCTGGCCAACTTCGAGCTGGATATGGCACTGATCGAGGGGGAGAACCACCACCCCGACCTGCTCGCCGAACCCTGGCTGCAGGACGAGATGCTGGTGGTGGCCCCACCCGGTCACCCGCTTGCCAGCAAGAAGGAGATCTCCCTCTCCCGACTGGGGGGCGAGACCTGGGTATTGCGTGAAGCACAATCGGGCAGCCGCGAGCAATTTATCCAGCAGATCCAGCCCGAGCTGCCCCGCTGGCAACCAGGGCTTGAACTCAACACCCTGGAGGCGGTGATGCTGGCGGTGGAGAAGGGGCTTGGCATCTCCTTTATCTCCCGGCTGGCAGCCTCGGATCGCCTGGCAGATGGGCGGCTAATCGCCCTGCCCCTCTCCCGGCGCTTCCCGCGCCAGCTCTCCCTTATCTGGCACAAGCAGAAGTACCACTCCACCTCCCTGCGCCACTTTATCCACTTCTGCCGGGCTCAGGTGAAGGATGCCGAGGTGAGCCGCGCAGAGTAACGCGCGCTCGGAGCGCCGCTGACAGGCCCGCCCGCCAATGATGGAAAAAGCAGAGAGGGAGCCACGGCTCCCTCTCTTTGATTCGCTTGCTCGGTATCACTGCGCCAGACTGCGCAACCAGCTGATCTCATCGCCCCAGATGGACTCGTCTATGGTCTCGAGGATCAGCGGAATGCGATCGAAGCGATCATCATTCATGATGTGGTGGAAAACAGCCTCCCCCAGATTGCCCTCCCGCAAGCTGTGGTGGCGATCGACCCGGCTACCGAAGGTGCACTTGGCGCCGTTGATATGCATCCCCTTGAGATAGTGAAAACCCACCGTGCGGTCGAACTCGGCAAAGACGGCAGCGCAGCTCTCGGCGGTGCGCAGATCGTAGCCAGCGGCAAAGGCGTGGCAAGTATCGAAACAGATCCCGACCCGGCTCTTGTCCTCCACCCCCTCGATGATGGTGGCGAGGTGCTCGAACGACCAGCCGAGGTTGGTCCCCTGCCCAGCGGTATTCTCGATCACCGCCGTCACCCCTGCACTGCGCTCCAACGCCCAGTTGATGGACTCGCTCACCAACTTGAGGCTGGACGCCTCTGGGATCTGCTTGAGATGGCTACCGGGATGGAAGTTCAGATAGCAAAGCCCCAGCTGCTCGCAGCGTTTCATCTCGTCGAGAAACGCATCGCGGGATTTGGCCAGACCATCGGGATCCGGGTGGCCCAGATTGATGAGGTAACTGTCGTGGGGCAGGATCTGCTCCGGCAGAAAACCGGCCTTGTCACAGGCCGCCTTGAAGGCACGGATGGTGGCATCCGACAAGGGCGCCGCCTGCCACTGACGTTGATTCTTGGTAAAGAGGGCAAACGCGTTGGCCCCGATGGCCTGGGCGCGGGCGATGGTATTTTCCACCCCGCCGGCCGCACTGACGTGGGCTCCAATATATTTCATACAATCTCCTCAATACGGCAAGCCGCCATTATGCCGCTCCCGCCCGGCCACGCCAAACCGGGATATCCGATAGCGGGTATCGACAAATAGCGCCACCTTGGCGAATCGAAGCACTGCGTTTCATGGCGTAATCGGCCTGCACTGTCGCAACCGCTCCGCAGAAGGGATAGTTAGAGCCCGTCCACGCCAGCATGGCTGCCCATAAAAAACGCAGCGTATCGCCTGAGCAATAACGCTGCGTCTTTGGCTCTCTCGGCCGTCCCCCTTGCCGTGGCCCGAATGGCCAGCGACAAGGGAGCAAGAATGCGCGGGGAGAGTCGCCTTAGAAGGGCATTTTAAAACCCGGCGGCAGTTGCATGCCACCGGTCAGTTCGCCCATCTTGGCCTTGTTCTGCTCTTCCACACGACGCACGGCATCGTTGCAAGCGGCAGCGACCAGATCTTCCAGCAGCTCCTTGTCATCTTCCATCAGGGAGGGGTCGATCTCGATGCGACGGACGCTGTGGCTACCTGTCATGGTGACCTTGACCATGCCAGCACCGGCTTCACCGGTCACTTCCATCTGAGCCAGCTGCTCCTGCGCTTTCTGCATACGCTCTTGCATCTGTTGGGCCTGTTTCATCAGGTTCCCCATTCCACCTTTACCAAACATATGTCGTCTCTCGTCTTGAAATCCGGCATCCAGCGCCGGGCTGTGGGCTTGTCTGTCCTAGATGGGGACAGCCAAACTGCTTTTCAACCGGAAGCGAGCTCCCGGCCACGGAATTTAGCGGTTGAGTGGCTCGATGCTCTCGTGATGAAGCACGGCACCAAACCGCTGAACTAAAAACTGTACGTTGGGATCCTGCTCCAGATCCCGGGTCACCTGCTCGCGCACCCCGAGATAGAGGCGGTGTTCGATCTCGAGGGGGGTCTCCTGGTCAGGCACCACGCCGAGCGTAACCTCGACCTGCACCGGTTGTCCCAGCGCTGGCCCGATGATCTCGGCCAGATCGGCGCGCGCCTTGTCGCTCACCAGATGGCGCTGTTCAGGCTTGAGGGTTAGCAGTACCTTGTCCCCTTCCCGCGTCATCACCGAGTTGATGGCCAACTGGCGCAGCCGCCCTCCCACCTGAGTGTGGGCGATCAACTCGGCCCAAGGGTCGCCGCAACCATTGAGCAGCGAGGAGGGGATAAGGCGAGTCGCCTCTCCCTCTTGCGGCTCGCTGTCGCTCTCGAGCTCATCCCAGTCGATGGTCTCCATCACCGGCTGAGCGGGCTCATCCTGCGTCACAGGGGCAGCAGCCACCGCTGTGGGGGCAACGGGCGGCTGGATCGCAGGGGCTGGCGTCACCGCAGGCGCCGCAGCACTGCGTTCACCGGGTCGATAGCTCGGCTGCCCGTCGAGATCCCAAGGTGGCAGATCGGTTGGCTGGGCCGGTGCCGTGACAGGGGCGTGGCTCATCACCTGAGTCTGCTCGGCAAAGCCCTGATTGAGGTACTCCTCGTATTCCCCGTTGTCACCCTGTGGCTCGTAACCGTCGCCATAGAGATCCACTGGCGGCAGATCATCATAGTGACCCATCGCCGCTATCCCCTGCCCGGTAGGTTGGCTGACCGGAGCTGGCTGTTGGGTGACGACCGGTGCAGCAGCGGGCGCTACAGGTTTAGCTGGCGCAACCGGCACTGCGCGCGGTGCGGGCGCCGCCGGGGCATCCTGACCACGCTGGCGACTGCGCAGCATGTTTCGCTTGCCAAGCAGGCTCTGCATGCTCGATACCGCTGAAACAGCTTCAGGTGCGCTTGTCGGTTCGAGCGCGGGCTCGATGCTGGCAGTCAGCGACTCGCCACGGGAATGGTCCGCGTAGGCTGCGGCAGAAGCTTGTTCATAAGCATCTGCGGGCTGTGTAGCTGAGTGCGCAGACACATCGGGCTGCGCATGGGTCAACGCGGGCTCGGGTTGATACCCCATGCCTGCAGCTTCACGCAGCAACTCATCCTGCTGGCTGAACAGCTCGGCGGCTTGCGCCTCCTCCTCGCTGTCGGCGGGGTTGCCGATGTCATCCACCATCGAAGGCAGGGAGACATCAACCGCGGGCACGGCACTGGTAGCAACAGGGCTGGCTAGCGGTGCAGGCACGGCGCCGCTGATCGGTGCCAGTGCGGCCGATTCAGCGGCCGGGCGCTTTCCCGGCAAGGAGGCTACCGGAGTGGCATTGCTCGTCATTGACGGGGGCAGCGCAGTGAGGCTGGCCGGATGCAGGGCATCGCGCCTTGGGGAGAAGGCGAGCATCCGCAGGCAGGTCATCTCCAGCGCGGTGCGGCCATCGGGGGCCCAGGGCAGATCTTTACGGCCACCCAGCACGATCTGGTAGCAGAGCTGCACCTCTTCCGGGCTCATCGCCTTGGCCAGTTGCAGCAGGGAATCAGCATCCCCCCCCTGCTCCTGCACACTGGCAGGCAGCAGTTGCGCCATGGCGATGCGATGGAGCAAACCTTCCAGCTCGGCGTGGAGCTGATCAAAATCGGGGCCCAGGGTGGCGATCTCGGTGATCTTGGCCATGGTTGCGGGGGCATCTTGCCGCAAAATGGCTTCCAGCAGCTGGTGCAGATGGCGGTGATCGAGCGTGCCCAGCATCGCCAGCACACTCTCGAGGCGCACGCTGCCATTGCCGTGGGCCAGCGCCTGATCGGTCAGGCTCAGGGCATCTCGCATACTGCCGTCGGCGGCTTTGGCCAGGGCCAGCAGGGCGCGTGGTTCGAAGGGCTGCCCCTCCTGATCCAGCACCCATTCGAGCTGCTTGGCGATCTGGGTCTGATCCAGACTCTTCAGATGAAACTGCAGGCAGCGCGACAGAATGGTAATGGGCAGCTTCTGCGGATCCGTGGTGGCCAGCAGAAACTTCACATAGGGAGGCGGCTCTTCCAGGGTTTTCAGCAGCGCGTTGAAGCTGTGGCGCGACAACATGTGCACTTCATCGATGAGGTAGACCTTGAAGCGGCCACGGGCCGGGCGGTACTGCACGTTGTCGAGCAGCTCGCGGGTATCTTCCACCTTGGTGCGGGACGCCGCGTCAATCTCCAGCAGGTCGACAAAGTTGCCCTGATCGATCTCGCGGCAGGTATCGCAGACACCGCACGGATGGCTGCTGATCCCCTGCTCGCAGTTGAGGCTCTTGGCCAGAATACGGGCGATGGTGGTCTTGCCGACCCCGCGGGTACCGCTCAGCAGATAGGCGTGATGCAGCCGTCCCTGATCCAGGGCGTTGGTCAAGGCGGTCAGCACATGTTGCTGGCCTACCACTTGTTCAAACGTATGGGGGCGCCATTTACGCGCCAGAACCTGATAGCTCATAAATCCATCATGCAGGGAAGACAGGGCATTGAGGCCGGATGCTAACACAAATGGCGGGCTGGCTGTATCGGCTATCGGTGAGAGCGGGAGGGATCGCTTGATTTTCAAACCGATGCCCGCACGGGCACCGGTTCAATGCAGGCCCGATGCAGAGGATCGGGCCGAAGAGGCATTACTCGCCGGCCAGCTCGACCAGTGAGACTACCTTGATGCCAGCGGCAGTCAGGCGGGCATCGCCACCCAGAGACGGCAGGGAGATGATGAAGGCCGCATCGGCAACTTCACCACCGGCGCGGCGGATCAGCTTGACGGTCGCATCGACGGTACCGCCGGTCGCCAGCAGATCGTCCACGACCAGCACCTTGTCACCGGGTACGATGGCATCGGTGTGCAGTTGCAGGGTGTCGGTGCCGTACTCGAGGGCATAGGACTCCTCGATCACTTCGCGCGGCAGCTTGCCCGGCTTGCGGACCGGCACGAAGCCCAGCCCCATGGCATAGGCAACCGGCGCGCCAAAGATGAAGCCGCGAGCTTCGGTGCCAACAATCTTGGTGATCCCTTGATCACGATAATGATTGGCCAGCAGATCGATGGTGGCCTTGAAGGCCTCGGCGTTCTCAATCAGGCTGGTGATGTCACGAAACAGAATGCCCGGCTTCGGATAGTCGGGAATGGTCTTGATGCTTGCTTCGATAAATTTCAGGGTTTCCGGATTCATGTGTTGACCGCTTATTTTTTTGACCCAGGGGTGGCCATTTTTTCTCAATTCCCTTCTGCGGGAAATAAAAAAGCCTGTCACGCAAAAATGACAGGCCGACTCCATAGCATTATTGCTGCAATAGCTTAGGGACTTCACTTCACCATTGCAACTGGCTCCAGCACCGGCAGGCGCATTAACCAGGTGAGCAGGATCACCATTATGACAACCAGCAGCCCCTTGACCCACAGCAGTGGCACCACCGCCAGCGACACCGAAAATGTGAGCAAAATGAAGATAATGGCGCGCCGTCTGGCCTGACGACGAATGCCGCGATACTGCTGCCAATCTACGATGGGCGGGCCAAACCAGGGATGGGTCAGCAACCAGCGATGAAAACGGGGCGACGAGCGGGCAAACAGAGCGGCAGCCAGCAACATGAAGGGGGTAGTCGGCAATAGCGGCAGCACAATGCCCACGAGACCGGTGGCAAATGCCAGCCACCCGAGCGCCATCAGACACCAACGCTTCATTCCTTCTCCTTGCGTGATTTATCTCCCTCTAGCCTAACAGAGTTTGAGCGGGTGCTGACAGCGGGCCGCAACCCCACTACAATCTGCGCTCTTTTTTCTCCCCACTCTCGTCGGAAAGCCGTTATGCGCGTTATTTTGGCCCCCATGCAGGGGGTACTGGATCACCTGATGCGGGAGGTACTCACCTCCGTCAATGATTACGATCTCTGCGTGAGCGAGTTTATCCGGGTCGTCGATCAGCTGCTGCCCGCCAAGGTGTTCTACCGCCTCTGCCCTGAACTGCTGCAAGATGGCAAAACCCGCGCAGGCACCCCAGTGCGGGTACAACTGCTGGGGCAACACCCCGAGTGGCTGGCCGAGAACGCCGTGCGCGCCATCGAGCTGGGCTCCCCCGGCGTCGATCTCAACTTCGGCTGTCCCGCCCCTACGGTCAACAAGAGCAAGGGCGGTGCGGTGCTGCTCAAAGAGCCCGAGACCATCTACCGCATCGTCAAGGCGGTGCGCGAGGCGGTGCCCGCCCATATGCCGGTGAGCGCCAAAATTCGCCTCGGTTACGATGACAAGGATCTCTATCTGGAGAACGCCCAGGCGGTCTTCCAGGGGGGCGCCAACGAGCTGGCCGTTCATGCCCGCACCAAGCGCGAAGGCTACAAGGCACCCGCCCACTGGGAGTATGTGGATGCCATTCGCCGCGCCCTGCCCATCCCCGTCACCGCCAACGGTGAAATTTGGGATCACAAAGATGCCCTCACCTGCGCCAGGGTCTCGGGTTGCGATGCCCTGATGGTCGGGCGCGGCGCCATCTCCCTGCCCAATCTGGCCAACGTGATGAAAACCGGCTGTCCGCACATGAGCTGGGCCGAGGTGCTGCAGTTGATGGTGAGCTATACCGAGCAGGATCTGGCCAGCGAAAAAGCCGACTACTACCCCAGCCGCATCAAACAGTGGTTCAGCTATCTCAAGCGGGAATATCCCGAAGCGGACCTGCTGTTTCAGGAGATCCGGGTGCTCAAAGAGACGGATCCGATCCGCGATGCCCTGCTGCAAGCAGCCAAAAGCCACGGCTAACCACGTTTAACTTGACGCATATCATCTTGATAGAGTTATCGGATCCCTATACTGCCCCGAATCTGTCGTCTGTCCTGTGGGGGATAATGTGTGTGAAATGACGCAAGCACAGTTGACTGTCTGGCGTAATCGCCTGCTGTCAGACTGGGCCCAAGTACGAGAAACGCTGATCGGTCAGCTTAAAGCTTGCCGCCGTGACGAGTGGGCCGAACAGGTCGGTCACTGCGAGCAGGATCAACTGGTGGAACTGACCAGCCGGCTGGATCTGCCGAAGGTTGAGCAGAGCGTGGCCCGCCTCAAGCGGATCGATGCGGCACTCTGCCAGATGGATCTTGGCCTCTATGGCCTCTGCTCCGATTGTGAAGAGCCGCTTTCCATCGAACAGCTGGAACAGGATCCGACCCTGCAACGCTGCCCGCGCTGTGAAACCCGTTATCGCAAGGGATTCCACGCCCACGAACTGTGAGGGATGCACAGCTGTGCATCCGCTCAACCCTCAGCACTGGTTACTCCGTCGTTCCTGTCCAATACTCACCGTATCAGCCTGTTCGAGGGTATGCGTTGTGTACAGACTCTTGTTGTTATGGTGTTTGTGTTGCCAGGCTACGGCACAGGAGTCATTGGTCGTGGGCTGGGTCGACTGGCAGCCCTTCAGTTATCGCAATGAACAGCAAGAGCTCCGCGGACTGGATGTGGAGCTGCTCAACGCCATCTTCCTGCGGGCCGGTTATCGGGCCAAATTCAGTGAAATGCCCTGGGCTCGCGTGCTGCACGAGCTGAAATTCGGCACGGTTCAGCTGACCATGTCAGCCAATATCACCGCCGAGCGGCAGCAATATGCCCGCTTCAGCCACCCCTATCGGGAAGAGGAGACTGCCATCATTATCCGTCGGCAAGATGCCGAACGCTGGCGCGGGATCACCACCCTGGAGCAGTTGATCAACACCCCCGACTTCCATATCGGGGTGCTCAAGGGCTTTGATTACGGCAATACCTTCCGCCAGTTGATGGCAAGGCCCGAGCTGCAGCCTCGCTTGCAGATGCGCCTGCGGCTGGATCAGCTGCTGAAGATGTTGCAAGGGGGTCGGATCCAGGGGTTTATTCTGGATCCCCACGGACTGCAGGGGTGGCAGGATAAAGATGAAGCGCTGGCTCAGCTGCATACCCTGCTGCGTATCGAAGTCACGCCGGTTCACCTGATGCTGAGCAAAGAGAGCACTACTGAGGCGCAACTGCAGCGGATCAATCAGGCTATCGATCAATTGAAACAGAGTCCCGACTATCAGCAGATCCTCGATCGCTACCAGTTCAGATCCCTGCATTCACAGGAAAACACCCATAAGTAAGGGGAGCATCAGCTCCCCTTACTGTCTCAAGCAAACCCAATCCAGTCTCAAACAACCCTGGTTGCAACTTGCCAGGACATTTTGGTCGCCGATAACGTGATGGTTAAACCTGGCTATCAGCGTCCCAGCACAATGTCGGCAAGGTGGGCGAAGTGGTGGATTTCGTGGGTGGCATCGCACTCGCCCGCTTGCCGCGCCGGGTTGTACCAGCAGGTTGCCAGCCCCTGCGCCGCCGCCCCGGCAATATCGGTTTTCGGATTATCCCCCACCATCAGCACCCGCGCAGGATCCGGCTGCCCCATCAGGGAGAGGGTGTGCTGGAAAATAGCTGGCGCCGGCTTGGTCACCCGGATCTCGTCGGAGATCACCAGCGGCTCGAACCACTCGCTCCAGCCCAGTTTGCCGAGCCGCCCCCGCTGGGGCACGCTGAAACCATTGGTGATGATCCCCATCCGCACCTTGCTGCGCAGCTGCTGCAGGGTCTCGACCACCCCTTCGAGAGGCATGCTAAGGGCAATGATCTGCTCCAGAAAGGTGTTGTTCATCGCCATGGGATCGGCGGCAACCTGCTGGGCAAAGAGGGAGAAGCGGGTCTGCTGCAACGCCGTTGCATCGATCTCGCCGTCGTTGTACTGCTGCCAGAGCCCATGGTTGAGGGCGTGGTACTGCGCCATGCTGGCGTCATCAGCCTGTACGCCATAGATCTGCAGGGTGTGCGTCAGCGCAGAGGCGACCGGAAAATCGAGCAGGGTTTCATCCAAATCGAACAGCACCCAGTCATAGCTTGGTTGTTTCACAGAACTCCTTGTTATCATTCAGATTGTTCAGAGGTTTGGCGACCAACTCTGCCAAGCGGGCTGGCCAGCAGATCCAGCGTGAGGCGCACGCCAAAGCCAGTCACTTCGCTGGAGACCACCCCATTGCCCCCCTTGTTGCGAAAACCGCTCAGGTCGAAGTGCAGCCAGGGGGTCTGCTCGGGCACGAAGTGGGCGAGGAAACGGGCCGCATCAATGTGATCCGGCGAGCTGCCCGGCGCACACTGCAACAGATCGGCCCACTCGCTTTCGATGTTGTCGTCGTAATCGTCATCAAGCGGGAAGGGCCAGACTCGTTCACCGCTGCGCTGACCCAGATTGACCAGTGATGCCATCCATTCGCTGCGATTGGTAAAGACGCCGCTGTAGCGGCTACCCAGCGCCCGTTTGCAGGCCCCGGTCAGGGTCGCGTAATCGAGCAGCAGATCCGGAGTATCCTGCACCGCCATCGCCAGGGTGTCGGCCAATACCATTCGCCCTTCGGCATCGGTATCGACCACCTCGATGGAGGTGCCATTGATGGCAGTCACCACCTCGCCAGGACGATAGGCGTGAGGGCCGATATGGTTCTCGGCAATGGCCAGCCAGCAGTGCACCTCGTAAGGCAACTGGGCTCGGCTGATAGCGTAGAGGGCCCCCAGCGCCACCGCGCTGCCCCCCATGTCCAGATGCATGCCATACATGCTGCCGGAGACCTTGAGGTTGTAACCGCCAGAGTCGTGGCAGATCCCCTTGCCCACCAACGCAATGCGGCGCACCGGCTTGGGTGGATAGTAGCTGAGCTTGACCATGGCCCCCTGATTGTCTTCCGAGCCACGAGCAACGGCCAGAAACGCCCCCGCCCCCAGCTCGGCCAGCTGCGCCTGATCATAGTGATGGCACTGCCACCCCTCATCTTGCGCCAGCTTGCTGACAAACTCGCGATAGCTGGCGGCCGTCAGCTCGGAGGCAGGCAACACCGCCAGATGGCGAGCCAGCCCGTTGCCCCCCGCTTCGCTGTAAAGGCGTGCCAAGTCCAGCACCACTGCGGGTGAAACCTTGATTTGCTGATAGATCCAGCTGCTTTCACTGCGGCGCTTGCTGGTGGGCAACGAAATATTGGCGGCAAGCAGGGCCGACAACATCACTTCGGCCAGCATCACTCGCTCGGAGGGAGAAAAATCTTCCAGATGCAGCCCGAGCCGCTCCACATTGAGCCCAGAAAGAGGAGCAATCCAGCCTCTGATCTGTTTATAAAGGCGGTGATCCCGCGTCACACTGCCGGCCACAAACATCACCTGCAACAGGGTATTGCCATGCATCAGGGTAAAGGGCGCTTTTTTCCCCAGCGCAAGCTGGGTCTGGAGACCCGCAAGGGCGGGTAGCGAAAGCAAGGACTCCTTCTGCTCTTCGGCGATCAGCAGCAGTTGCAACGGCAGCCCTTGGGCAAGGGCTTCGGCCAGCGTGGCATCCCGGCTTTCAATAGCAGGAGGAAGATAGGTGAAGGGAGTGATCACAGGCGCGTGCCTCATCCATGAAGAGATACCTGATGATACCCAACAAATGGTTGATACGACCAGTTTTGGTCTTGAAAAAGCGTCAGAAATAGCAGCAATCACCAGATGGTGATGAGCATCAAGAAGGATTGTTCAATGATTGGCAATGCAGGAAGGGAACGTACAGAAAGTTGGTTGCGGGGGCCGGATTTGAACCGACGACCTTCGGGTTATGAGCCCGACGAGCTACCGAGCTGCTCCACCCCGCGTCCGAATTGTCACCCTCAAACCGAGCAGTAGCTTGATGGCGTTTGTCTGCCTTCGATTGTTTATACAATCGCAAGCTGACGAAAAGTTGGTTGCGGGGGCCGGATTTGAACCGACGACCTTCGGGTTATGAGCCCGACGAGCTACCGAGCTGCTCCACCCCGCGTCCGAATTGTCA